>NZ_CP033460.1:1345925-1682406 GCF_003718735.1 Staphylococcus debuckii | reverse complement strand
CGTGAGCTGAGTTTGGAAGAAATTTTGAATATTAAAGCACATGCTGAGGTAGAAATAGAAGTACAAGTCCACGGGATGACTTGTATGTTCCAATCAAAACGTATGCTGCTCGGTAATTACTATACTTTCCAAGATCGTCAAATGAAAATTCAACGTCAAGATTCAGGCAAAGATTTATTGTTATATGATGAAGAACGTGAAAATCAATATCCAGTATTTGAAGATTATAATGGGACACATATTATGTCGCCAAACGATATATGTTTGATTGAAGAATTAGATCCGTTGTTGGAAGCGGGGATCGATAGCCTGAAGATAGATGGTGTATTGCACAGTGAAGAATACATTAATGTATGTACTGAACAATACAGAGAAGCTATCGACTTATACCAAGAAGACCCTGAAGCCTATGAAGATGAAAAATTCATGCTCGTGGACCCGATTGAGGCTATCCAACCTGAACATCGACCGTTTGATGAAGGATTCTTATTCAAACACACAGTTTATTAAGGAGGCTATATCTTGATTACTCAAGCTAAAAAAGATGAATCAAAATCAAAAAGCCAAATGAAGAAACCTGAATTGCTGGCACCTGCCGGCAACTTAGAAAAATTAAAAATTGCAGTACATTATGGAGCGGATGCGGTGTTCTTAGGCGGACAAGAATACGGATTACGTTCTAATGCTGATAACTTTACAATGGAAGAAATCAAAGAAGGCGTTGAATTCGCCGATAAATATGGGGCGAAAATTTACGTTACTACTAATATTATTGCACATGATGAAAATATGGACGGTTTGGAAAATTACTTGAAGAACCTTGAAGCTACAGGTGCTACAGGTATTATCGTTGCAGATCCGTTAATTATTGAAACATGTAAAACAGTAGCACCAAAGTTAGAAATACATCTCTCAACACAACAATCACTCAGCAATTATAAAGCAATAGAGTATTGGAAAGAAGAGGGATTAGATCGTGTAGTGCTTGCTCGTGAAACGGGTGCAATGGAAATGAAGGAAATGAAGGAAAAGGTAGATATTGAAATTGAAGCCTTTATACATGGCGCAATGTGTATTGCTTATTCTGGTCGTTGTACTCTAAGTAATCATATGACGGCACGTGATTCCAACAGAGGCGGATGTTGCCAAAGTTGCCGTTGGGATTACGATTTGTTGGAAGTAGATGAAGACGGCGAATTGGATTTATTATATAAAGATGGAGATGTTACTCCTTTTGCAATGAGTCCTAAAGATTTAAAATTAATTGAATCGATTCCCGATATGATGGATTTAGGGATTGATTCTTTAAAAATCGAAGGACGTATGAAATCTATTCACTACATTGCAACAGTTGTTTCCGTATATCGTAAAGTTATCGATGCTTACGCTGCAGACCCTGAAAATTTCAAAATAAAACCTGAGTGGTTGATTGAGCTCGATAAGTGTGCCAATAGAGATACAGCTTCTTCATTCTTTGAAGGTACACCAGGATACCAACAACAGATGTTCGGCAATGAATCTAATAAGAAATCGCCTTATGATTTTTGCGGCTTAGTATTAGACTATGACGAAACCACACACATTGCGACTATCCAACAACGTAATCATTTTAAACCAGGACAAGAAGTAGAATTCTTTGGACCTGAGATAGATGGATTCAAACAAATCGTTGAAACAATTTATGATGAAGAAGGTAACGAATTAGACGCTGCTCGTCATCCGCTTCAAATTGTTCAATTCAAAGTAGACCATCCTATTTATCCTAACAACATGATGCGAAAGGAAGTATAATCATGAATCCAACAACGATTATCGGTATCGCAGGCGGATCAGGTTCAGGTAAAACATCTGTTACCAATGAAATATTGCACAATTTAGAAGGCCATAGTGTTGCATTAATTGCTCAAGACTACTATTATAAGGACCAATCCCATTTAACTTTTGAAGAACGTTTGAAAACAAACTATGATCATCCGTTTGCTTTCGATAATGATTTATTAATTCAAAATTTAATGGATTTACGCAATGGGAATTCTGTGGAAGTACCGACATATGATTATGTTAATCATACAAGAAGTTCTGAAACCATTGCATTTCAACCTAAAGATGTTATTATCGTAGAAGGAATATTTGCACTAGAAAACAAAACTTTAAGAGATTTAATGGATGTAAAGATTTATGTCGACACAGATGCAGATTTACGTATCTTAAGACGTTTGATGCGTGATACGAAAGAGCGCGGACGTTCTATGGAGTCGGTAATCGAACAATACCTTACTGTTGTACGTCCGATGCATAATCAATTTATCGAGCCGACAAAGCGGTATGCGGATATTATTATTCCTGAAGGCGGCAGTAATAAAGTGGCTATCGACATAATGACAACTAAAATCCAATCATTGATTAACAATCAACTGTAACTTTTGAGTAAAGGAAGATGCTAATATGGAAAACCAAAAACAATATCCAATGACACAAGAAGGCTTTGAGAAGCTAGAACAAGAATTAGAAGAATTAAAGACTGTCAAACGTCCAGAAGTCGTAGAAAAAATTAAAGTTGCACGTTCTTTTGGTGACTTGTCTGAGAACTCAGAGTACGATGCTGCGAAAGATGAACAAGGATTTATCGAACAAGACATCCAACGTATTGAACATATGATCAGAAATGCGTTGATTATCGAAGATACAGGTGATAACAATGTTGTGCAAATTGGTAAAACTGTAACGTTTATTGAAATCCCTGATGGTGAAGAAGAAGTTTATCAAATCGTGGGTTCTGCGGAAGCGGATGCTTTCAACGGAAAAATTTCAAACGAATCACCTATTGCACAAAGTTTAATCGGCAAACATTTAGATGATGAAGTACGTGTACCGCTTCCAAATGGTGCTGAAATGAAAGTCAAAATCACAAATATTCAATCACAATAAGGTACAAATCTTTCTGAAATGTAACGAAGGACTAAAATTGAATGTGCATTATAAAGTTGACGTTACTTTATTTGAGATGAAGGCTGTATGAGATTTTCGGCTGTTTCCACTCAAAATAAAGCGTCAACTTTTTTTGTGCGAAAGAAAATTAAAGGTAAATCAACAAAATTGACTTCAGTCGTTGCAAGTTCAAAATTATGATAAAATAAGCGTGATAGTAATCAGAAAGGGGAAAGAGTAATGATAGGTATTATTGGCGCTATGGAAGAAGAAATACAAATATTAAAAGAAAAAATAACGGGCCTTGAAGAAATCTCAATTGCACATGTTAAATTTTATAGAGGCCAAATTGATAATAAAGAAGTCGTGTTGACTTTAAGTGGAATCGGTAAAGTGAATGCTGCGATGTCGACAACATTATTAATTAATACGTTTTCTCCGGATGTGATTTTAAACACAGGTTCAGCAGGTGCCTTAGATCATTCGCTAGAAATCGGTGATGTGTTAATTAGTACTGAAGCTACGTATCATGATGCTGATGCAACAGCATTCGGATATGAATTAGGTCAAATTCCGAATATGCCGCTTGCTTATGCAGCAGATGATGATTTAACAACGCTAGCACAATCTGTGGTTGAACAACAAGAAATGAACGGTAAACTCGGCCTAATTGTCAGCGGAGATAGTTTCATCGGTGAAGTCAGTCAAAGAAAAGTAATCAAAGAAAACTTCCCTGATGCTATGGCAGTTGAAATGGAAGCCACAGCCATTGCGCAAACTTGTTATCAATTTAAAGTGCCTTTCATTATTACTAGAGCTGTATCGGATTTAGCGAATGGAGAAGCAAATATTACATTTGATGAATTTATAGGAGAGGCAGCACAATCTTCTAGTAACATTGTTTTAGAAATGTTGAAATCTTTATAAGGATAAGGTGAAATCAGTAATGGGAATTTTAAGCAGACTTTGTATGCCGAATGCGTACGTTCAAAGTATTCATCAAATTGATTTTGATGCATTAGCTCAATCTGGCATTCGAGGTGTCATTACAGATTTGGATAACACATTAGTAGGTTGGGATGAAGCAGATCCTACGCCTGCTGTTATTCATTGGTTCAATAAATTGAATGATTTAAATATCAAGGTCACAGTCGTCTCAAATAATCATCAAAAACGTGTTGCTAATTTTTGTACACCGTTAAACGTTGATTATATATTTGAGGCTAGAAAACCAATGGGCAAATCGTTTAAACGGGCATGTGAACATATGAATTTAAAGCCTGAAGAAACAGTGGTCATCGGTGATCAAATGATGACAGATGTGATAGGTGGAAACCGACGCGGTATGTATACTGTAATGGTTGTACCCGTTAAAAAAACAGATGGTTTTATGACACGATTTAATCGCTTGATAGAACGCAGACTGTTACACAGATATAAAAGAAAAGGCTATATTAAATGGGAGGAAAATTGATTGACTGAAACCCTAAAATGTATCGGTTGCGGTGCACCGCTGCAGTCAGAAGATCCAAAAAAACCAGGATATGTGCCCGCACATAGCTTGCATAAAGAAGATGTTATCTGTCAACGTTGTTTTCGATTGAAAAATTATAATGAAGTACAAGATGTCGGTATGGACAGTGAAGACTTCTTAGATTTATTAAATAACTTGGCAGATAAAAAAGGCCTTGTCGTCAATGTAGTAGATATATTTGATTTCGAAGGTTCTTTTATACATGCTTTAAAACGTATCGTCGGAAATAAAAAGGTAGTACTTGCGGCGAATAAGATTGATCTGTTGCCAAAACAAATTAATAAACGCCGTGTTAAAGAATGGTTGAAAAAGACAGCTAAAAAATATGGTTTGGAACCAGAAGCGGTTATTTTAATTTCTGCCAATAAAGGTTACGGTATTGAAGAATTATTAGAAACAATTGATACGTATCGCAATCATGAGGATGTGTATATCGTAGGAACAACTAATGTCGGTAAATCTACTTTAATTAACAAACTGATAGAACAAAGTGTAGGAGAAAAAGATGTAGTGACGACTTCTCGTTTCCCTGGAACGACATTAGATATGATAGATATCCCTCTAGACGATGATACGTTTATGTTTGATACACCTGGTATTATTCAAGAACATCAAATGACACATTACGTTACTGAAAAAGAATTAAAACAGATTATGCCGAATAAAGAAATTAAACAACGTGTCTATCAGTTGAACGAAGGACAAACTTTATTCTTTGGCGGATTAGCACGAATTGATTATGTCTCTGGAGGAAAAAGACCTCTCGTATGCTACTTTTCCAATAATTTGATGATACACCGTACTAAAACCGAAAAAGCAGATGTATTATGGAAAACGCAACTCGGTTCTCTTTTAACACCGCCTAATGACCCAGAACATTTTGATTTGAATGATGTCAAAGCGGTACGTTTAGAAACGGGTAAAGAAAAACGAGATGTGATGATTTCTGGTCTCGGTTTTATTACTATCGGTCCAGGTGCTAAAGTAGTAGTTCATGTACCTAAATCTGTTGATGTAATACTAAGAAATTCAATCATGTAGGTGAAGAAAATGAAATACGCAGTTATCGGGCATCCAATTCAACATTCATTATCTCCTGTAATGCATAATGCTAACTTTGAGGCATTAGATTTTGAAGCAACATATGAAGCATTGGATATACCGCCTAAACACTTTCATTTGATTAAAGAAATTATGACTGAAAAAGAAATAGATGGATTTAATATTACCATACCGCATAAAGAACGTATCATTTCTTATTTAGATGAAATAGACACACATGCACAAACAATCGATGCAATTAATACCGTTAAAATCGAAAATGGCAAATGGATTGGATATAATACTGACGGTCTCGGTTATGTTAAAGGCTTAGAACGTGTTTATCCAAATTTAAAAGATGCACAAATCTTGCTGCTGGGGGCAGGAGGAGCGAGCAAAGGTTTGGCTGCGGCTTTAAATCAAGTGGTAGAACAGCAACTTACTGTAGCAAATCGCACAATGTCGCGCTTTGATTCTTGGGATTTAAGTGTCAATACGATATCGTTGAAAGAAGCAGAAAAGCAACTAAATGCATTTGATATCGTTATTAATACAACGCCAGCAGGAATGAGCGATAATCAAGATGTTGTAATCAGTTTAGACCAACTTGCTCCAGATACGTTAGTAAGCGATATTGTGTATATTCCAGCTAAAACGCCAATTTTGAAATTAGCTGAAGCTAAAGGTAATCCAGTTTATAATGGTTTAGATATGTTCGTCAATCAAGGTGCTGAAAGTTTTAATATATGGACAGGCCAAACAGCGGATATCAATGTGATGAAAGAAACAGTTCTGGAACACTTAAAAAGGAGAGATTAAATGTTAACGGGAAAACAAAAGAGATTTTTAAGAAGTAAAGCACATCATGTGACGCCAACTTTTCAAATTGGAAAGTCAGGAATTAATGAAAACATGATTGAGCAGTTAAATGAAATATTAGAGAATCGTGAATTAATAAAGATTCATATTCTGCAAAATAATATGGATGATAAAAAAGAATTGGCTGAAGCGGTAAGTAAAGCTACTGATAGTGAATTAGTACAAATCATCGGTTCTATGATTGTGTTGTATAAAGAATCTGATGAAAATAAACAAATAGAATTGCCATAATATGACACATTCTATCGTTTTATACGGCGGTCAATTTAATCCTATCCATACAGCTCATGCTGCAGTAGCCAGCGAGGTATATCATAAACTGCGTCCAGATCGTTTCTTATTTTTACCAAGTTATATGTCGCCTTTAAAAGCTCATGATTCTCAATTGAATACTGAACATCGTATTAATATGTTAGAGCTTGCTGCATCAGATTTAGGATTTGGGGAAATCTGCTTGGCAGAAATTGAACGTAAAGGTGAAAGCTATACGTACGACACTATACGGGACTTAAAAGAAGAATGGGGAGATGCCGTGATTTACTTCGTCATCGGCACAGATCAATACGACCAGTTGGATAAATGGTATCAAATTGACGCATTGAAAGAACTCGTGACATTTGTAGTGGTTAATAGAGGTAAAGAAAAACAAGAGGTGGAAGCGGGAATGTTGGAGGTCCAAATTCCCCGGATAGATATCAGTTCTTCGATGATTAGAGCGCGCATCAAGCATCAACAACCCATTGAAGTATTAGTTCCTAAACAAGTTGAAGCCTATATCAAGAGGGAGCGATTATATGAAGACTAAAAAAGCAATAAAGCTAATTGAAGAAAAGTTGCCAGAAAAGCGTTATAAACATTCATTACGCGTTGCTGAAACAGCCAAAAAATTAGCTGAAATTCATGACGGTGATGTGAAAAAAGCAGAGCTTGCAGGTATCTTGCATGATTATTCGAAATATGATGATTTGGGTACGATGTATCAAATTGTACGTAAATATAATTTAGATAGCGACCTATTGAGTTATGGTTCAGAAATTTTACATGGTCCAGTTTGTGCCGTTATTATGAAAGAGAAGTATGAAATTGAAGATGAAGAAGTTCTGCTAGCTATTCAATATCATACGACAGGTCGCGCGCACATGACGAAGACCGAAAAAATTGTTTTTATAGCTGATTATATTGAACCTAAAAGAACGATTCCTGGAGTGGAAGAAATACGAGAAATGGCTTTTAAACCAGGCAACTTGGATAAGACGATATATGAAATATCTAAACGCACTGTATTATTCTTAATAGGTAATGATATTAGTGTATATAAAGCAACAATTGATTGTTTAAATTACTATAATTTCAGTGATGAAAGAATAGAGGATGATTAAATGCAAAAAACAGAAATTTTAAATATGGCTGTTAAAGCCGTTGAAAGTAAAAGAGCAGAAGAAGTAATTTCTTTAGATTTAGAAGGCATCAATGATATGGCGGATTATTTTGTCATATGCCATGGTAATAACGAACGTCAAGTACAGGCGATTGCGAGAGCGGTTAAAGAAGCGGCTGATAAAGCGGGTATTGATATTTCAGTATTTGAAGGCTTGAATGAAGCAAGATGGGTATTGCTCGATTTATCTGGCGTAATCGTCCACATTTTCCATAAAGACGAACGTAGTTACTATAATATTGAAAAACTCTATAGAGATGCTCCGATGCAAACCTATGAGGAAGCTTATTAAAGATGGAACAATATCATGAATTCAGTCAATACTATGACGAACTGACCTTAGATCAACCCTATGATGCTTGGTTAGATATCGTAAAATCTCTAGTAAGTGATAAAGTATCGATATTAGATATTGGCTGCGGTACTGGGAGTTTGACTCATCAATTAACACAGTTAGGGCCAGTGACGGGTATGGACTTGAGCCCTGATATGTTAGCGATAGCTGCTCAAAAATCCAATGAAGTCAGATGGATAGAAGGAGATATGTCTCAATTTGATTTAGGTCAAACATTCGATGTTATTACTATCTTTTGTGACTCATTGAATTACTTAAATAATTTAGAAGCTGTAAACGATACTTTCAAACAAGTTTATAACCACCTAGAAGAAGATGGTATCTTTATTTTTGATGTTCATTCTACTTATAAAATGCAAACACTTTTTAACAATCAAAGTTATATTGATGAAACAGAGCATGTTTTTCTCGGTTGGGATGCTGTCGCAGGAGATGAACCTAATAGTGTATGGCATTATATGACTTTTTTTGAAAAACAAAGTGATGGACAATATCATCGTTTTGATGAAGAGCACTACCAACAAACTTATTCTGAAGAAGAATACTTAGAAATGTTACAAGCTGCAGGCTTTAAGCATATAAGTACATTTTATGACTTTGATCAAAATAATCATAATCCAGAGAGCAATAGATTGTTCTTTGTTGTAAAAAAATAAAGTAAAATCACTCCTTTAAACGTTTATATAGTAAAGGAGTGAATTTTTATGTTAGAAAAGTTGAAGTACTATATAGAACATTACAAACAGTATCGTTACATAGCAGCAGGAATTGTAATATTGATTATAGCCCTATTATTCTTTATACAGCCCAAACAACCTGAAAATGAAGTACAAGAGAAGAATACAACTGAGTGGAACCATAAAGATAATTTAAAGAATGGCGATAACAAATTACAATCTGCTAAAAAGGATACCCAAGAAACTCAAAATACTAAATCTAAGAAAGTAATGGTAGATGTTAAAGGTGCAGTAAAGCATCCGAATGTATATGAAATGTCGAATAATCAACGCATAAAAGATGTTGTCTTAAAAGCTGTACCAACTGATAAAGCAGATCTCAATCAAATCAACCTTTCAGAAAAGCTAGTAGATCAAAAACTGATTTACATACCAGAAAAAGGAAAAAACGGTTCTAATAATTTGGTGTCAGTTAATAGCGGCACCTCTGACAATAGTTCAACAACTCAGCAAAAGGTAAATCTTAATACAGCGAAAGAAACTGAATTGACTACAGTAACAGGGGTAGGACCTTCTAAGGCTAAGGCTATTATTGAATTTAGAGAAAGCAAGGGAAGCTTTGATAAGGTAGAACAACTTAAAGAAGTGAAGGGGATTGGAGAAAAGTCTTTTGAGAAATTAAAAGATTATTTTACAATTTAGAGACTTCGATATGAAATAACGAAAAAATGTAATAAGATAGAGTTATTCTGAATTTACTATAGGGGGCACAGAAATGGACAGAATTAAATGGGAAGAATACTTCATGGCTCAAAGTCACCTATTATCCTTAAGATCAACATGTACAAGGTTATCTGTAGGCGCAACTATAGTTAAAGATAACCGCATTATAGCAGGAGGCTACAATGGCTCAGTAGCCGGCGAAGTACATTGTATAGATGAAGGATGTCTAATGGAAGATAATCACTGTATAAGAACCATTCATGCTGAAATGAACGCTTTATTGCAATGTGCTAAGCAAGGTGTATCGACCGAAGGGGCCACAATATACGTTACTCATTTTCCATGCCTAAACTGTACTAAATCAATAATACAAGCAGGCATTAAGAGAATTTACTATGCACAAGACTACCACAATCATGAATATGCAATCCAACTGCTGGAACAATCCGGAATTGAATATAAAAAGATACCATTCGATGCGAGACAAGTAGCAGAATATTTAACAAAGAAGTGATTACTATTTGATATATATCGCATTAGCATTTTTAGATGGCATCTTAATAATTTATAATAAGCCGCTAGCTATTATGCTCGCAGGCTTATTATTATTAATTTTAACTAGAAAAAAGCCTCCAATTTTACTAACAATATTTATATTATGTCAATCTATAATAAGTAATTATTGGTTTTCAAATTACAATTTTCAACAAAAAATTGAAAGTAATTGGTTTAAGGATATTAATAACCTGAATGAATTTGTTGAGTTAACTGATTTTCGAGTTAAAAATAACAAGTATGTAGCAGGTGACCTCAAATTTAAGGGTCATACCCTGAAGTTTTTTTATTTTCCAAGAAAAAAGCAAAATTTAACAAATTTCGAGCGTTTACCAAGATATTCAACGTGTTTTGTTAATGGCAAGTTGAAAATAGATGAATCTTTTTCTGATCAGCCGACAGCCATTCTTAAAAATATTAATCTTTCAACTTGCAAAGCTGATAAATCAAAAAACATCTCCCAAATCATTGCTACGCACAAGCAATACTCTCTAAAAAGATTACAGCGATCTTCATCACACTGGCAAAATACTTTTGCGTTAGTAACAGGGGATGTAAGCTATATTGATGGAGAAACACTGGATATTGAGAAAGAACTTGGTATCTATCATTTACTTGCTGTCAGCAGTTCACACGTTGCGGTTATAGCAGGTATTTTTTATTTTACTTTAAATAGGTTCAACGTTCCCAAAGCAGCTACACAATGTTTGATTATTATCGCCTTATTTTTATTTGCTTATTACACAAATTTTGCTCCAAGCGCTTTAAGAGCTATATTGTGTTTATCATTTGTTATGATTCTGCCAAAAAAATTCTATAGCTCGCTTCTTGATATTCTTTCGCTTGTATTTCTAATGTTATGTACCTTTTCTCCTGATATTATATTCGATATTGGTTTTCAATTTTCTTTTTTAATCACACTATTTATTCTTTTATCTGCTCCGCTTATTAAAACTTTAAACAAAATTCAATCTGCAATAGCAATCACATTTATAGCACAAATTTCTTCTTTTATCATCAGTGCTTACTATTTTAATCAAATTCAATGGATTGGTTTCTTTTCAAACTTTTTATTTATACCTTATTATTCATTTATACTTTTCCCTTTAGCAATCTTCACTTATATCTATATACAGTTCTTTAATTCTTCGATTTATCTTAATAATCTTATTAAGTTTTTCTATACATTACACGACCAATATTTCATTAAGATATTCTCTCACTTTAATCAATATCGCTGGTTTATTGGTGAATTCAATCAATATCATGTTGTTTTAGTGGTTGCTTGGATGATAGCAACCGTCACAATATTAACAAAAGGGCGATTCAAAAGTTCATTAATTGTGTTTATTATCGGAAGTTTGTTTTTTACAAGCATCACTACTAAACCTCACACGAGATTTACAGCGTTAAATGTTGGACAAGGCGATTCATTTCTATTTGAAACGAATTATGGCCATCGAGTGTTAATTGATACAGGAGGTAAAGCAGATCAAGAAGGAAGATTGTTTAAATTTGGGCAAAAGAAATTAGATAACTCAAATTCTATAAGCAAATATCATATTATGCCAACACTAAAAAAACGGGGAATCAGTAAATTAGATTATATTATTATTACACATCCTCACGCTGATCATATTGGCGAGTTGGAATATTTATTACAACATATAAAAGTAAAAGGGTTAATCATAAATTTCGCTAGTTATCCTCAAGATACTTTAAATTCAATTAAAACAAGCTGCAATATTCATCACATTAAATTGCTAAATGCTTTAGAAATTAATCAAGTCGCTATCGATGAAAGTAAAGTGCAGTTCTTAGATGCTTTTCATAACGAAAACAACGATTTAAATGAACACTCAATTATGGCTATTATCAAGACGCCTAGATACAATATTCTTACTACTGGAGATGCTACTATAAATAATGAAGCAAAGCTTTTAAAGAATTATTCTCTTCCTAAAATTGATATCTTAAAAGTAGGGCACCACGGCAGTAAAACAAGTTCAAGTAAAAGTTTTATTGAAAAAGTGCATCCTGATTATAGCGTCATATCTAGTGGTAAAAATAATGTTTATAAACTTCCTAATAAAGAAGTAATAGAGCGTTTAAGAAGTATTAATTCAAAAACTTACAACACACAAGTTAACGGTGAAATTACTTTTGATTTAGAAAAAGATATTAAAGTAATAACTGAACATTAATCAATCATGGTAGGAATCATTTGTAAGTGATATACTTTTACAATATGTAATTTGCTGAGAGGTGCTATTTGTGAACGAAAACATTATAACAATTTATGGTGAAGTACCTGAACTAATCGAGAAAAAAACAAAGGAAATAGCTGACAACTACTTACAAGAACCCAAAGATGATTTTAATTACGTAAATTTTAATTTAGCAGACACAGAAATCACTACTTGCATCGAAGAAATTTTGACGCTTCCATTTTTATCAGATAAAAAGGTAGTAGTCATAAAAAATGCATATTTATTCACTGGAGAAAAAGGTCCTAAAGATATTAATCAAAATATTGATCAGTTATTTGAATTTATTCAAAAATATGACGGCTCTACTTTAGTGATTTTTGAAGTATACCATTCTAAGTTGGATGAGCGGAAAAAATTAGTTAAAACACTAAAAAAAGAAACGAAACTTATCAAAATTGAACAGATGACCGAAGACGAGATGAAGAATTGGATAAAAAATGAGTTAAACCAACAATACAAAGATATTAAGCAAGATGCTTTAAATTTATTCATTGAATTGACAGGAATTAATTTTAATTTAATAAAGCAAGAATTAGAAAAAATCATTTTATTTATAGGTGAAAGGCCCACTATCACTAAACAAGACGTGGAAACAATTGTGAATAGAAGTCTAGAACAAAATGTTTTTTTACTGACAGATTATATTCAAAAAGGGCAAAAAGAGGAAGCTGTTAATTTAGTCAATGACTTGATTATTATGAAAGAGGAACCAATCAAATTACTTGCTTTAATAACTAGTAATTTCAGACTTTATTATCAATGTAAGATTTTAGGAAAAAAAGGATATAGCCAGCAACAAATTGCTAAAACAGTAGGGGCGCATCCTTTCCGAGTTAAATTAGCGCTCAGAACATCACGTCAATATCAATTAAATCACTTAATGGAAATTATAAATGCCTGCGCAGAGACTGATTATAAATTGAAATCTTCTTATATGGATAAACAGTTGATTCTTGAGCTCTTTATTTTATCTATTTGGGCATAAAAAAAGTTCAAGCAAGTGCTTGAACTTTTTCATTATTTGTCTGCGCTCATTAATTGTGATTTAATGCGGTCAGCTTTGTTATCGTGGATTAAGTTAGATTGAGCTGCTTTGTCTACTTTCTTAACAGCAACACGTACTAATTCTTGTTTGTTATCAGCGTTTTCAGCGATAGCTGCTTTCGCATGTTTCACGGCTGAACGCATATCATTTTTTTGTGAAATGTTTCTAGCTTCAGCTGTTTCATTTGTTCTTACACGTTTAATAGCAGATTTAATATTTGGCATTGAATGTCACCTCCTAAAAGTGATCTATGCTCATCAAATAAATATTTGATTACAACAAGAAATATTTTATCAAATGTACTATTAAACTGCAATCATTTATTTTAGCTATGGGTTTCAAGATAGTCTATTTTAAAGTAAAATAGAGAATAATAGCAGCGAGTATACTAGAAATAGATAAGTTGCATTAAATACGTAAACACGTTATTATATCAAAGATATCATACATAACGGTCTATTGAATATTACGAAAGTGAGTAGATAGAATGAATAATGAAGAACGTTTAGAACGTCAAAAAAATATACGAAACTTTTCTATCATTGCACATATCGATCATGGGAAGTCGACATTGGCAGATAGAATACTTGAAAATACAAAAAGTGTTGAAACAAGAGATATGCAAGCCCAATTGCTAGACTCAATGGATTTAGAACGTGAGAGAGGCATTACTATTAAATTAAATGCAGTGAAATTAAAGTATGACGCCAAAAACGGTGAGTCATATATTTTTCATTTAATAGACACTCCAGGGCACGTCGATTTTTCATATGAAGTATCTCGATCATTAGCAGCTTGTGAAGGTGCAATTCTCGTTGTCGATGCTGCCCAAGGTATTGAGGCACAAACATTAGCAAACGTTTATCTTGCTTTGGATAACGACTTAGAATTACTCCCTGTAGTCAATAAAATTGATTTGCCGGCTGCTGAACCAGAGCGTGTTAAACAAGAATTAGAAGATGTTATCGGGTTAGATCAAGACGATGTTGTACTGGCAAGTGCAAAGTCTAATATAGGCATAGATGAAATATTAGAAAAGATTGTAGAAACCATTCCTGCACCTGATGGGGACCCTGCTGCTCCACTCAAGGCACTTATCTTTGATTCTGAGTATGACCCTTACAGAGGTGTTATTTCTTCAATCAGAATTATGGATGGGGTAGTGAAAGCTGGCGATAAGATTAAAATGATGGCTAGCGGTAAAGAATTTGAAGTTAACGAAGTAGGAATTAATACACCGAAACAACTTCCAGTTGAAGAATTGACTGTTGGAGATGTAGGTTATATTACTGCTAGTATTAAGAATGTTGATGATTCTCGTGTCGGCGATACTATCACTCATGCCGATAGACCTGCAGAACAACCACTGAAGGGTTATAAAAAAATGAATCCCATGGTTTTTTGTGGATTATTCCCTATAGATAATAAAAACTACAACGATTTAAGAGAAGCTCTAGAAAAGTTACAATTGAACGACGCTTCACTAGAATTTGAACCTGAAACTTCTCAAGCATTAGGCTTTGGTTTCCGTACTGGCTTCTTAGGTATGCTCCATATGGAAATTATTCAAGAGCGTATTGAAAGAGAGTTCGGAATTGAACTTATCGCCACTGCACCTTCAGTTATCTATGAATGTATACTAAAAAATGGCAACAAAGTAGTTGTGGATAATCCATCACAAATGCCAGAAAGAGATCAAATTGAAAAGATATATGAACCGTACGTTCGTGCCACAATTATGGTTCCTAATGATTATGTAGGTGCTGTAATGGAACTTTGTCAACGTAAACGTGGACAGTTCGTTAATATGGATTACCTAGATGATATACGTGTGAATATTATTTATGATATTCCTTTATCTGAAGTGGTTTTCGACTTTTTCGACCAAATTAAATCGAATACAAAAGGATATGCTTCCTTTGATTATGAATTGACAGGTTACAAAGAAAGTGATCTTGTTAAAATGGATATTCTTCTAAATGGAGATAAAGTTGATGCTTTAAGCTTTATTGTACATAAAGAATTTGCATATGAAAGAGGCAAAGCATTAGTGGAACGTCTAAAAACACTTATCCCTCGTCAACAATTCGAAGTACCTGTCCAAGCTGCAGTAGGTCAAAAAATTGTAGCTAGAACTAATATCAAATCAATGGGTAAGAATGTATTATCTAAATGTTACGGCGGGGATATCAGCCGTAAACGTAAATTGTTAGAAAAACAAAAAGCTGGTAAAGCTAAAATGAAAGCTGTAGGAAACGTTGAAATTCCTCAAGATGCTTTCTTAGCCGTATTAAAAATGGATGAAGATTAATAATAAGGTTGGGGCGAGTAACATGTCCCAGCTTTTTATTTTGAAAACTCTTCATTGAAGGAGAGAAACGATATGGAAACAAGAAGTGCTTATATTCATATTCCATTTTGTGTAAGAATATGTACATATTGCGATTTTAATAAGTACTTTATTCATAACCAACCTGTCGATGAATATCTAGATTGTTTAATTAAAGAATTTCATCAACCGATAAAGAAAGAATTGAATACGATGTTTGTAGGTGGGGGCACACCGACCGCTCTAAGTACTCCACAATTAGAAAAATTATTGCAAGGTATTGCAGATAATTTTGACATTCGAAATGAATACACATTTGAAGCTAATCCTGATGAACTTACAGATGAAAAAATTCGTTTACTTAAAGATTATGGAGTTAACCGCCTATCTATGGGGGTGCAAACTTTTGATGAATCATTATTAAAGGTTCTTGGCAGGACTCATAAAACAGAGGATATTTACCAAGCAGTCAACTTAGCAAATAAATTTAATATTAATTCCATCAGTCTTGATTTAATGTATCATTTACCGAATCAAACTTTAAATCAATTTGAAGAAAGTTTAGATATTGCACTTTCCATGGACATCAATCATATTTCAAGTTATGGATTAATTCTCGAACCAAAAACACAATTTTATAATTTATATCGTAAGGGCAAGCTAAAATTACCCAATGAAGATTTAGGAGAAGACATGTATGAATTATTATTAGATAAAATTCATGCATCTAATCTTCATCAATATGAAATTTCAAATTTCAGTCAACAAGGTCATGAATCCGAGCATAATAAAGTATATTGGAAAAATGAATACTATTATGGATTTGGTGCTGGTGCTAGCGGCTATACAAATGGTGTGAGATATACCAATGTAAACCCGGTTAACCATTATATTAAAAAAATCCAAAACAATGAAACACCTATCCTTCAACAGACAGAACCAAATATTAAAGAGCAAATGGAAGAACAAATGTTTCTAGGTCTTAGAATGAATCAAGGTGTCTCTAAAGCTTTATTTGCACAAAGATTTGGCAAAAAGCTTGAAGATATTTATCCGAATGAATTACTAGAATTAAGTAAAAATAATTTAATCAAAAATGAAAGAGATTTCGTAAAATTGACTAAACGTGGAAAAGTTATTGGAAATGAAGTTTTTGAAGCCTTTTTGATTGATTAAAATGTATTGAAATAATCAAGGCTTTAACGTTGACTTACTTTGACCAATTTGATAAATTATAATTAGCACTTGAAAGAAGAGAGTGCTAATGAGGTGGAAACATGATTACCGATAGACAACTGAGCATCTTGAATGCCATTGTTGAAGATTATGTTGATTATGGTCTGCCGATTGGTTCAAAAACAATTATCGATAGACATAATGTAGATGTGAGCCCTGCAACTATTCGAAATGAGATGAAATATCTCGAAAATGAAGGATTAGTTGAAAAAGCACATGCTTCTTCAGGTAGATTCCCATCTATTAAAGGTTTCAGATATTATGTTGATCAATTATTAGAGAATAACTACTCTCGTAAACCTAATAATCAACGTTTAAATGATCTTTTAGCTGAAAATAATTATAATTTGTCCAATGCTTTAAGTGCATATGCAAATGAATTGTCTATAACAACTAATTATACTACGTTGATTATGAAACCGAATCAAACTAAAGATTTGATTACCGATGTTCATTTATTTAACACAGTTGCTAACTTAGTTATAATGGTAATTGTGTTTGAATCAGGAGATGTAGAACACCTGCAATTAGCAGTCCCAGAAAAAATTTCTAAACATCGTTTAATTCAAATTGCTAATTATATTAAAGATAATTTTAACGATGAATCAGGAAGTAAACTTTCAAAAATGGCTTTTGAACATTCAAGAGATTCAGTAACTGTACTTCAATTAATAGACTTATTGAATCAGCGTTTAAAGGATTCAACATCGGATATTTATTTAGGTGGCAAATCTAATTTAATCGACATGTTGAATGAACAGAATGTTAGTTCCATACAACAAATTCTTCAATATTTAGAGTCCAATAAGATATTGAAATTATTTGAAGATGATTACCACTCTGGTATCGATGTGAAAATCGGTCAGGAAATTGATAATAATTTAGAGAATATTTCTATCGTTCTCAGTGATTATCACATTGAAAATCACTTAACCGGACATATAGCAGTTATTGGACCAACTGCTATGCGTTATCAAAATGTTATTCAATTACTCTATAAAATTTAGTAATGAAGTCGTATTGGAGGACAGAAAATGACAGAAAAAGATCAATCAGTTAATAATGAAGAAGTTGCTGAAAACCAAGAGAATACAGCTAAAGACTTGAATACTGATGAACAAAATGAAACTGTAAATCAAGAAGAAGTTCTTGAGGAACAAAAAACTTCTGAAAATGACAGCAAAGATGAAGAAATTCAACAATTGAAAGAAGAAGTTAATAATCAAGAAGAAAAATATCTACGTCTTTATGCAGAATTTGAAAACTATAAAAGACGTATTCAAAATGAAAATCAAACTTTGAAAACTTATCAAGCTCAAAGCGTGCTTACTGATATTTTACCAACAATTGATAATATCGAACGTGCGTTACAAATCGAAGGTGACGATGAATCATTTAAATCTCTACAAAAAGGGGTACAAATGGTATATGAAAGCTTGCTAAGAGCTCTAAACGAAAATGGTTTAGAAGAAATTGAAGCTGTTGGGCAACAATTTGATCCTAATTTCCATCAAGCTGTAATGCAAGATAACGATGAATCATTCGAATCAAATGCCGTTACTCAAGAGTTGCAAAAAGGTTACAAATTGAAAGATCGTGTCTTACGACCTTCAATGGTAAAAGTAAATCAATAATATATTACTGACTAACTATACAACAAATGAAAATAGGAGGAATTTTTAGTTATGGGTAAAATTATAGGTATTGACTTAGGTACAACAAATTCTTGCGTGGCTGTTTTAGAAGGCGACGAACCAAAAGTAATTCAAAATCCAGAAGGTGCACGTACAACTCCATCAGTTGTAGCATTTAAAAATGGTGAAACTCAAGTAGGTGAAGTTGCAAAACGCCAAGCAATTACTAACCCAAATACTATTCAATCTATCAAACGTGAAATGGGTACTGACCACAAAGTTGATGTTGAAGGTAAATCATATACACCTCAAGAAATCTCAGCAATGATTTTACAAAATTTAAAAAGCACTGCTGAAAGTTATTTAGGTGATAAAGTAGATAAAGCAGTTATCACTGTCCCTGCTTACTTTAATGACGCAGAACGTCAAGCAACAAAAGATGCAGGTAAAATCGCTGGATTAGAAGTTGAACGTATTATCAACGAACCTACAGCTGCAGCATTAGCTTATGGTTTAGATAAAACTGAACAAGATGAAAAAGTATTAGTATTTGACCTAGGCGGCGGTACTTTTGACGTTTCAATTCTTGAATTAGGTGACGGTGTATTCGAAGTATTGTCAACTGCTGGTGATAATAAATTAGGCGGCGACGACTTTGACCAAGTTATCATTGACTATTTAGTAGAAGAATTCAAAAAAGAAAATGGCATTGACTTATCACAAGATAAAATGGCATTACAACGTTTGAAAGATGCTGCTGAAAAAGCTAAAAAAGACTTATCTGGTGTATCTCAAACACAAATTTCATTACCATTTATCTCTGCTGGAGAAAACGGACCATTACACTTAGAGTTAACTTTAACTCGTTCTAAATTCGAAGAGTTATCTGATGATTTAGTTCGCCGTACAATGGGACCAACTCGCCAAGCATTAAGCGATGCAGGTTTAACTAGTAAAGATATTGACGAAGTTATCCTTGTTGGTGGTTCTACTCGTATTCCAGCTGTTCAAGAAGCAGTTAAAAAAGAAGTAGGCAAAGAACCAAATAAAAGTGTTAACCCAGACGAAGTTGTTGCAATGGGTGCAGCTATCCAAGGTGGCGTAATCTCTGGTGATGTTAAAGATGTTGTTCTATTAGACGTAACTCCATTATCATTAGGTATTGAAATTATGGGTGGACGTATGAACACATTAATCGAAAGAAATACTACAATCCCAACATCTAAATCACAAGTTTACTCAACAGCTGCAGATAACCAACCAGCTGTAGATATTCACGTATTACAAGGTGAACGTCCAATGGCATCTGATAACAAAACTTTAGGAAGATTCTCATTGACTGATATTCCACCAGCTCCACGTGGTGTACCTCAAATCGAAGTAACATTTGATATCGATAAAAACGGTATTGTTAACGTAACTGCTAAAGATTTAGGTACTAATAAAGAACAAAATATTACTATTGAATCAAGTTCAGCATTATCAGACGACGAAATTGATCGTATGGTTAAAGATGCAGAACAAAATGCTGAAGACGATAAAAAACGTCGTGAAGAAAGTGACCTTAGAAACGAAGCAGACAGCTTAGTATTCCAAGTTGATAAAACATTAAAAGACTTAGGCGATAACGTTTCTGAAGACGATAAAAAACAAGCTGAAGATAAAAAAGAAGCTTTAAAATCTGCTCTTGAAGGCCAAGACTTAGATGATATCAAAACTAAAAAAGAAGAGCTTGAAAAAGTTGTTCAAGACTTATCTATGAAAGTTTACCAACAAGCACAGCAAGCTCAACAAGGTCAACAAGGAGACGCTGCAGGTTCAAACCAAAGTGATGTTGAAGATGCAGATTACACTGAAGTCAAAAATGAAGACGATAAAAAAGACAATAAATAATTGTTTTTATATCAATAGTGCAAGCTGCACATTAATTTAATAATCGTTTGCGGCTTCTTGAATTAAAATTTAAGTCAAAGTCAATTGTACATTGGCTTTGACTTTTTATTATTTAAACAACTATACTTTATAAGGTAAAAAAGAAATGTTTTTATAGATAAGGAGAGATTACAGTGGCAAAAAGAGACTATTATGAAGTCTTAGGTGTCAGCAAAGATGCGTCAAAAGACGAAATCAAAAAAGCTTACCGTAAATTGTCCAAAAAATATCACCCAGATATTAACCAAGAAGAGGGCGCTGAAGAAAAGTTCAAAGAAATTTCAGAGGCTTATGAAGTTCTCAGCGATGAAAATAAACGCGCTAACTATGATCAATTCGGTCATAATGGTCCACAAGGCGGCTTTGGAGGCCAAGGATTTGGTGGCGGCCAGGACTTCGGCGGTTTCGGCGGCGGCTTCGAAGATATTTTCAGTTCTTTCTTTGGCGGAGGCGCGCAACGTGATCCTAATGCACCTCGTAAAGGTGATGATCTTCAATACACTATGACAGTGACATTTGAAGAAGCTGTTTTCGGTACTGAAAAGGAAATTTCAATACGTAAACAAGTAAAATGTGAAACATGTGGCGGTTCAGGTGCAAAACCAGGTTCTAAGAAAAAAACTTGTCATTATTGTAATGGATCAGGACACGTTTCAGTTGAACAAAATACCATTTTAGGACGCGTAAGAACAGAAAAAGTGTGTCCAGTATGTAATGGTACTGGAGAAGAAATTGAAGAGCCTTGTCCAACTTGTCATGGTAAAGGAACTGAAACTAAAAATGTTAAAATTAAAGTGAAAGTTCCAGAAGGTGTCGACAATGATCAACAAATCCGTTTAGCAGGAGAAGGCGCTCCAGGTCATAACGGTGGCCCGCAAGGTGATTTATACGTTGTATTCCGCGTCGAACCATCGGATACCTTTGAACGTGAAGGAGACGATATTTTCTATAATTTAAATATCAGTTTCCCTCAAGCAGCATTAGGAGATGAAATTAAAGTCCCAACATTAAACGGCCATGTCATGTTAAGCGTGCCTGAAGGTACTCAAGACGGAAAACAATTCCGTATGAAAGAAAAAGGAATTAAAAATGTTCATGGCTACGGCTATGGTGATTTATTTGTTAATATTAGTGTTGTAACACCAACCAAACTAAATGATAAACAAAAATCATTAATGCGGGAATTTGCTGACGTAAGCGGAGAAGAAATTACAGAACAACCAACAAACTTCAAAGAGCGTGCTCGCAGATTCTTTAAAGGAGAATAAAAGCTATGAACTGGGTGGAACTTTCAATTGTAGTAAATCATGAAGTACAGGAATTTGTAACGAATATACTGGAAGAAAATGGTTCAAATGGCGTCGTTATTGAAGATTCAAATGATTTAAATGGACAACTTGCAGATAAATTCGGCGAAATATATGAATTAAATCCTGATGATTATCCTGAAAGCGGGGTTCGAATTAAGGCTTATTTTAATGAGCTTGATTTTTCTAAGACACTTAAATCTAAAATAATAGAGAGTGTAAAAGAATTGAGCGACCTCAATCAAAATATCTTTGATTATAAAGAAGAAACAATCAAAGAATCTGATTGGGAAAATGAATGGAAAAATTATTTCCATCCCTTTAAAGCATCTGAACATTTTACAATCGTTCCAAGCTGGGAAAGCTATCAAAAAGAAGATGACTCAGAGCTGTGCATCGAGTTAGATCCAGGTATGGCTTTTGGAACTGGTGACCATCCTACAACAAGCATGTGTTTAAATGCGATTGAGCAATACGTTTCCCCTAAGGACAGTGTAATTGATGTTGGTACCGGCTCAGGCATTCTAAGTATTGCATGTCATTTGCTTGGCGTAAAACGAATTAAAGCAGTTGATTTGGATGAAATGGCAGTCAGGGTTGCTAAGGAAAACTTTGAAAAAAATTCTTGTGAAAAGGCAATTGAAACAACAACCGGTAACTTATTACATGAAGAAACAGGTAAATATGATGTTGTTATCGCAAATATCTTAGCGCATATTATTGATGAAATGATAGAAGACGCTTATAATACTTTAAATGAAGAGGGTCGCTTTATTACCTCAGGAATTATAGAAGAAAAAAGCGATGAAATTACTGAACACATGAAGCGTGCAGGTTTTAATATCATTTCTATTAATCACGACAACGGTTGGGTTTGTATCGTTGGCGAGAAAGCGAGCAATTAATATGCAAAGATATTTTATAAATCAAAACGCTGATGAAAATCAGCGTTTTTTTATTACAGATAAAGAGGATGTTCATCATATTTCAAATGTTATGCGGAATCAACCTGATGATTTGATTATTATTACTTTTAATCACAGTGTTGTTTTTAAATGCAGAATTATTTCTATAGAGAACAATGAAATTGAAGTTGAATTAGTAGAAGAACAAAATTCTGATACTGAATTGCCTGTAGAAGTTACCATATGCAGCGGTCTGCTTAAATCAGATAAATATGAATGGCTGCTACAAAAATGTACAGAATTAGGCACTGCTCATTTTATTCCTGTCCAAATGCAAAGATCAGTAGCAAAACTAAATCAAAGTAAAGTTGATAAAAAGCTTGTACGTTGGAATAAGATTGTTAAAGAGGCGGCAGAACAAAGTTATCGATTAATCATTCCTACAATTGAATTTATATCGAATTTACAGCAAGTATATGTTAATATAGATAGATATGATTATGTTCTTATCGCGTATGAAGATGCTGCTAAAGAAGGCGAAGTGAGCCAATTTAAAAAAGCACTTCAAAACTTTAAAAATGGAGACCGTATACTCATTATTTTCGGCCCCGAAGGCGGATTGAGCGAAGAAGAAGTTGATTTATTCCGAGACAAAAGTTCTATCGTAGGATTAGGCAAACGTATTTTAAGAGCTGAAACTGCGCCGCTATATGCGTTAAGTGCAATAAGTTATGAAAAAGAATTAATGGGGTGAAGAAATGTCAACTGTAGCTTTTCATACCTTAGGTTGTAAAGTAAACCATTATGAAACTGAAGCAATTTGGCAATTATTTAAAGACGCTGGTTATGATCGAGTTGAATTTGATACCAACGCAGATGTCTTTGTTATAAATACATGTACTGTAACTAATACTGGAGATAAAAAAAGCCGACAAATCATACGTCGCGCTATCAGAAAAAATCCTGAAGCAGTGGTCTGTGTCACAGGTTGTTACGCACAAACGTCATCTGCTGAAATCATGGAAATTCCAGGGGTTGATGTAGTAGTCGGTACACAAGATCGAACTAAGTTATTAGATTATATTGAAGAATTCAAAGCAGAACGAGAACCTATCAATGGTGTAGGTAATATAATGAAAAATCGTAAATATGAAGAACTAGAAGTTCCTTATTTTACCGACAGAACAAGAGCTTCTCTTAAAATCCAAGAAGGATGCAATAATTTCTGTACTTTTTGTATTATTCCATGGGCACGTGGTCTTATGCGATCTAGAGACCCGGAAAAAGTAGTTGAACAAGCAACAACACTCGTTAATTCAGGCTACAAAGAAATTGTTCTTACAGGTATTCATACAGGCGGCTACGGCCAGGACCTAAAAGATTACAACTTAGCACAGCTACTAAGAGATTTAGAAACTGTTGAAGGTCTTGAACGTATTAGAATTTCTTCCATCGAGGCAAGTCAACTAACTGATGAAGTTATTAATGTAATTTCAAATTCAAATAAAGTAGTACGTCATCTGCATGTTCCGTTACAATCAGGTTCTGATTCTGTATTAAAAAGAATGCGCAGAAAATACTCTATGGCACATTTTTCTGAACGTCTGATGAAGTTACATGAAGCATTACCTGGTTTAGCGGTAACGAGCGATGTAATTGTAGGATTCCCTGGGGAAACTGAAGAAGAATTCCAAGAAACTTACGATTTTATTTTAAAACATCATTTCTCTGAATTACATGTCTTCCCTTATTCAGCGCGTACAGGTACACCAGCTGCAAGAATGGATGATCAAATTGATGAAAATGTTAAAAATGACCGCGTTCACAAACTAATTGAATTAAGCAATCAATTAGCTAA
Source organism: Staphylococcus debuckii (assembly GCF_003718735.1). Taxonomy (NCBI): domain Bacteria; kingdom Bacillati; phylum Bacillota; class Bacilli; order Caryophanales; family Staphylococcaceae; genus Staphylococcus; species Staphylococcus debuckii. The sequence continues at coordinate 1,657,760 of NZ_CP033460.1, read as the reverse complement.
ACAATATGCTTCTCACTTCGAAGATGAAGTATTAGAAGTGATTCCTGAAGAAGCAGGGGAACATCCAGGTACACTTGTAGGCTATGCTGACAACTATATGAAAGTGGAATTTGAAGGTGATGAATCACTGATTGGTGAACTCGTCCGTGTTAAAATCACTAAAGCAGGTTACCCGTTAAATGAAGGTCATGTAGTCAGAGTAATCGACCATGCATCTAACCGCAGTGAATTTACAGCTATTATCTAAGATTCAAAAAATTAATTATTCTAATTGACCGCAACTATCATATATATTATACTTATGATTGCATAGCATATAGCATGTTATGCAAACGAAAAATAAAGTTCCGTTGATATTTGGAGGGAGGGAAATACAGATGTCTAAAACAGTAGTCCGTAAAAACGAATCACTTGAAGATGCATTACGCCGTTTCAAACGCTCAGTTTCAAAAAGCGGTACAATTCAAGAAGTACGTAAACGTGAATTTTACGAAAAACCAAGTGTTAAACGTAAAAAGAAATCTGAAGCTGCACGTAAACGTAAATTTAAATAATTGATATGTCTGTTGACTCCCTCAACAACAAATATGAATTATATAAATGCAGTTTTTGAAGACCGTATAAATTACTCTAATCAGTAGTTTATACGGTCTTTTCTTTTACAAGTTTTCCTAAATTCATTTTCTATAAATTCACTCTATTAAAACTATAATTCTTTATATTTGTCATGTATAATGAAAAAGAGAGCGAGGTGAATTTATGTCACATTCCATCGAAATTTTACATAATATTTCGGTATTTCAGACAAGTCAAAGCCCCTTAATGCAACGTTTTGGAGAATTTATTACCAGTCCACTTATATCCTTGATTTTAACCTGTATTATTTTTCTTGGTTTCCTTTATCAACTTTACTCAAAGCGGATCAACTTTGCAGGAATTATTGCCTCATTAGCTTTGATGACACTCTTTCTAGGTTTTTTAATTCAAGGTGAAGTATCTTTAATTTCAATTGGTCTTTTTATTCTAGGCATCATACTTCTTACCATTGAATTTTTCGTAGTGGGTGCAGTGATTGGGATAATAGGAATCATTCTAATTACAATCAGTATTATTATGTTAGGCGATAGTATACTATGGATGTTGATAAACGTAGTAATTGCCTTTATTTTATCAATTGTTGAATGGGTGATATTGGTGAAAGGATTTAATAAAAAAATTTCTTTATTCGAAAAAGTAATCTTAAGGGACTCTACAACATCTGAAGCTGGCTATACTTCACATGACGACCGCTCTAATTTAGTAGGTCAAACTGCTGAAACACTCACTGAGCTTCGACCAGCAGGAATTATCTCATTAAATGATGAACGTATTGATGCTGTATCGGATGGTACATTCATTCAGCGAGGTGTGAAAGTCAAAGTCACTGAAGTTGAGGGTTCAAGAGTAGTAGTCAGAGAAATACCTACAAATAATTAATTTAAAAGGAGAATCAATTATGTTAATACCTCTAATTATTATTATTATAATTGCTATCATTGCGTTATTAATACTATTTTCATTTGTTCCTATTGGACTATGGATTTCAGCAATTGCTGCAGGCGTTAAAGTTAGCATTGGTACATTGATCGGTATGCGTTTAAGACGTGTATCTCCAAGAAAAGTTATCGCCCCTTTAATTAAAGCTCACAAAGCAGGTCTAAATCTTACAACAAACCAGCTAGAATCACATTACTTAGCAGGAGGTAATGTAGACAGAGTTGTAGATGCTAATATTGCAGCTCAACGTGCAGATATTAATCTGCCATTCGAAAGAGGAGCAGCTATTGATTTAGCAGGCCGTGATGTGTTAGAAGCCGTTCAAATGTCTGTAAATCCGAAAGTAATTGAAACACCATTTATTACTGGGGTAGCAATGAACGGGATTGAAGTGAAAGCTAAAGCTAGAATTACAGTGCGTGCAAATATTTCGAGATTAGTAGGTGGTGCCGGTGAAGAAACAATCATCGCCCGTGTAGGTGAAGGTATTGTTTCCACTATCGGTTCAAGTGAACACCACACAGTCGTATTAGAAAATCCAGATAATATTTCTAAAACCGTTTTAAGTAAAGGCTTAGACTCAGGAACAGCATTCGAAATTTTATCTATTGATATTGCAGATGTAGATATCGGTAAAAATATCGGTGCTGATCTTCAAACTGAACAAGCTCTTGCTGATAAAAACATTGCCCAAGCTAAAGCTGAGGAACGTCGTGCTATGGCAGTAGCATCTGAACAAGAAATGAAAGCTAGAGTTCAAGAAATGCGTGCCAAAGTTGTAGAAGCTGAATCTGAAGTACCGCTTGCTATGTCAGAAGCATTAAGAAAAGGTAATATCGGCGTTAAAGATTATTACAATTTGAAAAATATAGAAGCAGATACAGGAATGAGAGAGTCAATTAATAAGCGAACTCATACAGATGACAATAACGAGTCACCAGATAAGTAAAAAAGAGGTGATTAAATGAGTATTGGTCTCATAATTTTTATTATTAGTATCATCGTTTCAATAATAACTGCTATCAATGATAAAAGTCATAAAAAACGTCAAAATCAACCGCCTAGAACACAACAACCGAGACAGCAACCTAGCGCAGAAAGAAAAAGTCAAAAAGGTATTTTTGAACAGCTAGGTGAAACTTTTGAAGAGTTGCAAAGAGAATTCGATAATTCTTCTGAAAAAGAGTCACGCGAAAATCGACCGTCTTCTAAGCAACTTGGGAAAATTGAACCAGAAAAAGTTGAAAAAAGAGTTACTTCAAGGCAAGAACAACCTAAAGATGAAAGACAAAAGCCACGTAATATGAGTCCGAAAGATATGGAGGAAATGAAAGAATTAAATCATTCCTTAAATCAAGAGTTGCACTCATATAGATCTGATATTGACCGCGAGAAAGAAAAACAACTGTTAATTATTGAAAGACGCGCTCAAAAAATTATAAATGACAAATATCTTTCTAATAGAGCGAAAAAAGCAAGACTTAAACAACTATTTGCTGACACTAATGTGCTAGGTAAGAATACAGATGGAAAATTGCGTTTTGACGATGATGAAGTTATAAACGGAATTATCTGGTCTGAAATTTTAAGTAAACCTAAACAACTGCAATAAATCGATATAGGATTAGATCTTCTCATTGATGAAGGTCTAATCCTTTCTTCATATTTCAAGTAAACAATATCGGATTATTAATTTAAGAGAACGTGATATAATAGAGTTATGAATATGTGGAAATTATAACTAAGTCCGTAAATTTCCGTAGAGAATAATATTCTGCATCTTAAATTAAATATTACAGACTACAAGATAGCTGTATTAACGAAAAGGAGTTAATGTATGCCAGGAATCATAGTTATTGACGATATGAATCAAGCCCAAGCGCTTATAGGTAATAATGATGAAAATATACAAGCAATTGAAGAAGCTTTCGAAGTTATTATACATGCGAGAGGGCAAGAAATAGCTGTAAAAGGGCAACAAGAAGAAGAAATTAAGAAGGCTGAGGCTGTTATTAAGAATCTATTGAAAGTAATAGATCAAGGTATATCTATCAACCTAAAAGATGTAGAAGCAGCAATAAAAATGGCTGAAAAAGGATCAATTAATCATTTAGTCGATTTGTACGATGAATCAATCACTAAAGATGCTTATGGAAAAACAATACGTGCTAAAACAATGGGTCAAAGATTATATTTAAATGCTATGAAGCATAATGATTTAGTCTTTGGAATTGGACCAGCTGGTACCGGCAAAACATTCTTAGCTGTAGTTTATGCTGCTAAAGAATTACGCCAAGGAAATGTGAAAAGAATAGTATTAACACGACCAGCAGTAGAAGCAGGAGAATCACTAGGATTCCTACCTGGTGACTTGAAAGAGAAAGTAGACCCTTATTTGAGACCATTATATGACGGATTGCATACTGTTTTAGGACCAGAACAGACTGCACGATTTATCGAACGTGGAATTATTGAAGTAGCTCCATTAGCATATATGCGAGGACGTACTTTAGACGATGCATTTGTTATTTTAGATGAAGCTCAAAATACGACTCATGCGCAAATGAAAATGTTCTTAACTAGACTAGGATTCGGTTCTCAAATGGTTGTAACCGGAGACATGACACAAGTGGACTTGCCTAGAGGTGTTAAAAGCGGTTTGAAACAAGCTGTGAAGAGACTGTCTGGTGTAAAAGGAATTAGTGTCCAAAAATTAGATCAAAGCGATGTAGTACGACATCCATTGGTCAGTAAAATTATTGATCAGTATGAAGGAGATGAATAATCTAAATGTTTACAATTGATTTTACAGATCATACCGATGAAGTGAAAGATGAGTGGTATAAGCAAATTGATAAATTGCTTACATTTGCAAAATCCGAAGAACAAATAGAAGAAGATGCAGAGCTATCTGTTACATTTGTCGACAAAGACGAAATTCAACAAATCAACAGAGATTACAGAGATAAAGATAAAGTTACAGATGTTATCTCATTTGCCTTAGAAGAGGATGAGCCTGAAATCGAAGGTTTGGATATGCCTAGAGTATTAGGAGATATCGTAATTTGTGCTGATGTTGCTAAGGAACAAGCAGAACAATACGGTCATTCTTTTGAAAGAGAATTAGGTTTTTTAGCGCTTCACGGTTTTTTACATTTATTAGGTTATGACCATATGAATGAAGAAGATGAAAAAGAAATGTTCGGGCGTCAAAAAACTATTCTAGACAATTATGGTTTAACGAGAGAATAGTTTGATGAATCGTTTTAAATATCCAATACAAGGTCTTTTTACAATCATAAAAAAAGACCAAAATTTTCTGTTGCATTTATTAGCGGCAGCAGTGGTAATTACAGCAGGATTCATCTTCCACATTACTAAATTTGAATGGATTATATTAATTATTGTCATAAGCTTAGTGCTCTCTTTCGAAGCAATCAATACAGCTGTCGAATATGTTGTTGATTTAGTAACAGATGAATATAAACTATATGCTAAGTATGCAAAAGATATAGCAGCTTTAAGTGTTTTAATTACCTCAATTGCTGCACTCATTATAGGTATTATTATTTTTATTCCTTACATTTTTAAATAGATAATAAAGGAGACAAAGTTTATGGCATATACTGATGAACATTTCAAAAAAGTAAGAGAAGCACAAAGCCATTCTTATTCACCATACAGTAAATTTAAAGTCGGTGCCTATTTACGTGCTAAAGATGGTTCAGAATTTTTTGGAGCCAACGTAGAGAATGCAGCTTATGGTGAAGCAATATGCGCAGAACGTTCAAGTTTAGTTGCTGCAATCAGTCAGGGTTATAAACCAGGCGACTTTGAATCATTGACAATTACTGTGGATGCAGATTCGCCATCTTCTCCATGCGGATCATGCCGTCAAGTGATTAAAGAATTATGTGATGATGATATGCCTATCTATCTGACAAATCACAAAGGTGAAGTAATTGAAACAAATATAAATGAGTTATTACCATTAGGTTTTTCAGGAAAGGATTTGAATTTATGACAGAACACAAATCTGGGTTTGTCGCAATTATAGGCAGACCTAATGTAGGGAAGTCTACATTTATGAACAGAGTTTTGGGACATAAAATTGCTATTATGTCTGATAAAGCTCAAACAACAAGAAATAAGATACACGGTGTTATGACTGAAGATGACGCACAAATCATTTTTGTGGATACACCGGGAATTCATAAACCTAAACATAAATTAGGGGATTACATGATGAAAGTGGCAAAAAATACACTTTCTGAAGTAGATGCTGTAATCTTCATGGTTAATGCAAATGAGGAAATCGGCCGTGGCGATGAATACATTATGGAAATGTTAAAAAATATCAAAACACCTGTTTTCTTAGTTATTAATAAAATAGATTTAGTGCATCCTGATCAAATAATGCCAATCATTGAAAGTTATGAAAAGCATATGCAATTCACTGAAGCAGTTCCAATGTCAGCACTGGAAGGTTTAAATGTAGACCACTTTATCAATGTCTTAAAATCTTATATGCCTGAAGGCCCGCAATATTATCCAGATGGACAAATATCCGATCACCCAGAACAATTTGTAGTGAGTGAACTTATCAGAGAGAAAGTGTTACACTTAACAAGTGAAGAAATTCCTCACTCAATCGGAGTTAACGTCGAACGTATGGTCAAACAATCTGAGGATAAGGTTAGAATTGAAGCTACCATTTATGTGGAGAGAGATTCACAAAAAGGTATTGTTATCGGTAAAGGCGGAAAAAAATTAAAAGAAATCGGCAAACGTGCTAGATTAGATATTGAGAACTTACTCGGCTCAAAAGTTTATTTAGACTTATGGGTTAAAGTACAAAAAGATTGGCGTAATAAAGTTAACTTTATCCGTCAAATGGGTTATATTGAGGACAAAGATTAAATTGTAAAGGTCGGTGAATCCCCTGATGTTGATGAAACAAAAAGGAATTATTATAAAAACTGTCGACTATGGAGAATCCGATAAGATAATCACAATTTTAAATGAAAATGGTGCTAAAGTTCCTTTAATGGCTAAGAGAGCCAAGAAGAGCAAAACCGGATTACAAGCAAATACACAGTTATTTGTGTATGGATTATTTATATACGCCAAACTGAGAGGGCTTGGTGTTCTTAATTCAGTCGATGTCATTAATCAAAATTACCAGCTCAGATTAGATATCTATGAGAGTAGCTATGCTGCCTTATGCGCTGAAATTATAGATAAATCTATGGAAGATGAAGAAATCTCTCAATTTAACTTCCAACTTCTAGCGTTTTGTTTAGAACGTATTAATAAAAAAGATAGCGCACAGTTGATGTCGATTATAGTGTTATTAAAGAAAATGAACGATTTCGGCTTTACAATTGATTTTGGCAAATGTGCAGTTTCTGCGGATAACGATCAGTCTAAACTCAATGCATTCAGTTTTAAATTCCATGGTGTCATTTCTAGAGATTATATAAATCGAGATCCTAAAGCTATTCCAATTTCAAATAAAACCTTATATTTATTGGATGTCTTACAGAAACTCTCCATCACTAAGATGAATCAACTCAATATTCATCAAGAAATTTTAGATGAAATGTCGGATTTATTAATAATGCTTTATCGAGAATATGCTGGCATCTTCTTCAGAAGTCAAAAACTTATTAATCAATTAAAACGTTTAGAAACCAATCAAACAAAAAATTAACGGGTTAGGACATTATGTTGTCCTAACCCGTTTTTATAGAACTAATTAGAATCTTACTTGTTCAGCAATAAAATCGTTTAGTTCTGAAATCGGCATACGCACTTGTTCCATTGAGTCACGATCACGAACAGTAACTTGTTGGTCTTCAAGTGAATCAAAATCAAATGTAATACAATAAGGAGTACCAATTTCATCTTGACGACGATAACGTTTACCGATGGATTGAGATTCGTCAAAGTCTACAGTAAAGTTTTCGCTTAACTGTTCATAAACTTTGATAGCTTCTTCAGACAATTTTTTACTTAAAGGTAAAATTGCTGCCTTATAAGGTGCGAGTGCAGGGTGGAAGTGTAAAACAGTTCTTTCGTCTTTGCTTCCTTCTACTCCTTCACGATCATAAGCATCACAAAGGAAAGCTAATGTTACACGGTCAGCACCTAGTGAAGGCTCGATACAATAAGGAATATATTTTTCATTTGTTTCAGGGTCATGATATTTAAAGTCATCACCTGAGAATTCACTATGTTTTTTCAAATCATAGTCTGTACGGCTGGCAATGCCCCATAATTCGCCCCAACCGAATGGGAATTTGTATTCAATATCAGTTGTTGCATTAGAATAGTGAGATAGCTCATCTTCATCATGGTCACGAAGACGGATATTTTCGTTTTGAACACCTAAGTCCAACAACCATTTTTCAGCAAAAGTTTTCCAGTAGTTTTGCCATTCAATTTCTTCGCCAGGCTTACAGAAGAATTCAAGCTCCATTTGTTCGAATTCGCGAGTTCTGAAAATAAAGTTACCTGGTGTGATTTCATTACGGAATGATTTACCAATTTGTCCAATACCAAATGGTAATTTTTTACGCATAGAACGTTGCACATTTTTGTAGTTTACAAAAATACCTTGTGCCGTTTCAGGACGTAAGAAAATTTCGTTTGTAGAATCTTCAGTAACCCCTTGGAAGGTTTTGAACATTAAATTAAATTGTCTGATGTCTGTCCAATTTGCCGTACCGCTGACTGGATCTTTAATACCTTCTTCTTCAATGATACGTTTCATCTCATCAAAGCTTAAACCGTCAGCAATAAAGTTTTCGTCACCTTTTTCATTTTGCATATAATCTTCAATCAATTTATCCGCACGATAACGGATTTTACTATCTTTATTGTCAATCATCGGGTCATTAAAGTTGCCAAGGTGTCCTGAAGCTTCCCAAGTCTTTGGATTCATTAAGATTGCTGCATCTAATCCAACGTTATATGGGGATTGAGAAATAAATTTTTTCCACCATGCTTGTTTAATATTATTTTTTAATTCAACACCTAGTGGGCCATAATCCCAAGTATTTGATAATCCACCATAGATTTCACTTCCCGGAAACACAAAACCTCTGTGTTTCGCCAGTTGTACAACTGAGTCCATATCTTTTGCCATTTCACAACACTCCTCTTTTTTAAATAAAAAAACGCCCCAAGATAACGAAATAAACATTTCGAAATCTTGGGACGAGTTATCTAAATTCATGATTAATAAATATAACCCGCGGTTCCACCCAATTTAGTGTAGACACTCGCTTAGATTATTGAATTGTCAGGCCAATTTAATTGTTAAGCTCGCACCGTCCTTAACTCGCTTCAATATTCATTCTAATGCATCGAATAATTAAATACAAGTAAATACATACATTTGTAGGACAAAACAAATCAAGTTATAATAAGAAAGTAAGTGTGAAGGGGTGAAGACATATAGAACTGAGTAATAGGCAAAGTGAAATAGTTGAAATCGTAAAACATAATGGGCCAATCACTGGAGAGAAAATTGCTGAACAACTAAGTTTGACTAGAGCTACACTTAGACCTGATTTAGCCATACTTACTATGTCTGGTTTTTTAGAAGCCAGACCGCGCGTAGGTTATTTTTATTCCGGTAAGTCAACTAACCAATTGTTGACTGAGAAATTAAGAGAATATATAGTAAAGGATTATCAATCACTCCCCATAATACTAAAAAGTGATATAACAGTGTACGAAGCGATTTGTACTATCTTTCTTGAAGATGTCAGCACTTTATTTATTGTAAATCCAAACAATGATTTTATCGGGGTTTGTTCGAGAAAGGATTTATTGAGAGCATCGATGATTGGTAAAGATATACATACGATGCCAGTCAGTGTTATAATGACACGCATGCCAAATTTGACGTATGTTAAAGAAAACGATTTAGTCGTATTAGCAGCCCAATTAATGATAGAAAAAGAAATTGATTCTATACCTATCGTAAGAGGAAAAGATAATGGCAAGCTAGAAGTTATCGGCCGTGTATCTAAAACAACAATAACCAAGTTATTTGTATCTATTTTTGACGAGTAGGTGAATATATTAATGCAAAAGATAAAAATAATTATTGCATCTGATTCAGTAGGGGAAACTGCAGAACAAGTTGCAAAAGCGTGTGTTTCTCAATTCAGCTCCAAAAACTTTAAAAGTGAAATCGTACGCTATCCATATATTGAAACAAAAGAAAACGTGGATGAAGTGATAGACGTTGCTAAAGAAAACGAATTGAATATTGTAGTGTTTACTTTAGTAAAACCAGAAATCAAACAATATATGGAAGAAAGATTAGCAGAAAATAAAATTAAACATGTCGATATCATGGGACCATTAATGAGTATTCTCACAGATAAAATCGATGAGCAGCCTTATTGCGAGCCTGGTATTGTGCATAAACTTGATGAAGCATATTTTAAAAAAATCGAGGCAATCGAATTTGCGGTAAAATATGATGATGGTAAAGATCCAAAGGGCTTACCAAAAGCTGATATTGTTCTTCTTGGTATTTCTCGCACATCAAAAACGCCTTTGTCGCAATTTTTAGCGCATAAACGATATAAGGTAATGAATATACCTATTGTTCCTGAAATAAATCCACCTGAAGCACTATTTGATATTGATCCAAAAAAATGTGTGGCTTTGAAAATAAGCGAAGAAAAGTTGAATAAAATCAGAAAAGAACGCTTGAAACAGTTAGGACTTGGAGATTCAGCAAGATATGCAACAGGTCAGCGTATTCAAGAAGAACTCGACTATTTTAATAATATCGTTAAGAAAATCGGTTGTCCGGTAATTGATGTCTCCGATAAAGCGATTGAAGAAACCGCAAATGATATTATGTATATTATTGAGCAAAATAAAATGAATTAATCGTAATAATCGATGAAAACGCTGGTACTGCTATCAGCGTTTCATTAATTCGAGCAAATTACTTCTCATTTATAAATAAAATGATATAATAATATGACTAAATCTATGCAGGTGGTTAGATTGCGAATTGAACAATCAGTAATAAATGAAATTAAAGATAAAACGGATATATTAGATCTTGTAAGTGAATATGTGAAATTAGAAAAAAGGGGACGCAATTATATAGGCTTGTGTCCTTTTCATGATGAAAAAACTCCTTCATTCACTGTTTCTGAAGATAAGCAAATCTGCCATTGTTTCGGTTGTAAAAAAGGAGGCAATGTTTTCCAATTTACGCAAGAAATTAAAGGCGTTTCATTCGTGGAAGCTGTTAAAGAGCTTGGAGAAAGGGTAAATATAAAAATAGACGTCAATGATTCCGATGCTCAAAACCAAATTGCTTCTGATGACTTGATGATGATTAAAATGCATGAGTTAATGCAAGAATATTATCATTATGTTCTTATGAAAACCGTTGAAGGAGAAGAAGCACTAGATTATTTAAAGTCTAGAGGATTTACAGAAGAATTACTAAACGAAAGAAAAATTGGTTACGCACCTGATAATTCTCATTTCTGCCATGACTTCTTGCAGAAAAAAGGTTACGATATTGAACTCGCATATGAAGCAGGATTGCTTTCCAGAAACGAAGAAAACTTCAGTTATTATGATCGATTTAGAGATCGTATCATGTTCCCTCTGAAAAATGCTCAAGGGCGTACAGTAGGCTATTCTGGACGAACATACAAAAATCAAGAGCCGAAATATTTAAATAGCCCAGAAACTCCAATTTTCCAAAAAAGAAAATTACTGTATAACGTTGATAGAGCGAGAAGAACAATTCGTCAAAAAAACGAACTCATTTTACTTGAAGGGTTCATGGATGTTATTAAAGCTGATCAAGCAGGTATAAAGCAAGTAGTAGCGAGCATGGGCACACAAATTTCGCAAGAACATATTTCTTTTATAAAGAAATTAACTTCAAACGTAACTTTATTGTTTGACGGTGACTTTGCAGGGCAAGAAGCTACTTTGAAAACTGGGCAAAATTTATTACAGCAAGGCTTGAATGTATTTGTTGTACAGATGCCGTCCAAAATGGACCCAGATGAGTACATTGCTAAATATGGTGATGAAGCGTTTAGAACTTATTTGGATCATGAAAGAAAAGCTTTCGTTTTATATAAAGTGAATTTGCATAAAGATGAAATTGAACATAATGATATGGCATATGAAAAGTATCTAAAAGAGATTACAGATGATATTTCACTGATGCAATCAAGCATTTTACAAAAAAAAGTATTGCAAGACGTTTCTGAATTGTTTAAAGTAAGTTTTGATAGTCTAAATAATGAAGTGGCTCTACATTCTCCACAGTATAATGAAGCGAAAATGCCAATTCCAACTTTCGAAAAACAACAGTTTAGTAAAAAGGAAGATGCTGAGCGTAAATTACTAAAACATTTCATGTTTAGCAAAGATGTTTTTTTGGATTATAATAAAGAAATTGAATCAGATGACTTTACAAATAGTCATTTTAAGAGTATATTTAATATTTTGCACGACTATTATTCTGAAAATGAACATTATGATTTAAGTACCGCTTTATTATATAGTAATCAAGAAGCTGATAGAGAAACATTGATTTCACTTGAAAATCTTTTGTTAAATAGGAATCCCTATGAATATGAGTTGCAAGATTACATTAATATTATCACTGATAATCGTAATGGTGAAACTTCAGATACCCTGAATGAAAAATTAAGAGAAGCAGCTCGCATTGGTGATATGGAGCTACAAAAATACTATTTAGAGAAAATAGTTAATATGAATAAGAATAGAATGAAATAATGTGTTATGAGTAATTAACAAGAAGTATTCTACCTTTTTGTTAAATATAAAGATGTGCTTATATTAATTTCGGGAGGCCATTTTATGTCTGAAAACCAAGTGAAAGTAGTAAAAAAACAAACCATCGATCCGACATTGACTTTGGAAGATGTAAAAAAACAATTATTAGAAAAAGGTAAAAAAGAAGGTCATCTTAGTCACGAAGAAATAGCTGAAAAATTACAGAATTTCGAAATGGATTCTGACCAAATGGATGAATTCTTTGACCAATTAAATGATAATGATATCAATCTTGTCAATGAAAAAGACAGCTCAGATACAGACGAAAAATTAAATCCTCACGATTTGAGTGCACCTCCAGGAGTAAAAATTAATGACCCTGTACGTATGTATTTGAAAGAAATCGGACGCGTTAATTTATTAAACGCTCAAGAAGAAATTGAATTAGCAAAACGTATTGAACAAGGAGATGAAGTAGCTAAAGCAAGATTAGCTGAAGCCAACTTACGTTTAGTAGTCAGTATCGCTAAAAGATATGTCGGCCGTGGAATGCTATTCTTAGATTTAATCCAAGAAGGTAACATGGGCTTGATTAAAGCTGTTGAAAAGTTCGATTTCAGTAAAGGATTTAAATTTTCAACATATGCTACATGGTGGATTCGTCAAGCGATTACACGTGCTATTGCTGACCAAGCACGTACGATTCGTATTCCAGTACACATGGTGGAAACAATTAATAAATTAATTCGTGTTCAAAGACAACTTCTTCAAGATTTAGGCAGAGATCCTGCTCCAGAAGAAATTGGGGAAGAAATGGACTTACCACCAGAAAAAGTACGTGAAATTTTAAAAATCGCTCAAGAACCCGTTTCTTTAGAAACTCCTATCGGCGAAGAAGACGACAGTCATTTAGGTGACTTTATCGAGGACCAAGAAGTTCAGAGCCCATCTGATCATGCCGCTTATGAACTATTAAAAGAACAATTAGAAGATGTTCTGGATACACTCACTGATAGAGAAGAAAATGTTCTAAGATTGCGTTTTGGTTTAGACGACGGAAGAACACGCACACTTGAAGAAGTCGGTAAAGTATTCGGCGTTACAAGAGAACGTATTCGTCAAATCGAAGCCAAAGCATTAAGAAAACTTAGACATCCTAGTCGCAGTAAACGACTCAAAGATTTCATGGACTAATTATGTAAATTTAAGCGAGACAATAAGCTGAATATGTTTGGCTCAGAAGGTCTTAGTTAAGAGTCTCTTCTTATGCATGTATTGTACTTGCAGACAAACATACCGGTTATATTGTTTCGCTTTTTTTATTATTCAGAGGAGAATTGAAGATGATTGCACTTAATCAAAGGTTACAAGCAGTCAGCCAATATATTAAAGGACAGTTACTTGCCGATATTGGATCCGACCACGCTTACTTGCCGATTTATGCTATTCAAAACGAACTTTGCCAAGCTGTTATTGCAGGAGAAGTTGTTAGAGGACCATTTGAAGCAGCTCGATTAAATGTCGAAAAATACGGGCTAAATCAAAGTATTGATGTTAAACTTGGCAATGGGCTAGAAGTTATTGAAGAAAATAATAAAATAGATTCTATCACTATTTGCGGTATGGGCGGACCTCTTATCGCTTCGATTATTGAGAATGGTAAATCAAAATTAAAAAACCATCCGCGTCTCATTTTACAAAGTAATATTCAGACCTATACCCTGCGAAAAGTACTACATCAAATTGACTATCATATTATTGATGAAGCGCTAATTGAAGAGAAAGGACATATCTATGAAATAGTCGTCGCTGAATTTGGTAACGAAGATACGGATGTATACGATTTGAAATTCGGTCCTATCCTATTAAGACAAAAGAGTGATTCATTCTTTAAAAAATGGAATAGAGAATTAGAAGCTTTGGAAAATATAAAAAGTAATCTAGACAGCAATAAACACAGCCACAGATTATCAGAGATTAATAACGAAATTAAAATGATTCAAGAGGTGTTAAAATGAAAACTTCAGAATTACTAAATATTATTAATCAGCACGTCCCTTTTTCATCAGCTGAAGAATGGGATAATGTAGGTTTGCTTATTGGAGATAAAGAAAAAGAAGTTACGGGAATTTTAACAACATTAGATTGTACAGCAGAAATCGTGGACGAAGCAATCAACAATAATGTCAATACAATAATTGCTCACCATCCTCTGATTTTTAAAGGTATCAGCAATGTTAACGAAAGTGGTTATGGAACTATCATAAGACGTATTATTCAACACGATGTCCAGTTAATTGCACTTCATACAAATTTAGATGTATATCAACATGGTGTCAATGCAATGTTGGCTCAAACACTTGATATTTATAATACGACTATTCTTGAACCTCAGTTTACAAATTATTATAAGGTACAAGTCTTTATTCCAAAAGAAAATGCTGTCGACTTTAAAGAAAAAATGAGTCAAGCCGGCTTTGCTTCAGAAGGCAATTATGAACATTGTTTCTTTTCAACTGTAGGCGAAGGACAATTCAAACCAATAGGCGAAGCAAATCCTCATATTGGAAATCTCAATGAGATAGAATCAGTGTCAGAATTAAAATTAGAATTTATGATCCAAAATCATCAACGTCATCAAGCTGAGTATTATATTAATGAATTGCATCCCTACGAGACCCCAGTCTACGATTTTATTCCTTTAACTAAACAGATAGATAGAGGGTTAGGAGTAATAGGTTCTTTAAAAAATCAAGTAACTTTAAAAGAGTTTGCGCTCAATGCTAAAGAAGCTTTAAATTTGCCAAGTGTTAGATTTACAGGCAATCCCAATTCATTAATTAACAAAGTCGCTATTATCGGCGGTTCTGGTATTGGTTTTGAAAAGTACGCTATACACAAAGGTGCAGATGTTTTTGTGACAGGAGATATTAAGCATCATGACGCATTAGATGCAAAAACAGAAAATATCAATTTAGTTGATATTAACCACTACAGTGAATATGTTATGAAAGAAGGACTCAAACACTTATTGCAAGAATGGTTGAATCAACCAGCATTCAAGATAATTGCATCAGATTTAAACACAGATCCATTTAACTACGTATAAATAAAAAAGGAGGGATTTACTAATGGCGAAACAACATCCATTTGAACAATTTGATTTAGATGATCAGCTTATAGAAGCAGTCTCAGATTTAAATTTTAATCAGCCAACTGAAATCCAACAAAGAGTTATTCCTAAAATTTTAAAAGGGACAAGTATAATTGGACAATCTCAAACCGGTACAGGTAAATCACACGCATTTCTTTTACCACTAATGCAAAGTATTGATCCATCTATCCAAGAACCTCAAGCGATTGTAGTTGCACCAACAAGAGAATTGGCTCAACAGCTTAATAATGCCGCGCAGCATTTAGCTGAATTTAAAAAGGAGGTCAAAGTTTCTTTATTCATCGGCGGTACTGACTTTGAAAGAGATAAACAGCGTTGCAATATACAACCGCAACTTGTAATTGGCACACCGACTAGAATCAACGATCTATCTAAAGACGGTACTTTGCATACACATTTAGCAAACTACTTAGTTGTTGATGAAGCTGACTTAATGATCGATTTAGGTTTAATTGAAGATGTGGACCATATCGCTGCTCGATTAGAAGACGATGCGAATATCGCAGTATTCAGTGCAACGATACCTAAATCTTTACATCCGTTTTTAAATAAATATTTGAATCAACCAGAATTAATTGAAGTCGATAATAAGACGCAAAATAAGAAAAATATTGACTTTTACCTAATTCCAACAAAAGGTGCGGCGAAAGTTGATAAGACTAAGTCCTTAATAAAAATATTAAATCCTTATTTATGTATCATTTTTTGCAATAGCAGAGAAAATGCAGATGAGCTGGCAGAAGAACTTATAGCTGATGGATTAAAAATCGGTATGATTCATGGTGGATTATCCCCACGTGAGCGCAAACAACAAATGAAACGCATTAGAAATTTAGATTTCCAATATGTAATTGCAAGTGATTTAGCTTCAAGAGGAATCGATATTGAAGGAGTGAGTCATGTCATCAATTTTGATGTACCTAAAGATATTGATTTCTTTACTCACCGCGTAGGACGAACTGGCCGAGGTCAATACAAAGGTGAAGCTTTCACGTTGTTCACACCAGATGAAGAAGACTTGATAAACGACATCGAAGAAAAAGGCTATCATTTTGAAGATGTAGATATTAAAAATGGAGAAATAGTGCCTATTAAGGCGCATAATACTCGAAAAACGCGTGAAAATAAAGATGATCATTTAACAACTCAAGTTAAACGTAAAATTAAACGCGGCAACAAGAAAAAAGTTAAACCTGGTTATAAGAAAAAGTTTAAAAAAGAATTAGAAAACTTAAAACGCCAAGAGCGAAAACAATATAGTAAACGCAAAAATAAAGAACAACGTAAAAATAGATAAGGGTAAGGTGGATAAAAGTGTTAATAGGTTCTCACGTTTCCATGAATGGCAAAAAAATGTTGCAAGGTTCTGCAGAAGAAGCACATCGTTTAAATGAAAAAACATTTATGATATATACAGGCGCTCCTCAAAATACGCGTCGTAAAGCAATTGAAGATTTAAATATCGAAGCTGGACATGAAGCAATGAAAGAATATGGCTTATCAAACATAGTTGTCCATGCGCCTTATATCATTAATATTGCTAATACTCAAAAGCCGCATGTATTTGAGCTAGGCGTAGACTTTTTACAAAAAGAAATTGAACGTACTGAAGCAATCGGAGCTAAAGATATTGTTTTACATCCTGGTTCGCATGTTGGTGCAGGTTCAGAAGCAGGAATCAAAAAAATTATCGAAGGACTTAATGAAGTATTAACAAATGAAAATGATGTACGTATTGCATTAGAAACGATGGCTGGTAAAGGTTCAGAAGTCGGAAGAACTTTCGAAGAACTTGCACAAATCATAGATGGCGTAAACCATAACGAACGGCTTTCTATTTGTTTTGATACATGTCATACGCATGACGCTGGTTATAAAGTTAAAGATGATTTTGATTCTGTTTTAGAAGAATTCGATAAAATAATAGGATTAGATAGAATCAAAGTGTTGCATTTGAATGACAGTAAAAATGAAATAGGCGCTCATAAAGACCGCCATGAAAATATTGGTTTTGGCCATATCGGATTTGATGCTTTAAACTACATCGTACATCATGAAGTGTTTGAAGATATTCCGAAAATCTTAGAGACACCATTCGTAGGAGAAGATAAAAAAAATAAGCGACCTCCGTATAAACACGAAATCGAAATGTTAGAATCCCAAACATTTAATCCTAATATGAAAGAGATCATTATGGCTGAATAAGATGCTGTTATTAGAGTGGGACGTTGAAATAAATTAAATGAATATTATTTCAGTCCCGCTCTTATTTTAGCGTCTTAATCGTAAGCATTACAATTTACATAATTAGAAAACAAGGTTATATTTGTAGCGAGGTGAAATCATGACAACTCCTGTATTTGAATTGAAAAATATCAATTACCATTTTGATACAAAAAAAGTATTAGAAAATATTAATATTAAAATTTATAAAGGTGACTTCTTAGCAATTGTAGGGCCAAATGGCGCAGGTAAATCTACATTACTTAAAGTTATGCTGGGATTATTACCTCTACAAACAGGCGAGATGTACATAGATGGTATTAAATATCAAAGAAAAGCTTCTGATTTAAAAATCAGTTATGTTTCTCAAAAAGCTTCTGCTTTTAATGCTGGATTTCCAGCCAGCGTTAAAGAAGTAGTTCTAAGCGGTCTAACTAAACAAAAACACTTGTTTCAATGGTTTAATAAGAAAGATGTGCAGAAGGTTAAAGATATATTGAAACGCTTAAACATCGAATTTCTGCTTCATAAAAATATCGCTGAATTATCAGGGGGACAGCAGCAGCGTGTGTTAATTGCCCGTGCGCTTATTTCGGATCCGTCTGTCCTCATACTAGATGAACCGACTAACGGCATTGATGCAAAACATGTAAGCGAGTTTTATGAAACATTAGAACAATTGAAACAAGAGGGTGTAACCATAATTTTAGTTACACATGATATCGGAGTTGTAGTTGATACAGCGACACAAGTTGCATGTTTAAATAAACATTTGCATTTCCACGGTTCTGCAAAAGAATTTAAATCATTAGATCAAGTTGAGATTTCTAAGATTTACGGCTATCCTATTAAATTTGTGGACCATCAACACGAAAGGGAGTGCTGTAACTAATGATTGATGCATTATTAAACTTTGATTTTATGAGGTACTCTCTTATCAGCGGTATTCTTATCGGCTTTATCGCACCCTTTATAGGTGCTTTTATTGTGGTGCGTAGATTGTCGTTAATTGCAGACGCTTTAAGTCACGTAACTTTAGGCGGTATTTCATTCGGAATGCTGCTGACCACTCTGTCACCGATTTTTGCTTCTATCAACCCTATGTGGGGTGGTATACTTTTTGCAGTAGTGGGTGCATTATTAATTGAAAAATTGCGTACTTCATATAAAAATTATCAAGAAATCGCTATCCCGATTATTATGAGTGCAGGAATAGGTTTAAGTGCGATATTTATATCCTTAGCTGATGGATTCAATCAAGAATTAGTTGCTTTGCTATTTGGTTCTATCAGTGCTGTTTCGTTGAGTGATATGATTACTGTAGTTATCATAGCTATTATAGTAATGGTATTTATTTTTTCTTTTTATAAAGAGTTATTTATTCTTTCTTTTGATGAAGAATACAGTAGAGTTATCGGAATACCAAAATGGATTCAGTTCTTATTTATAGTCATAGTTGCTATGGTAGTTTCAGCTTCTATGCGAGTAGTAGGAATACTCTTAGTAAGCGCGCTCATGACACTACCCGTTGCAATTGCTATGAGAATTACTAAAGGATTTAAGCAACTTATTATTTTAAGTATAATATTAGGTGAACTTTCAGTAATCGGTGGATTAATAATTGCTTTTTATCTCAACTTATCGCCAGGCGGTGTTATTGTAGTCTTATTAGTATTGATATTAGTAGCCACAATGTCAATTCAAACATTGCGTGTGAAAGTTAAAAAAAGGAGTTAATTAGTATGAATACGACTGACGCTATTAAAATTTTAAAAGACGAAGGTCATAAATATACAGATAAACGAAAAATGATTATTGATATATTTGTAAATGAAGATAAATATATCAGTGCGAAAGCCATTCAACAACGTATGGACTCAAAATTTCCAGGTATTTCGTTTGATACAATTTATAGAAATCTTTATTTATTTAAAGATCTTGGAATTATTGAAAATACAGAATTAGATGGCGAAATGAAATTCCGTATTGCATGTGCGCATCATCACCACCACCACTTTATTTGTGAAGTATGTGGAGAAACTAAAATTATTGATCATTGTCCGATGGAAGCAATTCAAGCACAATTGCCAGGAGTTTTAATACACACTCATAAATTAGAAGTATATGGCATTTGCGAAAACTGCCAATAATAATTTCATAGCCGCATCTCAACAAATTCTGAACGACACTAGTTCGGAATTTGTTTTTTTATGTTTAAAACTCTCTATAAAGTGATAAATATTAGGTGGAGATAATAAAGTCTTGATGAACTTATAATATAAGCATTAAAATTGTAAGCTCTCTCATGACTTGATATAGTTAAGATGAAAACAAATTAGGAGGATGATTATTTATGGCTTTTGAATTACCAAATTTACCATACGAGTTTGATGCATTGGAACCATATATCGACAAAGAAACAATGGAAATCCATCATGACAAACACCATAACACTTATGTAACAAAATTAAATGCAGCAATCGAAGGTACTGATTTAGAAAACAAATCAATCGAAGAAATCGTTGCTAATTTAGACAGCGTACCATCAGACATCCAAACTGCAGTTCGTAATAATGGTGGGGGACACTTAAACCATTCATTATTCTGGCAACTTCTTACACCTAATTCTGAAGAAAAAGGTACTGTAATTGATAAAATTAAAGAAGAATGGGGTTCATTAGATAAATTCAAAGATGAATTTGCTAAAAAAGCTGCTGGACAATTTGGTTCAGGTTGGGCATGGCTAGTTGTAGATAAAAACGGTAAATTAGAAATCGTTTCTACTCCTAACCAAGACAATCCTATTACAGAAGGCAAAACTCCTATTTTAGGCTTAGATGTTTGGGAACATGCTTATTACCTTAAATATCAAAATAAACGTCCAGATTATATTGATGCATTCTGGAATGTTGTTAACTGGAATAAAGTTGACGAACTTTATGAAGCTGCAACAAAATAATACTAGGTTATACCAATTAAACTAGTATCTACACAAACAGTAATCGGTTATTCCGGTTACTGTTTTTCTTTTACAATATTTTACATAACGTTCAGTTTAACGCACAATTACAAATTTATGACAGGAATTCAATACAAATCATAGAAAAAAGTTTCGTTTTCATATATCATTTGTTTAGAGAACTGTTGAATTGAGGTAGGTTGTTTTGTTAAAAAGGTTAAAAGAAAAATCAAACGATGAAAAAACTAGAAGTCTGATGGATAAAAGAATCAGTTTCTTCTTTGGTCTAGTTGTCATAGTATTTGTAATCATTGTTTTACGGTTAGGTTACTTACAAATTGCACAAGGTTCTCATTATAAGCAACTCATTAAAAATGATGAAAATATTACTGTCAATGAATCAGTACCAAGAGGAAGAATTCTGGATAGAAATGGTAAAATTTTGGTTGATAATGCTTCTAAAAAGTCTATTACATATACAAGAGGCCGCAAAACTTCACAGAAAGAAATCTTAGATACAGCAAAACGTTTATCAAAACTTATCAAAATGGATACTGATCATATAACTAAGCGAGATGAACAAGATTTTTGGATTCAATTACATCCTAATAAAGCAGCAAATATGATGAAAAAAGAAGAAAAAATGTTAAATGATGGTGATATTTCTCAAGAACAGTATGACGAAGAACTACACAACAAGATTAAAGAAAAACAACTTAAACAATTAACTAAAAAAGATTTGCAAGTATTAGCAATCTACAGAGAAATGATGGCCGGTTCAACATTAAACCCGCAAACTATTAAAAACAAAGGTGTAACTGAAAAAGAATATGCTGCAGTTTCTCAACAATTATCAAAATTACCAGGTATTAATACATCTATGGATTGGGATCGAAAATATCCATATGGTGATTTGTTAAGAGGATTATTCGGTGATGTATCCACAACCGAAGAAGGAATTCCTAAAGAATTAACTGATTACTATTTATCAAAAGGCTATTCAAGAAACGACCGCGTAGGAAAATCTTACCTCGAATATCAATATGAGAGCATATTACGAGGAAAGAAAAAAGAAATGAAATATACAACAGATAAATCAGGCGCAATTACAAATACAGAAGTTATAAACCCTGGTTCCCGTGGTGATGACTTAGTATTATCAATTGATGTTGATTTACAGAAAAAAGTTGAAGATGCACTAGAAAAACAAATTAATAAATTACGTAGCGAAGGCGCTAAAAATATGGATACAGCTATGATTGTAGTTCAAGATCCGAAGAATGGCGATGTACTTGCTATGGCAGGTAAAAAGATTAAGCCAAACGGTGAAATGACTGATTATGATATTGGTAACTTCACATCCCAATATACAGTGGGTTCATCTGTAAAAGGCGGAACTTTACTTGCAGGTTATCAAAATGGGGCAATCCATGTTGGAGAAGAAATGGTCGATGAGCCGTTACATTTCCAAGGCGGTCTTACTAAACGCTCTTACTTCAACCAAGACGGCAAAGTAAGAATCAATGATAAAGAAGCGTTAATGCATTCATCAAACGTTTACATGTTTAAAACTGCTTTAAAATTAGCGAAAGATCCATATCATTATAATATGCCACTTCCAAATAATATTGCGGATGCAGGTCAAAAATTGAGAAAAGGTTTAAATCAAGTCGGATTAGGTGTTAAAACTGGCATTGATTTACCAAATGAAGTAGCTGGACAAATTGAAAAACTAGATACAAATAGCGGTAATTATTTAGATTTAGCAATAGGACAATACGATACCTATTCACCGCTCCAACTTTCTCAATATGTATCAACAATTGCTAACAATGGTTATCGTATTCAACCGCATGTCGGTTTAGAAATCAGAAAAGCAACAAATAAAGATAATTTAGGACCTGTGAAACATAAAATAAAAGGCAATGTATTAAATAGAGTTAATAACACGCCTGACCAAATTAAGGAAGTTCAAGGCGGATTCGATATGGCATTCAATAAAGTCCCAGGTACCGGATATCAAAGTTTCCATAATACCGTAGTTCCTTCAGCTGGTAAAACAGGTACCGCAGAGGTATTTCAAAATGGAGAGCCAAGAGTTAATTCAACATATATTGGTTATGCTCCTAAAGATGACCCTCAACTTTCATTCTCTATAGTTTATACTAACCAACCTGTTCCAGAACCTTGGTTGCAAGGTGGAGACCTTGGTAGAGATGTTATCAATTATTATTTTAAAGATAAAAAATAAGCTATATACAATGAAAGCGTAAATGAGATACTCCCTATAAAGCAAACACTTAAACAGTGAAAACTTTATAGGGAGTTTTTTATATGAGCAGCAATCAAACGCTTTAATAACTAGAGAAGTTTTCTATTTTAACTTTAATGACACTTAATCTGAGAAACGTTATAATATATATATCAAATTATTAATTAAAGTAGGGGTATTATGAAGAAGTCTGATTTTCGAAAAGAAACCTTGAAACACATGAAAAATATAGATAAGAGTGTAAAAGATAAAGCCGATCAGTGGCTGGCTGAACAACTCTTTTCGACAGAAGAGTATAAAAATGCTCAAAAAATAGGTATTGTCTTAGCAATGGATCACGAAGTGAATACTTATCCAATTATTAAAGAAATTATTAAACAAAATAAACAAGCTTTCGTTCCTGCTACTGAATACTCTACTAAGAAAATGACTTTTCAGCGTCTAACAGATTTATCAACATTAGCAGTAGATGAAAAAGGTATTAAATATGTGAATGCACCCACTGAAAAAACAGATCAATTAGATCTAATAATAGTACCAGGTGTAGTTTTTAATAATTATGGTTACCGAATTGGTTATGGCGGCGGCTATTTTGATAAATTTTTAAGTCAACATAGCGCAGCTACTATTAGCTTGATTTATGATATTCAAGTGAATAATGATTTCACTACTGAAAGTCATGATGAAAAAGTTGAACGCTTAATTATCGCTAAAACAAAGTAAATTATTTGGAGGCCTCATGAGAATAGAAAAACAATTTTGGAAATTAATTTATTATTGGATTCGATATTTGAACTACGAAATTGCATACAGAAATAAGGAAGACTCAGAAATATGGTTAAGCAATAAAAGAAAACATAAAATTGTTATTTTTAAAACAGATGTCAATAGTTCTCAAGAAATTCGTTTTGATAAGAGTCGTGTCCAAGAGCACGAAAAAGAAATATCAGAATTTACGGGTTTTAAAATCAAAGAGGTTGATTTTTACTATTTGACTGAAAAGATTTTTACATATGAAAATCTTAACGAAGTACATCCGATTAAAATGAAGTTCAATGTGATTAGAAATATGAAAGATTTAAACAAGATATTTCCCAATCCTCTTCTTATTCGTCTTTACTCACAAAATAACGATAAAACTTCACTTTATTATAAAAAAAGAGTACAAAGTAATAATCCATTAGAAAAATACATGATGAAATTTGCTCCTGTAACATACGGATTAATTGCTTTAAATGTGATAATTTGGCTTTATATGTTTCTAATCCTCAATATATTCTCGGATAACCGGATGATTGATGTAGGCGGATTAGTTCATTTTAATGTGGTGCACGGTGAATGGTACAGATTAATTACTTCGATGTTTCTACACTTTAATTTTGAACATATACTGATGAATATGCTCTCATTATTTATTTTTGGTAAGCTTGTAGAAGCAATCGTTGGTCATTGGCGAATGCTGGGCATCTATTTGATTTCGGGAATATTTGGAAACCTTGTTTCACTTGCTATAGATAGCGCTTCTATCTCAGTTGGTGCGAGCGGCGCAATCTTCGGTTTGATTGGTTCACTATTTGCTATGATGTTCATCGGCAAACAATACGATCGTAAAACATTATTTCAACTGATTGGTGTGCTTTTGCTTTTGACACTAGTTTCGTTATTTATTTCTAATGTGAATATCTTCGCCCATATCGGCGGTTTTATCGGTGGAATCTTAATTACATTTATAGGTTATTATTATAAAGTGAATCGCAAATATTTTTGGATCTCACTCGGGATAATGGTGTTATTGACAATTCTCCTACTTATAAGAACTTTAACTATCAAAGAAGATAATATTTATGATAAGTTAATAAGAGATGAAATGAATGAAGGGAATTATAATAAAGCATCGCAACTTGTAGAACACACTATAAATAAAGGTTATGAAGATGATGAGACATATTATTTAAGCGGCCTGATTAAAGCAACTAAAGATTCTAAAGCAGAAGGCATTTCCACATGGGAACGCGGACTTAAATATTATCCTGAATCTGGAATTTTGAATTATGAATTAGCAATTGCAAATCGTTCATTAGGCGATAAAAAATCTGCTTTGAAGTATATTAAAATCGCTTATAGCAATCATCCACATAATGAAAAATATAAATATCTTAAAGAAGAGTTGGCGAATGACAATGAATCAACAGATAAATAGTTTTTATGATGTGCAGCAATTATTAAAGCAATTCGGTTTTATTATCTATTTTAAGGATAAGCAAGATATGCTAGAAATGATGGAACAAGAGATTAGGGAGCTTCATGAATATCAACTCATTTCCAAAGACACATTTATTAAGTGTATTCTAATTATCAATCAAAGAAGGATGAGTAAGTAATGAAAAATTTAATATTGGCAGCTGATGTTGGCGGTACAACATGTAAGTTAGGTATTTTTGATAAACATCTAGATAGACTGGCGAAGTGGTCAATACAAACAGATATTAGTGACCCAACAGGAGTAGTTTTGCTTAAATCGGTCTATAGTGCTTTTGTACAAAAATTGACTGAACTCAATCTTAAATTAGAAGATGTAATAGGATTAGGCATGGGCGTCCCTGGACCTGTTGATTTTGAAACGGGAGTAGTTCATGGGGCAGTCAACCTAAACTGGCCTGGCGATGTGAATATTAGAGAAATTTTTTCTCAATATGTCAGCTTTCCAGTATTTGTAGATAATGATGCTAATGCAGCAGCTTTAGGTGAAAAACACAAAGGCGCAGGTCATGACGCGGATGATGTTGTAGCTATAACTTTAGGTACAGGAGTAGGCGGCGGCATTATTTCTAATGGTAAACTTGTCCATGGCCATAATGGTTCTGGTGCAGAAATCGGTCATTTCAGAGTAGATTTCGATCAAAGATTTGCCTGTAATTGCGGAAAATACGGTTGTTTAGAAACAGTTGCTTCAGCCACTGGTGTAGTTAATTTGGTCAAATTTTACCATCCTAAATTAACAATTAAATCTTCTATTTTAGAACTTATTAAAGAAGATCGTGTAACTGCAAAAGATGTTTTTGACGCTTCTAAAAAAGGAGATTTATTCTGTTTGTTCATAACAGAAAGAGTGGCCAACTATATTGCATATGCTTGCAGTATTATCAGTGTAATGAGTAATCCGAAATATATTATTTTGGGTGGCGGCATGTCTGAAGCAGGCGATATTTTAATAGAGAATATTAAAACAGAGTATCGTAATTTGACATTTACTCCAGCTCAAAACGGAACTGAAATAGTTAAAGCTCAACTAGGCAACGATGCAGGTATTGCAGGTGCAGCTGGTTTAATTAAAACTTATGTTATAGATGAGGAGAGAGTTGAATAATGGCAATAGTAGATGTAGTAGTGATTCCTGTTGGAACAGAAGGACCTAGCGTCAGTAAATATATCGCTGAGATTCAAACTAAGCTAAAAGAATTTAAGGAACAAGGCTTGATTGATTATCAATTAACACCAATGAATACGTTAATTGAAGGTGATTTAGAAGATTTATTTAAAGTTGTTCAAGCTATTCATGAATTACCTTTTGATAAAGGATTAGAAAGGGTATGTACTAATATAAGAATAGATGACCGTCGTGATAAATCTCGCAAAATGAACGACAAATTGGTATCTGTTCAAAAACAATTAGACAAAATGAGTGGTGATCAATAATGAATATTTCATCTTTGACACTTGGTATTGCTGATACCAATACTTACTTTATTGAGGATGAAAATAGTTTATTACTAGTAGATCCATCTAGTGATGGAGAAAAAATCATAAACAAGCTTAAATCAATCGATAAACCCTTAAAAGCAATTATTTTAACACATGCCCATTTTGACCATATTGGTGCTTTAGACGACGTATTAAACGAATATGATGTTCCTGTATATTTGCATGAAGAGGAATTTGATTTCTTAACTGACAGCAGTAAAAATGGGTCATCAAAATTTCAGCAATATGGTTTAGAACCTGTTAAGAGTTCAGCGACGCCTCAATCATTAGATGAGGGTGCTCACAATATTGGCGGTTTCGAGGTACAAGTATTTCATACACCAGGACATTCACCTGGCAGTTTAACTTATGTATTTAACGATTTCGCAGTCGTAGGAGACACATTATTCAACAACGGCATAGGTCGAACTGATTTATACCGCGGTGATTATGAGACTTTAGTCGATTCAATTCAAGATAAAATTTTTGAAATTGAAGGCGACTTACCGTTATATCCAGGGCACGGTTCTTCAACGACTGTCAACGATGAACAATTAAATCCATATCTTCATGGTTAAAAGAAATTTCATAAATTAAAAGAAATTCCCTCACCTTCTACGTTTATTATTGTAGGAGGTGATTTTTTATGAAAAAACTTTTAGACCAAATTTTGAAGGATGCAATTGCTAAGAACGTATCAGATATTCATTTTATACCGCTTGAAAAGGAAGTCTCGATTAAATTCAGAGTTAATGATGATTTGATTAATTACGATAAAATTGAGATTCTAAATTATTCAAAATTGCTTACCTTTATGAAATTTCAAGCAGGACTCGATGTTTCAAATTATCATCAAGCTCAAAGTGGACAAACAACTTTTAAGCATCAAACTTTGTATAATTTGCGGATATCGACTCTACCGCTTTCTTTAGGTATGGAAAGCTGTGTAATACGTCTTTCACCACAGTATTATTCCCAAGATTCAAAAATGGCAGGACCTAAAAATTTCTATCATCTTATGAATAAGAAACAAGGGCTCATACTTTTTACGGGACCAACTGGTTCAGGTAAAAGCACTATGATGTATGAAATGGTTGCTTTTGCACAAGAACATTTGAATTTAAATATTATAACCGTCGAAGATCCTGTGGAAAAAAGAATTACTGGTATCACTCAAATATCAGTTAATGAAAAGGCAGGCATTAATTATGAGAGTTCTTTCAAAGCCATCTTACGTTGCGATCCCGATATCATTCTTATTGGTGAAATCAGAGATGCTCAAATAGCTAAATGTGTAATACATGCTGCTTTGAGCGGCCACTTAGTTTTATCCACCTTACATTCTAATGATTGCGAAGGCGCATTATTAAGATTATTAGAAATGGGTATCACACCGCAGGAAGCCCAACAATCCATCGCGTTAATCTCAAATCAGCGTTTAGTTACAAATCAATACGGCAATCGCGAACTCGCTTATGAAACAATGTATCAGTCAGATATACAGTATTTTTTCAAACATGATTATACAATGCCGAAACATTTTATGAAATTAAGTAAAGTATTAACTCAAATGAGCGAAGAGGGCGTTATCTGTGAAGAGATTCTCGAAAGATATACTTAAGTATCCCTTTGTTACTTCAAAAAAACTAAGCACCAAAGAACAGTTAACTTTGTTGTATCGTTTGAATATCCTATTAGAACATGGTTTTACATTAATTGAATGTTTTACCTTTTTAAATATGCATATTCAATATAAACAAAAGGAGACTGCTAAAGACATTATCCATCTTATTGAAAATGGCGCTTCTTGCTATTCAATACTGAAATTTCTCGATTTTCCACGAACTATTATTATGCAAATCTACTTCTCTGAAAAATATGGACAACTTACTGAAAATTTAAAGGACGCTTATGAATTTCTCAAAAGAAAAAATGAGACCAAACAGAAATTAATTAAGACTATCCAATATCCTCTCATATTAATCTTTGTCTTTATGATGATGCTGTTCGGAATTAATCATTTTATACTCCCCGAATTCCAACAAATATATTCTACGATGGACATTCACCTATCTCCGACATTAAAAATTTTAAATAACCTCATTCAACATTTCCCGCTTATTATTTTATCCCTCCTCATCCTTATTTCTATTATGAGCATATCTGCATATTTAGTTTATAGGAAATTAACGATCAAACAACGATTGATATTCATTTTAAAAATACCCATTATAAGCAAATATTTTAAACTCTTCAAAACTTATCAAGTTGCAAATGAACTTTCTTTATTTTTCCGAAACGGTATTGTGTTACAACAAATTTCAAAAATATACACAGAGCAAAATGTCGATTTATTTCTTAAATATATCGGCAATTACACAATTGACCATATACAAAGAGGTCTGAGCTTGCCAGAAATTTTCAAGAGTATAGGCTGCTTTGAAAACGATTTAATCCAATTCATAGAGCAAGGTGAGAAAAGCGGCAAACTAGAAGTAGAACTTACTATTTATACACAAATATTATTAAGTCAAATCGAGACAAAAATGAATAAACAAATCAGACTGATACAACCCGTTATTTTCTTACTTCTTGGTCTTTTAATTGTATCTTTATATCTTGTAATTATGCTGCCTATGTTTGATATGATGCAATCTATTAAATAACCTGAAAGGAACGTTTTTATGAAAAAAATTTATTTGAAAATAAAAAGCCGAAATATTAAGGCTTTCACGCTTTTAGAAATGTTACTTGTACTTTTAGTAATCAGTGTTCTCTTGATACTCATTATTCCTAATATCGCTAAGCAATCTGAACATGTACAAGCAACCGGCTGCGAAGCACAACAAAAAATGGTAAATAGTCAAATTGAAGCTTATACTTTAAAAAATAATCGAAAACCAGATTCAGTTGATGATCTTGTCACTCAAGGATATTTAAAAGAAGGCCAAAAGAAATGCAAATCTGGAGAAAGCATTACTATTAAAAATGGTGAAGCTTCTATTAGTTAGAAAAGTTGAAGCTTTTACTATGTTAGAAACACTTTTAGTTCTTTCTTTAATAAGCTTATTCACATTTTTAAGTTTATCAGCTCAAAATCAAGCTCAATATACTAAAATTCAAAGTGAAGCTAAAGCCAAAAATCTAGCATCACAAATTATATATTTAAAATCAAAGGCAATTAAGGATCAAAATAGTATCACATTAATATTCAATCGAGGAGCTAAAGAAGTTAAAGTAGTAGAAGAAAGAAATAAAATTAATACTATTCAACTAGAAAATGGGATAATAAAAGACAGCAGCAATATGGATATTGTTACCATTGATAAAGAAGGCCAACTCAATCGTTTTGGTTCAATTTATATTAAATTTGACCAAACCTTGTTCAGATTTATTTTTCATATTGAGAAAGGCAGTTTAAGAATTGAAAAACAAAAAGTTTAAAGCATCTTTTCTATTAGATGCACTGACTTCTTTTGGTCTTATATTGACATTAATATTACTATTTTTACCTTTTACTATAAATCAACATCAACAATTTAGAAACGAAATCCACGTTGCAGAAATGAATAGAATATTGATAACTGCAACACATCGTTTTAAAACGAAAGAATTAACTCAAGGAGTTGAAATTGAACACTATATTATTAAAAGCGATAATAAAGAAATATGTATTGTTGATTCAGAAGTTGATAAAAAACAATGTATCAAAAAATAATAAGTTCTTGGCTTTTACTTTAATTGAAACTCTTTTTGCATTTTCAATTTTCTGTTTGGCACTTAGTTTAATTCCTCCATTATTTCAATCTGTCAATGCACTTAATAATCAAATAAACGATACTGCACTTATAAACTTTGAATTTTTCTCTCAAGATATAACTAGAGAGCTTAATGAAATTTCAATTAAGAATATTGAAATTGATAATAACCACTTGATTGCCAAGAAAAAGGGGCGTCTCATTAATTACACTTTTACAAAGGAAAAGATTTATAAGACAGTAGACGGAAAAGGAAATATCACTCTTCTCCAAAATATCAAAGACTTTAAACTTACAAAAATCAATAATAAATATATTAAGGTGGACTTAACATTATTTGAGAATAATCGGCAATATAAGAAAATACTTATTATTTAAGGCACACGCATATATGCTTCCTTTCACCGCAATCGTATTTATGCTATTCATTTTAATCATTACTTCCTATAACATTCAATTTGGATTAAAATTAAAGACGATACACAATTTAAATATGTATTATACTGAACAGTTAACAAGTCTTTATAATAAGGATGATGCAAGTGAAAAAAGAAATTAGCAAAACAGCACCAGTTATATTAATCGGCTTCATGGGTACAGGCAAAACGACTTTAGCAGAATATATAGCGCATAAAGAAAATAAAACTTTTGCTGATTTAGATAAAATTATAGAGAAAGAAACAAAAAAGAGTATACCAGAAATATTTGCAGAAGAAGGCGAACAAAAATTTCGTGAACTTGAAAGTAAATATTTAATCGAATCTCTAGAAAAATACGATATAATATCGACAGGTGGAGGAATCGTCGAAAGTGTAACATCTATGAATACTTTATCTAAATTAAATAATATTTTTTGGTTAGATACTGATATCGAAGTTATATACGAGCGAATTAAAAATGATAGCAATCGACCAAATGCTAATAATAAAGCATTTGATGATTTAAAAAGGTTGTATTTATCAAGACTTTCACGATATAATGAAATCGCATTCAGCAGAATAGATACAAATATTGAAATTGATATTTTGTATCAAAATTTGATGGATATTTTAAATGCGGATGATCAGTATTGGAGAGTATAAATTTTGTTTAATTATCATTAAACTATTTAATGAATTATCAGAATTTATCGCCGAAGGGGCAAGATATTGTTCGAATCTCTCAGGCAAAAGGATAATACTGGGACGCGTTCCTGAAGGTAACTACAGGGTAGCAATTTTATTTGCTATCCTGTTTTTAATATTTAATCACATATTAGGAGGTTAAAAAATGGCAAATGATTTAAAAAAGACGCCGTTATATGATCGTTTCGTTGAAAGCGATGCTAAAATTGTGGAATTCGGCGGTTGGGCTATGCCTGTTCAATTTTCAAGTATTAAAGACGAACATAAAGCTGTCAGAGAAGAAATGGGTATCTTTGATGTAAGCCATATGGGCGAAATATTAATTGAAGGTAAAGATGCTGCTGATTTTATCCAATATGTACTTTCAAATGATACAGATCAGCTTACTGATAGCAAATCTCAGTATACTGCACTTTGTAATGAAAAGGGCGGAATTATTGATGATTTAATTACTTACAAATTAGATGATCAAAAATATTTATTAGTTGTAAATGCAGCAAATACTGATAAAGATTTTGAATGGATTAAATCTCATTCTGATAAGTTTGACGTAAAAGTTGAAAACGTATCAGATCAATATGGTCAATTGGCTGTTCAAGGTCCAAAAGCAAGAGACTATGTGGGAAGTTTAGTCGATGTTGATGTGACTGATATGAAACCATTTGATTTCAAAAAAGATGTAACAATCTTCGGTAAAAATGTGATTTTATCTCAATCTGGTTATACTGGTGAAGATGGTTTTGAAATTTATTGTAATTCAAATGATGTCGTTGATATTTGGGACGGCTTACTTGAAAATAAAGACCTTGTTCCTGCAGGATTAGGTGCTCGTGATACTTTACGTTTAGAAGCCGGCCTTCCGTTGCATGGCCAAGATTTATCAGAAGAAATCACGCCTTATGTCGGTGGAATTGCTTTCGCTGCTAAACCATTGATTGATGCAGATTTCATTGGTAAAGAAGTCTTAAAAGACCAAAAAGAAAATGGTTCTAAAGAACGTACTGTCGGATTAGAAATGATTGATAAAGGTATTCCAAGAACTGGATATGATGTATTAGATTTAGATGGTAATAAAATAGGGCGAGTTACCTCTGGTACACAATCTCCATCAACTGGAAAAAGTATCGCACTAGCAATCATTAACCGCGATGAATTTGAAATGGGTCGCGAAGTACTAGTACAAATCAGAAAAAGACAAGTTAAAGCTAAAATTGTTAAGAAAAATCAAATTAGTAAATAATTAGTAAAGGGGTGGCAGTGGTGAGTCATCGATATATACCGTTAACTGAAAAAGACAAGCAAGAAATGTTAGAAACAATCGGAGCAAGTTCCGTTGAAGAATTATTTGGAGACGTACCAAAAGAAATACTGCTTAACAGAGAGTTGGATATTCCAAATGGTGAAGATGAAACAACTTTATTTAAAAGACTAAGCAGAATTGCAAATAAAAATATAACTAAAGAAGATCATACATCTTTCTTAGGCGCTGGAGTTTATGATCATTATACCCCAGCTGTAGTAGATGCTATGATTTCTCGTTCAGAATTCTATACTGCATATACACCTTATCAACCTGAAATTTCTCAAGGTGAATTACAAGCAATCTTTGAATTCCAAACTTTAATTTGTGAATTGACTGGTATGGATGTTGCAAACTCATCAATGTATGATGGCATCACAGCATTCGCTGAAGCATGTATTTTAGCTTTCAGCCAAACTAAAAAGAATAAAATTGTAGTTTCTAAAGGTCTACATTATCAAGCTTTACAAGTCTTGCATACTTACGCAAAAATCAGAAATGATTATGAAATTGTTGAAGTAGACTTAGATGGTACAATTACTGATCTTGATAAATTAGAAGCTGCAATTGACGATGATACAGCAGCTGTTGCTGTTCAATATCCAAACTTCTATGGATCTATAGAAGATTTAGAGAAAATTAAATCATTAATTAAGAGCAAAAAAACATTGTTCATTGTTTATACAAATCCACTTTCACTTGGTTTATTGACTCCTCCAGGTGAATTCGGAGCTGATATTGTTGTAGGAGATACACAACCATTTGGAATTCCTGCACAATTTGGCGGCCCGCATTGCGGATTCTTTGCTACAACTAAAAAATTAATGCGTAAAGTACCTGGTCGTTTAGTTGGACAAACAGAAGATGACCATGGCAACCGCGGTTTTGTCTTAACTTTACAAGCACGTGAACAACATATTCGCCGTGATAAAGCAACTTCTAATATTTGTTCAAACCAAGCTTTAAATGCCCTTGCTTCATCTATAGCAATGTCCGCTTTAGGTAAACAAGGACTACAAGATATTGCTGAGCAAAACTTTGAAAATGCTAATTACACTAAAAAACAATTCGAAGATGCAGGAATCGAAGTACTGCCCGGCACTTCTTTCAATGAGTTCGTTATCAAACTTGATAAACCTGTAAAAGAAGTGAATGATAAATTGCTAGATGAAGGAATCATCGGCGGTTTTGATTTAAGCGAAGTAAATGAAGACATGGGACAAGCAATGCTTGTTGCAGTAACTGAACTAAGAACAAAAGATGAAATTGATACTTTTGTGAAGAAAGTGGGTGAAATTAATGGTAAGTAAATCAAGTCCATTAATTTTCGAACGTTCTAGAGCAGGTAGATATGCATATTCTTTACCAAAAAAAGAAATTGATAATAATGCTGTTAAAGAACTACTAGATGATAAGTTTATCCGTAAAAACAAAGCAGAATTCCCTGAAGTAGCTGAATTAGATTTAGTAAGACATTACACTGAACTTTCTAATAAAAACTTCGGTGTAGACTCAGGATTCTACCCATTAGGCTCTTGTACAATGAAATACAATCCTAAAATCAACGAAAAAGTTGCTCGTATTCCTGGATTTGCGGAATCACATCCTTTACAGCAAGAATCACAGGTTCAAGGTTCTTTAGAAATCATTCACAGTTTACAAGAAGAATTAAAAGAAATCACTGGTATGGATGAAGTTACATTACAACCAGCAGCAGGCGCTCACGGTGAATGGACTGCGCTTATGATTTTCAAAGCATATCATGAGAAAAATGGTGAAGGACATCGTAATGAAGTTATTGTACCGGACTCAGCACACGGTACAAATCCTGCTTCAGCTGCTTTTGCAGGATTCAAAGCCGTTACAGTTAAATCTGACGAAAACGGTGAAGTAGATGTTGAAGACTTAAAACGTCTAGTGAACGAAAATACTGCAGCTATTATGTTAACAAATCCTAATACTTTAGGTATATTTGAACATAATATTATGGAAATCGGTAAGATTGTCCATGATGCAGGCGGCTTATTATACTACGACGGTGCTAACTTAAATGCCATTATGGACAAAGTACGTCCAGGAGACATGGGATTTGATGCAGTGCATTTAAACTTGCATAAAACATTCACTGGTCCGCATGGCGGCGGTGGACCAGGTTCAGGTCCTGTAGGTGTGAAAAAAGAATTAGCAAGCTTCTTGCCAAAACCAATGGTAGTCAAAGATGGGGACACGTATCGTTATGATAATGATATTGAAAACTCAATCGGACGTGTTAAACCATTCTATGGCAACTTCGGTATTTATCTACGTGCGTATACTTATATTCGCACAATGGGTAATATTGGTCTTAAAGAAGTTTCTGAAGCAGCAGTTCTTAATGCGAACTATATTAAAGCACGCTTAAAAGATGCTTTTGAAATTCCATATTCACAATATTGTAAGCACGAATTTGTACTCAGCGGTTCTAAACAGAAAAAAGAAGGTGTACGTACTTTAGATATGGCTAAACGTCTTTTAGACTTTGGTGTACATCCGCCTACAATCTACTTCCCACTTAATGTAGAAGAAGGGATGATGATTGAACCGACAGAAACTGAATCTAAAGAAACTTTAGATTACTTCTGCGATGCAATGATTCAAATTGCAAATGAAGCTAAAGAAGATCCAGATAAAGTGCTAGAAGCACCACACAATACAGTAATCGATAGATTGGATGAAACACAAGCTGCACGTCATCCAGTATTGAAATTTGATAAACTTCACGAAGAAAAAGAGTAATTTAAAAAAGAGTGGGCAAAGCTAACTAGAATAGAGGAAGCACGAACAAATGTCTTTTCTATTCAGCTAGCTATTGCCAGTTGAGAAATTATGGGTTGAGACATTTATTTGTCCCAACCCGTTTTTCAATAAAAAAACAGCAACCATCTTTTCTAGACGTTGCTGCTGAATATAATGCTGTAGATTATTTTTTTGCTTTAACTTTACCAGTCCATTTTTTGTAGCCGCCTTTAAGCATGTAAATATCTTTATAACCATTCTTTTTAAGAATACGAGCTGCACGATAGCTGGCAACTCCGTTGGAATCAACAAGATAGATTGGTTGGTCTTTTCTAAGACCTTTATAGCGTTGACCGAATAAAGTCATTGGGATATTTCTAGCACCAATAATATGACCGTAATCATAGTCAACTTTTTCTCTCACATCGATGACTTGAGCTTTTCGCAATCCTTTATGGAATTCGTCCTGATTAAGCTCAGTAACTGCTCTTCGATTTACAAAAAATTGGATTAACATATATAAAGCGATAATAATTAAAACAGCTAAAATGATAAACCAAAAGTTACTCATTTTGCTTCCTCCCTAATTTACCGATACTACAATTATAAGACTGTTTCATGCAATTATCAAAATGTTTTTCTTAAATAATTCAAGTCTTTTTATATGATTATGAGTAAGAGTTGAACTAATTTAAATTTAGTATGTTAATATACTTACATAACAGTAATTTAAAGGCGATTGGAGATTTTTAAATTGACAGAGACATGGAATTTTATAAACTCAGGCAGCCATGATCCATATTATAATATGGCTATGGATGAAGCATTGCTTAATTTTGTTTCAAGAGGAGAAATCGACCCTGTAATTCGATTTTATACATGGAATCCAGCGACATTATCTATTGGATATTTTCAAAGACTGCAAAAAGAAATAGATATTGAAAAAGTTAAAGAAAAGGGCTACGGGCTTGTTAGAAGACAAACAGGCGGACGAGGGGTGCTTCACGATAAAGAACTTACATATAGCGTCATTGTGCCTGAATCACATCCTGAAATGCCTAAAACAGTTACAGAGGCATATAGAGTGATTTCTCAAGGTTTATTAGAAGGCTTTAAAGAACTTGGTTTTGAAACTTACTTTGCTGTACCTAGAAGCAAAGAAGAGCGCGAGAAATTAAAGCAACCTAGAAGTTCAGTATGTTTTGATGCACCGAGTTGGTATGAACTAGTTGTAGAAGGTCGTAAGATAGCAGGAAGTGCACAAACAAGACAAAAGGGGGTAATCTTGCAGCATGGCTCAATTTTAAAAGATATCGATGTAAATGACTTATTTGATATGTTTATTTTCAAAAACGAACGCTTAAAAGAAAAAATGAAAAATGCCTTTACTGATAAAGCAGTAGCTATTAATGATATTTCAGATACTGAAGTGACTTTAGAACAGATGGAAAAGGCTTTTGAAAAAGGGTTCCAAAAAGGGTTGAATATTAACTTTAAACCACTTGAATTAACTGAAGCACAAAAAGAAGAAATTAAAGAGATTGAAGCAAAATATAAATCCGACGAATGGACTTATCGAAAATAAAATAAAAAAGAGTGGAATCACGAAATAATCTTAATAAATGTTATTTCGATTCCACTCTTTTTTTATCTATTACGTCATTTATATTTCCAACGGGCTTTTTTATATTTTCTTTGATCTTCTGTTAAGAAGAAAAAGAAGTATACTAAATATGCTAGGCCCGCTAATATTGCTAGGCTGATCACCATTCTGACTAATGAAAATAATATAGCATCTAAATTAGTAATTAATCCAATTAATGCAACCAACAATACAGCATAGAATAATATTTTTTTAATCATTTGTTCACCTCTTTAAAACTATTGCCTTAAGACTGAGGATTTTTAACGTTAACTTGTGAAAGTTGATTTTGTCCTTGTTTAATTTTCTTCATATCTTTTTTTGAATATCCGTCACGAATTGTTTTAAATGCACTAACTAAATTTTTATTCAACTTCTCTATATTTTTATCTTCAGCTTTGTCTTCCTCAGACATTTTTCCTTGTTCCCGATCTAATTTATACTTATCATTTGCACTTTGCAAATCGGTCACAACCTTATCTAGTTTACTGACTACTTTTTCGTCACGTTTATTTTTATCAACATCTGCTTCGAGATTATGATAATTATTTAATGTTTCCGTTACTTGTTGGTAATACTCAGAAGAAGCATTAGCTGATTTTGTTTTTAAATCATTTTCTGCTGCAGCTTTGGTATTATCCTTATCTGCTTTTAATGATTTTTCTTTGTCTTTTAAATCACTGATTTGTTGGTTGAGTTCTTGATTATCTAATTTCAGTTGATGATTTTCTTCTCTTAACTTTGTTGTTTTATGTTCTAAAGGCCCGAGATTTTGACTCCCGCAGCCAGATAATAGAATAGATGCTCCAAGCATAGTGGTTAATACTTTTTTCATAATAATCTTCCAATCTCTAAGCAATAATTGTAGTCATATTTTATCATATTTTCTCTATAGAATCTTATTATTGCTACTCTTTGGGATGGATCTAATGTTCATAACTAATAATTTTGAATCTTCAGTACATAACTTTATAGTTCAATCGGTGTTTATGATAAGATTTAAATATAGAATAATAGAGGAAACTTTATAGGATATAATTAATCGTTGGTTTTCATTACATAGGAGGAATCAGAATGTCTAGAATTGATAAATTAAATTCATTTATGAATGAAAAAGGGTTAGATGCTGTAATTATTTTATCAGATTTTAATAGAAGATACTTGTCAGGATTCACAGGTACTAGCGGTGCCTTAGTGATTACCCCTCAAGAAAGATACTTAGTCACAGATTTCCGTTACATTGATCAAGCATCTAATCAAGCACCTGATTTTGAAATCGTTAATCGTTCACAAGGCTTAATTCCTGAAGTCGTTGCTTTATTAAACCAATTAAAAGTCGAAAAAGTCGGTTTTGAAGGTCACATTGTAAGCTACGATACTTACTTAGAACTCAATAAAGCACAAATTTCTTTAGAAAGTATTTCTGATGCTATTGAGGATATCCGAGCTGTAAAAGATCAAAATGAAATTGAAACTATCAAAAAAGCAGCTGAAATTGTAGACAAAACATACGAATATATCTTATCAATTGCAAAAGTAGGAATGACTGAGCAAGAGTTAAAAGCTGAATTAGAAAGCAAAATGTTACATTTAGGGGCAAGCGGTCCTTCATTCGATACTATTGTTGCTTCAGGATATAGAGGTGCATTGCCTCACGGTGTAGCCAGTGATAAGAAAATTGAAGAAGGAGATATGATCACTTTAGATTTCGGTGCTTACTACAATGGATATGTCTCAGATATCACGCGCACATTTGCAATAGGACAGCCTGATCCTAAACTCGTAGAAGTTTATAATATTGTTTTAGAAGCACAACAAGCTGCCGTAAATCAAATCAAAGCAGGCATGACTGGGAAAGAGGCAGATGCTATTGCAAGAGATATTATTGCAGAACATGGTTATGGCGAATATTTCGGCCATTCAACAGGTCATGGTATCGGTTTAGAAATCCACGAACAACCTATGCTTGCGAAAACAGTGGATAAAAAATTAGTTCCGAATAATTGCGTCACAGTAGAACCGGGTATTTATTTAGAAGGATTAGGCGGCATTCGTATAGAAGATGATATATTAATTACCGAAAATGGTAATGAAGTCTTTACTAAATGCACAAAAGACCTTATTATTTTATAATGAAAGCGTATATGAGGAGGAAACTGAATGATTTCGGTTAATGATTTTAAAACAGGTTTAACAATTTCAGTAGATAATGGCATTTGGAAAGTTATTGATTTCCAACATGTAAAACCAGGTAAAGGTTCAGCTTTTGTCCGCTCAAAATTACGTAATTTACGTACAGGAGCGATTCAAGAAAAAACTTTCCGTGCTGGAGAAAAAGTAGAACAAGCTATGATTGAAAACCGCCGTATGCAATATTTGTATGCTGATGGCGACATGCATGTGTTCATGGATAACCAAACTTTCGAACAAACAGAATTGCCTGGCGATTATCTTGAAGATGAATTGAAGTTTTTAAAAGCTAACATGGAAGTTCAAATTCAAAGTTACGAAGGCGAAACTATCGGAGTCGAATTACCTAAAACTGTTGAATTGACAGTTACTGAAACAGAACCTGGTATTAAAGGTGATACTGCAACTGGAGCAACAAAATCAGCAACTGTAGAAACAGGTTACACTTTAAATGTACCTCTTTTCGTTAACGAAGGCGATGTACTTGTCATCAATACTGGTGATGGCAGCTATGTTTCTAGAGCTTAATATTTGTTAATGTATCCAACCTTTCTTTGCTTAAATATCAAATTTCAAACAAGTGCAGATGAGATTATGTTATAATTTTATTCGCACTTGTTATTGATGTTTAAGAGAAGAGGGGTTTTTCTTTTAACAAAAATTAATAACTATTTTGAATCTGGACTCTGTACATAGTAGCAGTGATATGCTTGAATTGGGAATTTCACTCGAGTAAAATGTACAAGAAGAGTAAAAACAATCTGAAGGAGTAGTACTATGAACTTTAAAGAAATTAAGGAATTAATTGAGATATTAGATAACTCAAACCTTACCGAAATTAATATAGAAGACAATAAAGGCAGTGTTATTAACTTAAAGAAAGAAAAAGAACGAGAAATTATTACACCTCAGATTTCACAACAACCAATGGCTACTCAAGCTGCTGCGCCAGCTCCAGTACAAAATGACAGTACAGCAAACAATGAACCAGCTGCTTCTGCCGGTGAAGAAGATTTAGGTAAAACAATTAATGCACCAATGGTAGGAACTTTCTACAAATCACCATCACCTGAAGAAGGTGCTTACGTTCAAGTTGGGGATACCGTATCTAATGATACAACGGTTTGTATTTTAGAAGCGATGAAATTATTTA
Source organism: Staphylococcus debuckii (assembly GCF_003718735.1). Lineage (NCBI taxonomy): Bacteria > Bacillati > Bacillota > Bacilli > Caryophanales > Staphylococcaceae > Staphylococcus > Staphylococcus debuckii. The sequence continues at coordinate 1,617,103 of NZ_CP033460.1, read as the reverse complement.
ATGAAATTCAAGCTGAAATCTCTGGGGAAATCACTGAAATCTTAGTTGAAGACGGACAAATGGTAGAGTATGGCCAACCGTTATTCAAGGTGAAATAATTATGAAAAAAGTATTAATTGCAAACCGCGGTGAAATTGCCGTTAGAATAATAAGAGCTTGTAAAGATTTAGGATTACACACGGTTGCTATATATTCTGAAGGGGATAAAGACGCTTTACATACTCAAATGGCGGATGAAGCATACTGTGTCGGTCCTACACAATCGAAAGACTCTTATTTAAATATTCCGAACATCTTATCCATCGCAACTTCAACTGGTTGTGATGCGGTTCATCCAGGTTACGGATTTTTATCAGAAAATGGAGACTTCGCAGAGTTATGTGAAGCCTGTCAATTAAAATTTATTGGTCCTAGCTATGAATCTATTCAAAAAATAGGAATCAAAGACGTAGCGAAAGAAGAAATGATTAATGCTGATGTGCCTGTAGTGCCAGGTAGTGACGGATTAGTCGAATCAATCGCTGCCGCTAAAAAAACTGCAAAAGACATTGGTTATCCAGTAATCATCAAAGCTACAGCAGGAGGCGGCGGTAAAGGTATTCGTGTGGCCAGAGATGAAAAAGAATTGGAAAACGGATATAAAATGACACAACAAGAAGCTGAAACTGCATTCGGCAATGGCGGATTATATCTGGAAAAATTCATTGAGAATTTCAGACATATTGAATTTCAAATTATTGGAGATCAATTCGGTAATGTCATTCAACTAGGTGAGCGTGATTGTACCATTCAAAGAAGAATGCAAAAGCTTGTGGAAGAAGCACCATCTCCTATACTTACAGCTGAAAAGAGAGCTGAAATGGGGGCTGCATCTATTCGAGCTGCCAAAGCCGTTAATTACGAAAATGCAGGTACAATTGAATATATCTACGATTTAGATACGGATGATTTTTACTTTATGGAAATGAATACCAGAATTCAAGTAGAACATCCAGTCACTGAAATGGTCACTGGTGTAGATTTAGTTAAATTACAACTCCTAGTAGCCATGGGAGAACCATTACCATTTACTCAAGAGGATATTAAAATCAACGGTCACGCTATGGAATTTCGTATCAATGCAGAAAATCCATACAAAAACTTTATGCCTTCTCCAGGAAAAATCACACAATATCTTGCACCAGGGGGCTATGGAGTGAGAGTAGAGTCTGCTTGTTATACTAATTACTCAATTCCACCATATTATGACTCTATGGTGGCTAAACTTATTGTGCATGAGCCAAACAGAGAAGAAGCAATCATGGCGGGTATGCGTGCTTTAAGTGAATACTTGGTACTTGGTATTGATACTACTATTCCTTTCCATATACGTCTTTTACAAAATGATATCTTCAGAGGCGGAGAATATAGTACTAAGTTCTTAGAACAAAACAACATTATGAATGACGAAGAATAGCTTAGAATAAGAGCTTAAAAAGGAGGAATATATATGGTAAAGGTCTTAGATAACAACCATAAAGATTTAGGCAAAGTTGAAATTTCCCCAGAAGTTCTCATTTCAATTGCAAGTATTGCAACTTCAGAAATCGATGGCTTATATGGCCATTTTGCTGAACTTAAAAATGCTTCTCCTGAAAAGTTGAACCGCAAAAATTTAACAAGAGGAATTAAATTAGAAACAAAAGATGATGGTATTTATATAGATGTATTCTGTGAATTCAAATATGGCATTAATATTTCTAAAACAGCTACAAAAATTCAAGAAACAATTTACAACTCTTTAAGTACAATGACTACAATAGTTCCTAAACAAATCAACATTCATATTACACATATCGAAGTTGAAAACACTAAGAAATAAGAAATAAAGGAGTAACTCCCATGAGTCTTAAAGAATCAAGAAGCCAAGCATTTCAAGCATTATTCCAACTTGAAATGGAAAATACAGATTTATCTATCGATGAAGCAATTAACTTTATAAAAGATGATCATCCCGATTTAGAGTTTGATTTTATTCATTGGTTAGTTTCTGGAGTCAAAGACCATCAACCTGTTTTAGATGAAAAAATCCAACAAAATTTAAAGGATTGGAAAATTTCTCGTTTGCTCAAGACAGACCGCATTATTTTACGTATGGCGGCATTTGAACTTGCAAATAGCGATACACCTCCAAAAGTTATTATCAACGAAGCAGTTGAATTAGCAAAGCAATACAGTGATGACGACCATTATCGTTTTATCAATGGTGTTCTTAGTAATTTAAATCAATAAGATTGAGTGATAATTATGTCTGATTATTTAAGTGTAACAGCGCTAACTAAATATATTAAATATAAATTTGATCAAGATCCTCATCTGCAGTCTGTACTTTTAAAAGGGGAGCTTTCTAATTTCAAAAAGCATAGCAGCGGTCATTTATATTTCAACTTGAAAGATAAAAACAGTGTAGTCAATGCGATGATGTTTAAAGCGCAAGCAAACAAATTGGATTTCAAACCTAAAGAGGGCGATGAAGTCCTCATTGAAGCACGTGTTTCAGTTTATGAACGTCGTGGCAATTATCAAATTTACGTATCTAAAATGCACTTAGACGGTATAGGAAATTTATACCAAAAATTAGAAGCCCTTAAAAAGGAACTGAAAAAACAAGGCTTATTTGATGAAATACACAAGAAGCCCATAACGAAATTCCCACAAAAAATTGCTGTGCTCACTGCTAGTACTGGTGCAGCTATCAGGGACATTCACTCGACTATTAATAGTCGCTATCCTTTAGTAGAACAAATACAAATCAGTACACTTGTTCAAGGAGAACAAGCTAAAAATGATATTGTTGAAAAAATCAAATATGCAGATACATTAGGAGCAGATGTCATTATTGTCGGACGTGGCGGAGGTTCTATAGAAGATTTATGGAATTTCAACGAAGAAGAAGTTGTCAGAGCTATTTTCGAAGCTGAAACACCTGTCATCTCAGCTGTAGGACATGAAACGGATTTTACACTCAGTGACTTTGTAGCCGATGTAAGAGCAGCTACACCGACACAAGCAGCCGTTATGGCGACTCCAGATCAAGTCGAATTAAGTCAGTACATTAAACAAATGGAACTGCATCTTTCACGACAAATTTTTCAACTCATTAATAATAAGAAAAAACACTTAGAACACGTGTCTTCATATTATAAATTCAAACAGCCATCGTTGTTATATGATCAGCAAATCCAAAGAAGAGACGACTTAGAACGTCAAATGAATCTTTCGATAAAGGCTAAACTTGAACGTTCACAACAACAACTTCAACTATTAGCCAACCGCTTGAATTTACGAGACTTGAAACAACAAACTTTACAAGGTATGCAAACAAGACTTCAATTACATGAATCACTTAATAAATCTATTACAAATGTGTTGGAAAATTCTAAAAAGCAATTGAGCCAAAGAGTCGAAACTTTAAATAACTTAAGTCCTTCAAATACAATGTTGCGAGGCTATACAATTGTAAATAAAGAAGACCAAGTTGTTACAAGCGCTCAATCCTTGAAAACTAATGACGAAATTAATTTACAGATGAAAGATGGTACTGTAGATGCAATTGTTAAGAAAGTAAGGGGTAATGATAATGAGTAATAATCAAACTTTTGAAGAAATGATGGAAGAATTAGAAACGATTGTAAAAAAGTTAGATAACGAAGCTGTCTCTTTAGAAGATGCATTGGAGTTATATCAAAAAGGTATGAAATTATCTGCCTCATGTGATAAAACTTTAAAAGATGCAGAGAAAAAAGTAAATCAATTGATGAAAAATAATGACGAAGAAGTTGAACAAACTGATGAATAAATTAGTGAATCAAATTAACGAACTACTTTTACAATCTATTCCTTCATCTCCACTTAAAACAAACCTTGAAGAAAGTATGCGCTATTCCTTAGAAGCAGGCGGGAAACGTATTAGACCGGTTTTATTAATCGAAACTTTAAAAATGCTTTCTAAAGATGATAACTATGAAAAAGGTATACAAACTGCTTTAGCTTTAGAAATGGTCCATACTTATTCTTTAATTCATGATGATTTACCTGCTATGGATAATGATGATTATCGTAGAGGTAAATTGACGAATCATAAGGTTTATGGTGAATGGAAAGCGTTACTAGCTGGTGACGCGCTTTTAACCAAAGCTTTTCATCTAATCAGTACTGATGAATCCATAAATGCTCAGACACGTATTAAATTAGTGGAACTATTGTCAGATGCCAGTGGCCACTTAGGTATGATTGGCGGTCAAACACTAGATATGGAAAGTGAAAACAAGAGTATTTCACTAGAAACTTTGCAACACATCCATAAGGAAAAAACCGGTGCATTATTAACGTTTGCAATTATGGCTGCGGTAACTATAGTCCAACCATCAGATGAGGTTTCTGAGTTACTAGAGAATTATAGTCAGCACTTAGGCTTAATTTTCCAAATCAAAGATGACTTATTAGACGTGTATGGCGACGAAGAAAAATTAGGCAAACCAGTCGGTAGCGATGAAAAAAATCATAAAAATACTTACGTTACTTTATTGGGCCAAGATAAAACAGAACAAAAGCTTGAGTTCCACGTTAAACAGGCCGAAAAATGCCTTGAAAAATTAAGAGAAGCATCATATGATACTTCTCAATTAGAGTATCTGACTCAATTGTTTTATCAACGTGATCATTAAAGACTTGAAATGAGGCTGGGACATAATAATGTCTCAGCTATTCTCTTTGAACTGGCAGTAGCTATCTGAATAGAAAATGCGCTTGTTCCAAGCTTTTTTCTATTCTAGTTAGCCTTGCCGAGACAGAACGACGAAATAATATTAACCAATATTATTTCTGTTCTGCTCCCTTGTTTATTATTAAAAACTTGTTCATAAAGATACATTTCTATACATAACTAAAGATATACTTCAAGACTATCACTAGCCTTTTCATTAAAAATTATGATACTATACTTGTATAAATATTCGTAATTTGAGGTGTTAATAAGTGGCTAAAAAATCAGTTAGACATATAAAAATCAGAGAAATCATTTCCACTGAACAGGTTGAAACTCAAGATGAGTTAGTGCGACGCTTAAATCAGTTTGATTTGAACGTTACTCAAGCAACTGTATCAAGAGATATTAAAGAATTACAACTTATTAAAGTACCTGCTCCTACTGGTCAATATGTATACAGTTTACCTAATGACCGCAAATATCACCCACTTGAAAAATTAGGCAGATATTTAATGGATTCCTTTGTAAATATTGAAGGAACAGGTAATCTATTAGTTTTAAAAACCTTACCCGGCAATGCACAGTCAATCGGTGCAATTTTAGATCAGATTGATTGGGATGAAGTTTTAGGTACTATTTGTGGAGATGATACTTGTCTCTTGATTTGTCACGATGCAGCATCTGCTACTGCAATAAAAACACGTATTTTTAATTTGTTATAAGGAAGCGATAAGCCATGTTACAAACTTTAACAATTAAACAGTTTGCAATTATTAATGAATTAGAAATTAATTTTGCAGACGGTCTGACAGTTTTAAGCGGAGAAACAGGTGCGGGTAAATCTATCATCATTGATGCTATTGGTCAACTTATTGGTATGCGTGCATCTTCCGACTTTGTTCGTCATGGTGAAAAAAAAGCAACAATCGAAGGTATTTTTGATATTGATAATAACCAATCAGTCATTGAAACTTTACAGTATCTTGATATCGATATCGACGAAGACTTTCTTTTAGTAAAAAGAGAAATCTTCAGTTCAGGAAAAAGTATCTGCAAGGTAAATAATCAAACGGTTACATTACATGATTTACGAATGATTATGCAAGAATTATTGGATATCCATGGACAACACGAAACCCAATCCTTATTAAAACAGAAGTACCATTTACAACTATTAGATTCCTATGCAGATGGTAAATATGACCGTTATCTGAAGCAATACCAAGATACTTATCAAACCTATAAAGAGAAAACTAATGAATTAAATGAATTAGAATCTGCTGATCAAGCTTTATTACAACGTTTAGATTTAATGAAATTTCAAGCGGATGAATTGTCAGAAGCTAATTTGCAAGAAGGAGAAGTTGAGCAACTAGAATCGGACATTAAACGTATACAAAATTCTGAAAATTTAAGCGTTGCCTTAAATGCAGCGCATACCACTTTAACCGATGAACAAGCAATTCCTGATCGGCTATATGAACTCAGTCAGCATTTAGAAACGATTAACGAAATTATTCCGAATGAATTTAGCGAATTAAAAGAGCATGTAGATCAATTTTATTATACATTAGAAGATGCGAAACATCAGTTGTACGATGAAATATCGAATACTGAGTTTGATGAACAATATTTAAATGAATTAGAATCTCGAATGAACTTGTTAAATAATTTAAAAAGAAAATATGGTAAAGATATACAAGATTTAATTCAGTATCAAGAGAAGTTAGTTAATGAAATAGATAAGATAGAAAACTATGAGCAAAGTACAGCTAACCTTAAAGAAGAAATTAAACAATTAAAATCTAAATTATTAGAAGATGGCCAGAAACTTTCAAAAGAACGTCGTAAAGTAGCTAGAGAGCTGAGAGACCATATTGTAGATGAAATACAAAACTTGCAAATGAAAGATGCTAATTTAGAAATCTCATTCAAATCTCTTGATGAACCTACTGCAGAGGGTATTGAAAAAGTAGAAATCTTAATTAGCCCAAACAAGGGCGAACCTTTAAAAAGTTTAGGCAAAATTGCTTCTGGCGGAGAATTGTCTAGAATCATGTTAGCTTTAAAAAGTATCTTCGTGAAATCTAGAGGACAAACTGCCATATTATTTGATGAAGTAGACTCTGGTGTATCAGGAATAGCAGCCCAAAAAATGGCTGAAAAAATGAGAGATATCTCTCAATATATCCAAGTCATCTGCATCTCTCATTTACCGCAAGTGGCTTCCATGAGTAATCATCACTTATTAATCAGTAAAGCTTCAACAGATGAACGCACAACTACTCAAGTCCAAGAATTAACTGGAGAAGCACGAATCGATGAAGTAGCACGTATGATATCTGGAGCAAATGTTACTAAAATCACCCGAGAAAATGCTAAAGAGATGATTGAGCAAAATCATGCTGCTTTATAAAATAATGATTTGAGAGGGGTTTGACTTATGCAATTCCAATCTTTAATATCTGATTCTAAGTCACTGTCTGGCAATATCGGTGTAGTTTTTGCAGATGATGAGCATATTATTTCTTCTGTCATTGAAATACTAAGACAGACACAGAGTCATATTACACTCTACGGCATTAAAGATCCAACTGAACTTATACGGTCATTTAATGTAGATGGCGAATTTTTAAATCGCATCCATTTGAGGATATTTGATGATAAAGAAAGTGTATATGAGAAATGTGCAAATGATTTATCAAATAATGCTATTAACGTCTTAATGAAGGGCAATGTTACCACAGCGGAAATTCTGAGCTTTATTCTTGAACATAAATCATTTATCGATGAAAATAACTTTTTAAATCACATTGCTTGTTTTGAAATACCTTCTTACCATCAAATGTTAATGGTTAGTGATGTCGCGCTAAATATTCATCCAAGCATTGATGACCGCATTAAAATGATTCAAAATATTGAAGTCTTTTCTAAAAATATTGGCTATACACATCTTAATGTCGGATTGTTATCTTCAGTTGAAAATCCAACACATAAAATTCCGTCTTCAGTAGATGCGGCGGAAATTTCAGCACACTTTTCAACTGATGATTTCTTAACAGTAGAAGGGCCATTTGCCTTTGATAATGCAATTGATAAAGAAAGTGCGTTTGAAAAGGGCATCGATTCAGAAATCGCAGGCAACATTGATGCGCTCGTGGTACCGCATTTAGACGTCGGTAACACTCTCTATAAATCGTTGACTTACTTTGCACATGCTAAAGTAGCCAGTTTAATATTAGGAACCAAGTTTCCGATTGTACTGACATCACGAGCTGATTCTGTTGAAAATAAAGTGAATTCAGTATTACTCGCATTACGAACACTCTCATAATCATTTTGGATTTTTAGGGGCTGGGGCATAAAATGTCTCAGCTCCTTCTAAATTTTCCTATAGCTATCACAAAAAACTCACTTATCTTATAATCTGCTTTTACTTCTAGTTATCTTTATTAGGACAAGATGATAAAATAATTCCGCTCCCTTTTTATTGGAAAATAACTATTTGATGGTAACAAGTTATTATTATCTATGATGATTACTTTAAAAAAGCACAGTAATTAAGGTAAAATATAAAGGGTTCGTTTAATTAATAGTATAAATTCGCACATCATAACATCATAGAATTCAATATAAAGCAGGTGAACATATGACACAAATATTAGTCATCAACTTAGGTAGCACTTCATCTAAAGTCGCAATTTATAATCAACAACATTGTGTCGCTGAAGCATTGCTTCAACATGACATACAAATTACGCAGCTTTCTTTATTACAACAAGAGAAATATAGAGTACAAGCTATTGAAGCATTCCTTGCAGAGCATGATATTGGTTTAAACGAAATTGACGCAATTGCATGTCGCGGCGGTTTGTTGAAGCCGATTTCTGGAGGGACTTATGCTATTAATTACAGAATGTATGACGATTTACGTAAATTTAGATATGGCACTCATGCATCAAACTTAAGTGGAATCATTGGATTTAAATTGGCTCAAAAGTTGAACATTCCTTCTTTTATCGTAGATCCAGTTGTAGTAGATGAGATGATAGACATTGCAAAGTTGACTGGCGTTAAAGCAATACAACGCAAAAGTGTTTTTCATGCTTTGAATCAAAAGGCAGTAGCGAGTCAGTATGCAGAATCTGTAAATAAGACCTATACGCAAGTGAATGTTATTGTCGCGCATATGGGCGGTGGAATAACGATAGGTGCTCATCAATATGGTAAAGTAGTAGATGTCAATGATGGTTTGTTAGGGGAAGGGCCATTAAGCCCAGAGCGTTCAGGAAGTTTACCTAACGATTCACTTTATCAATGGGCGGACAAGCATCAATTTACCCCTGCAGAGATGAATCGTATATTGAGTAAAGAATCAGGTCTTATTGCTTTATGCGGAAGTAATAATCTTAAAGCGCTTATCCAGAAGTATCATGAAAATGAGCATATTCATTTAGCAATCGATACGATGATATATCAAATTGCTAAACAAATAGGCGAGAAAGCAATAATATTCAAAGGCAAGGTTGATCAGATTATTTTAACAGGCGGACTGGCTAACAGCAGTCTTATAACTGATTATATTACTGAATATGTAGATTGGATCGCGCCTGTCTCTGTATATCCTGGTGAGAAAGAAATGGAAACACTTGCACTTAGAGTAAATGATGTGATGAATAATAAAGAGCAGGTAAAAAATTATAGTTAGGAGTTCGATTATGGCAGAAGAACAATATGACCTAGTGATATTAGGTGGCGGCACTGCAGGATATGTAGCAGGTATCCGTGCATCTCAATTAGGAAAAAAAGTCGCTATAGTAGAAAATCAATTATTAGGCGGAACTTGTTTGCATAAAGGATGTATTCCTACAAAGACATTATTAAAGTCAGCTGAGGTATTACATACTGTGAAAACAGCTTCATTATATGGTATTGATACAGAGCAATTTTCAATTAATTATAATCAAATTATGGATAGAAAAAATGAAATTATCCAACAAATGTATACAGGAATTGAGCATCTAATGAAGCATAACCACATAGATATTTATAATGGAACCGGAAGAATTTTAGGTTCTTCTATCTTTTCACCTAGACCAGGCACGATATCAGTTGAATATGAAGACGGAACATCAGAACTCTTACCTAATGATTATGTGCTTATTGCTACTGGTTCTAAACCAGCTGAGCTGCCATTCTTGAAATTCAATCATCAAACTATTATTTCAAGTACTGATTTGCTCAAAATGGAGCAATTGCCTGAATCTATAGTAATAGTAGGCGGCGGTGTTATTGGAATGGAATTCGCTTCATTACTTAATGATTTCGGTACTGATGTCACTGTAATAGAAGCCGGCGAACGTATACTTCCAAGTGAAAATAAAAATATTGCTAACAACTTAAAGAAACATTTTACCGACCGCGGCATTAAGATTTATGAAAATGTTCAACTCTCCGAAGGTAGTTTTACTTTTACAGATGAAGCAATAGAAATTAACGAAGCTGATTTGAAAATTACTGCAGATAAAATATTGTTAGCAATAGGCAGAACTCCGAACACATCTGATATAGGTTTGAACAATACAAAGATTGCGACAGATGCTAAAGGCTTTATTGAAGTTAATGAAAATCAACAAACAGCAGAACAACATATTTATGCAGCAGGAGATTGTATTGGTAAACTTCAGCTTGCACATGCAGGTTCTAAAGAAGGAACAACTGCTGTAGAAGCTATGTTCGAAGATAATACAATACCTGTTGATTATAATACGATTCCAAGATGTATCTACACTTATCCTGAAATTGCTTCTATCGGTATGACTTTAGAGGAAGCTAAGGATGCGGACTTTACAAAAGCCAGAAGTTTTAAAGTGCCGTTCAAAGCTGTAGGCAAAGCTGTCATTGAAGACGCAACACAACAAGATGGATTCTGTGAATTAGTTGTAGATCAAGATACAGATACGGTATTAGGCTTAAGCATGATTGGCCCGCATGTTACAGAATTGATTAACGAAGTTGCTTTATTGCAATTTATGAACGGATCAACACTAGAATTAGGATTGACGACTCATGCACATCCTTCAATCTCTGAAGTGTTAATGGAAGCAGGACTTAAAGCAGCAAAACGCTCAGTGCATGCTTAATTTAAGGAGGAAATAACTATGATGGATTATCAATCTGTCGGATTAACCGAAGAAGACTTAAAATCAATGTATAAATGGATGGATTTAGGTCGTAAATTAGATGAGAGAATGTGGTTATTAAATAGAGCAGGTAAAATTCCCTTCGTCATTAGCTGTCAAGGACAAGAAGCTGCTCAAATCGGAATGGCATTTGCGATGGAAAAAGGGGATGTGTCTGCTCCTTATTATCGTGATTTAGCATTAATCACTTATTTAGGTATTACACCTGCTGAAACTATGATGTCAGCGTTCGGTAAACGCGGCGATATCAACTCAGCTGGTAAACAAATGCCTTCTCACTATAGTAAAAAAGAAGTAGATATCCTATCTCAAAGTTCACCAGTAGGTACTCAAGTACTTCAAGGAGTAGGAGCAGCGCTTGCTTTAAAAATGGATAAAAAACCTAATATCGCGATGGCAACATTAGGTGAAGGGACTTCTAACCAAGGCGATTTTCACGAAGGTTTGAATTTTGCTGGAGTACAAAAGTTACCATTTATCTGTGTCATTGAAAATAATGAATATGCCATTTCAGTACCTTCTAATTTACAATATGCAGCCGATAAATTATCAGATCGCGCTCTAGGCTACGGCATTCACGGTGAAAGAGTAGACGGCAATGATCCTATTGCAATGTATAAAGCAATGAAAGAGGCGCGTGAACGTGCACTCAATGGAGAAGGCTCTACCTTATTAGAAGCTATGTGTACCCGTATGACTGCACATTCTTCTGACGACGATGATAAATACCGCAGCGAAGAAACTCGTAAAGATTTGAAAACACAAGATTGTAACGTTAAATTCAAAACACATTTATTAGATCTTGGAATAATTGATGAAAACTGGTTAACTGAAATTGAAAAAGCTAACAAAGAAATTGTACAGAAAGCAACTAAAGAAGCTGAAGCTTCCCCTTATCCAGATCCAACCGAGACTTATACCTTTGTGTATGCAGAAGGAGGAGTGGAATAATGGCTAAATTAACATACTTATCCGCCATTCAACAAGCCATCTTTCAAGCGATGGAAAAAGACCCGAATGTTTTTGTCTTAGGAGAAGATGTCGGTAAAAAAGGCGGCGTTTTCGGCGTCACTTTAGGATTACAAGAAAAGTTCGGCATCGAACGTGTCATCGATACACCATTAGCAGAATCCAACATTGTGGGAACAGCTATCGGTGCATCAATGCTCGGCAAACGACCTATTGCTGAGATTCAATTTGCAGAATACATCTTACCTGCGACAAACCAAATTATGAGTGAAGCAGCTAAAACACGTTATCGTTCTAATAACGATTGGAATGTACCATTAACTATCCGCGCACCGTTCGGCGGAGGCATTCATGGGGGCTTATATCACTCTCAAAGTATTGAAAGTGTCTTTGCATCAACTCCAGGGTTAACAATCGTTATCCCTTCCAACCCTTACGATGCTAAAGGTTTATTATTAGCCTCAGTCGAATCTGATGATCCAGTACTTTATTTCGAACATAAAAAAGCTTACCGCTTATTAAAAGAAGAAGTACCTGAAGAATATTACACGGTGCCATTAGGTAAAGCAGATGTGAAACGTGAAGGCAGCGACTTGACAGTATTTACTTATGGTTTATGTGTCAATTATTGTCTGCAAGTTGCAGATGTATTAGCTGAAGAGGGCATAGATGCAGAAATTGTTGATTTACGTACAGTATATCCACTTGATAAAGAAACAATTATTAATCGAGCAAAACGTACTGGAAAAATATTATTGGTAACAGAAGATAATTTAGAAGGCAGCATTATGTCAGAAGTCTCCGCTATCATTGCAGAGAACTGTCTTTTCGACTTAGATGCGCCAATTATGCGACTTGCTGGACCTGATGTCCCTGCTATGCCATTCTCTCCAGTATTAGAAGATGAATTTATGATGAACCCTGACAAAATCAAAGAAAAAATGCTTGAATTAGCGCGCTTTTAATCGCTAGGAGGACTTTAAATGGAAATCAATATGCCTAAATTAGGTGAAAGTGTACATGAAGGAACAATCGAACAATGGTTGGTTGAAGTAGGGGACACAATCGAAGAATACGAGCCGATCTGTGAAGTAATAACAGATAAAGTAACCGCAGAAGTCCCTTCAACAGAAGCAGGTACAATCACTAAAATCTTAGTAGAAGCTGGAGAGACAATCAAAGTCGGTACTCCAATTTGCGAAATAGAAGCTGAAAACACTCAAACTTCAGCTCCTGAAAAAGAAAACTCTGAAGAGAAGAAGGCCGAAGCAATACCTTCCAAAAATGAAACTCGTAAAAAACAGGAAAGTAATACTAACTCAACATCCGATCAACCGCTGAATAACGGTCGATTCTCACCTGTAGTATTTAAACTTGCATCCGAACATCAAATAGACCTTTCACAAGTTCAAGGTACAGGATTTGAAGGCAGAGTTACTAAGAAAGATATTGAAAAGGTAATTCAAAATCCAGACATGATGCTCGAACAATCAAACGTTCAAGATCAGACTTCTATTGAAGTTGCAGATAAACCAACTAAAAATGAAACATATGCTCAAAATAATACAGCAGCAAATACTGATTCTATTCCAGTCAACGGTGTCAGAAAACAAATTGCTAAGAATATGGTAACGAGCGTGACTGAAATTCCACATGCTTGGATGATGATTGAAGCCGATGCCACAAACTTAGTGAAAACACGTAATCATTATAAAAATAAATTCAAACAAGATGAAGGTTATAACCTGACATTCTTCGCTTTCTTTGTAAAAGCAGCAGCAGAGGCGCTAAAAGCCTTTCCAATGCTTAACAGTAGCTGGCAAGGTTCTGAAATCAAAGTGCATAAAGATATCAATATTTCTATCGCAGTCGCTGTTGAAGATAAGTTATTTACACCTGTAATCCATAATGCAGATGAAAAATCCATCAAAGGTATTGCACGTGAAATTAATACATTGGCACAGAAAGCCAGAAACAATAAATTAACACAAGAAGATTTAAGCGGAGGTACATTTACTGTCAACAACACTGGAACATTCGGCTCAGTATCATCAATGGGGATTATCAACTATCCTCAAGCAGCTATCTTACAAGTAGAATCGATTGTCAAAAAACCAGTTGTTATTGATGATATGATTGCCATCCGTAATATGGTTAATCTTTGTATTTCAATAGATCACCGTATACTTGATGGTTTGCAAGCGGGCAGATTTATGAATCATATCAAAGAACGTATTGAACAATATTCTATTGAGCATACTCACATTTATTAAAATATCTACTTTGTCCGGAACAAGCATGTTGAACAATAGTCAATTAATTAGTAGAATAAAGTATGAACTTTACTAAGACTGAAAGGTGATATCGATATGGATATAAATTTCGATTTATATATGAATGATGTTGTTAAACAAGCACGTAATGAAATTGAAAATGCAGGTTACGAGCAACTTACAACACCGGAAGAAGTAGATTCAGTATTGAAACAAGACGGCACTACTTTAGTGATGGTCAACTCAGTATGCGGTTGTGCAGGCGGTATTGCACGTCCAGCTGCAGAACATGCTTTGCATTATGACAAAATGCCGGATCGTTTAGTATCAGTATTTGCTGGTCAAGACAAAGAAGCAACACAAAAAGCTCGTGACTACTTTGAAGGTTATGCGCCATCAAGTCCGTCATTTGCACTTGTAAAAGATGGTAAAATTGCTGAAATGATTGAACGTCATCAAATTGAAGGTCATGATATCATGGATGTTATTAACCAACTTCAAAGCTTATTTGAAAAATATTGCGAAGAACGCTAAGAGGTTAGCAGATGAAACGTTTAAATCCCTATAAAATAGGATTTAGAACGATTAAGACTGCTGTAGGAATGGCACTGGGAATAATTATTGCCAAATTAATTGGTTTAGATAATTTTTCTTCGAGTGCCATTTTAGTTGTTTTATGTATTAAACACACCAAAGTACATTCCCTACAAGCAATTATTTCCCGTTTTGTATCCTGTATTCTCATACTTATATTGGGTTCTGTTATCTTCAGCTTACTCGGTCAAAATGCGATTGTATTAGGTCTCATTGTACTTTTGTTTATTCCGTTAACTGTAATGTTAGGGGTACAAGAAGGGATTGTGACAAGCTGTGTAATCCTGCTGCATGTTTTCAATGCTAAAGTAATAGATTTCCATTTATTTGTGAATGAAGTATTATTATTAATTGTTGGATTAGGCATTGCATTTTTAATGAATATGATTATGCCAAGCTTAGATAATAAATTAGAGGAATATAAATATAAAATCGAAAAGCAATTCACTGAGATTTTTTATACTTTCAGCAAAGCTTGTTTCGACGTTAACTACAGTGTTGAAGTACCTTTGAAAGAAGTGTCAACAGAGATTCAAAAAGCGAAATCTTTTGCTTTCCGAGATGTTAAAAACCATTATGTCCGTAATGAAAATTCTTATTATCATTATTTCGATATGCGTGAAGAACAATTAGAAATTATTGAACGTATTCAGCATATTTTGAAGTCAATGGAGTCTGAGGATGCTATTTTACATCGTTTAGGAACACTATTTGCAGAAATAGCTAAAAACGTAAATAGCAATGACTATACGGCAATGCGTTTATATTCATTATATGAGCTACATATTGAATTATATGACCAAGCATTACCGGATAGTAAAGAAGCACTTATTAATAGAGCAAACGAAATACAAATTGTTAATGAATTAGAAAGATATTTACAAATTAAATCTCAATTCGGTTCATTGAAAATGTATCATGAAGTTTGAAGCACGTAAAAAAGCTATCCCTTCAATTAATAAGGGATAGCTTTTTTTCGTTAATTATTGCATTAATGGTGCTAAACTTGAAAGAATCAGTGCAACAATTACTGCAACTAACATGACGATAATAACAATTTTAGATACTTTTCCTTTAAACACTTTCAACTCTCCTCTAATAATTGCTTGCCTTTTCGCTTTGAATACGTAATGCTTTATATTTTAAGACACATAAAGCACCAATGCAATGGCATGATTTCCCACTATTATATCACAAATTTACTACATACTTTGAAACATATAAGTTTTCTGAAATTAAATATTCATATACACTAATATTATAAGAGAAAGGGGAATTGACATGATTAATCAACAGCGATTACTCGATACATTTTTAGAACTCGTACAAATTGATTCAGAGACGGGTCATGAAGAACTTATTCAACCAATTTTAAAAGAAAAATTTCAAAATTTAGGTCTGGACGTTAAAGAAGATCACGCCAGTGAACAACCAGAATTAGGTGCTAACAACTTGGTATGTACACTTCCAGCACATAAAGAAGCCTCTAATCAAATTGATAAAATTTATTTCACTAGCCATATGGATACTGTGATTCCTGGTATTAACGTTAAACCTATCGTTAAGGATGACGGCTATATCTATTCAGATGGTACGACTGTACTAGGTGCAGACGATAAGGCTGGATTGGCTGCAATCTTCGAGTTAATTAGAACTCTGAAAGAACAAGATATCCAACACGGTCAAATTCAATTTGTAATTACAGTAGGTGAAGAATCAGGCTTATTAGGCGCTAAAGCTTTAAATCCTGATCTATTAGATGCTCAATTCGGTTATGCAGTGGATGCAAGCGCGCCAGTAGGGACAACAGTCTTAGGAGCTCCTACTCAAATGAAAATTGCAGCAGTCATTCATGGTAAGAAGGCACATGCAAGTACACCGAACAAAGGAGTCAGTGCAATTAATATTGCTGCTAAAGCAGTCAGCAAAATGAAATTAGGACAAATCGATGAAGAGACGACTGCTAATATCGGCAGCTTTCATGGCGGTTCTGTAACGAATATTGTTGCAGATGAAGTGACACTGCATGCTGAGGCACGTTCTCATTCTCCTCAAAAAATCAAAAAACAAATTCAACATATGAAAGAAGTTTTTGAAGAAACAGCAGAAAAATACGGATGTACAGCAGACGTTGAAGTCGAAGAAAGTTATCAAGGATTTAAAGTATCTGAAGAGGCAGAAGTTACACAAATTGCTATAGATAGTGCCAAAGAACTTCAATTGAACGGTAATACAGTAATTTCTGGTGGAGGATCAGACGGAAATATTATCAATGCTTTAGGTATTCCAACTGTTATACTTGGAATCGGCTATGAGAATATTCATACTGCCGAAGAAAGAATGGAAATCAAATCATTAAATTTATTAGCACAACAACTTATTAATATTGTTAAAATCGTCAGTCATGCAAAGTAAAGTTTGAATGAGTGAGGAAGGCTCTGAATTGTGTTACAATGAGGTAGAAAATTTTTAATAAGAGAGGTAAGTAATATGACGCAACAAATAGGTGTAGTCGGCTTAGCCGTAATGGGTAAAAACTTAGCTTGGAATATTGAATCACGTGGTTATTCAGTATCAGTTTACAATCGTTCAAAAGAAAAAACAGAACAAATGGTTGAAGAATCTAAAGGTAAAAATATTCACCCCACATATTCTTTAGAAGAATTCGTCAACTCATTAGAACGTCCACGCAAAATTTTATTAATGGTTAAAGCAGGTCCTGCTACTGACGCTACTATCGAAGGTTTATTACCATTATTAGATGATGGAGATATCTTAATTGATGGTGGAAATACTAACTATCAAGATACAATTCGTCGAAATAAAGCATTAGCTGAAAGTGGAATCAATTTTATCGGTACAGGTGTTTCTGGCGGAGAAGTAGGTGCTTTAACAGGCCCTTCAATTATGCCTGGCGGACAAAAAGAAGCCTATGACAAAGTATCTGATATTTTAGAAGCAATTTCTGCTAAAGCAGAAGACGGTGCACCTTGTGTCACTTATATTGGCCCAGATGGAGCTGGTCATTATGTAAAAATGGTGCATAACGGTATTGAATATGCTGACATGCAATTAATTGCTGAAAGTTATGCATTAATGAAAGACGCTTTACACATGTCTCATACTGAAATCGCTAAAACATTCAAAGAATGGAACCAAGGTGAACTTGACAGCTATCTTATTGAAATCACTGGAGAAATCTTCAATAAATTAGATGAAGACGGCACACCATTAGTTGAAAAAGTAATGGATAAAGCTGGTCAAAAAGGAACAGGTAAATGGACTTCAATCAATGCTTTAGAATTAGGAATTCCATTAACAATAATCACTGAATCAGTATTTGCACGCTTCATTTCTTCAATGAAAGAAGAACGTGTGAAAGCTTCTCAACAATTAGAAGGACCTTCACCTCAATTTAATGGGGATAAAGAAGCCTTCTTAGAAAAAATCCGCAAAGCATTATATATGAGTAAAATCTGTTCATATGCACAAGGATTTGCTCAAATGCGTAAAGCAAGCGAAGAACACGATTGGAACTTGCAACTTGGAGACTTAGCGATGATTTGGAGAGAAGGTTGCATTATTCGTGCACAGTTCTTGCAAAAAATCAAAGATGCGTATGATAATAACGCTGATTTACACAATTTATTACTTGACCCTTACTTTAAAGAGGTCGTTACAAACTATCAATCAGCACTTCGCGATGTTGTAGCTGAAAGTGTTGTAAATGGTGTTCCAACTCCAGGATTTGCTGCAAGTATCAATTACTATGACAGCTATCGCTCAGAAAACTTACCTGCAAACTTAATCCAAGCACAACGTGATTACTTCGGTGCTCACACTTACCAACGTAAAGACCAAGAAGGTACTTTCCATACACATTGGGCTGAGGAAAAATAATTAATAAATAAGGCAAAAAGCACGGTTGAAAATTTTCAACCGTGCTTTTTCTATTTAATCTTTCGTAATATCTGGATCGATCGGCAGCCACAACTGAATTTTAGTAAAAGGATCTTCAAATGATATATCGAAAGGGTAAATTTCAACATACAGGCTATTAAGCTCATAAGGTAAAGTCAATTGTAATCTCGTCTCTATATAGTGCCATGCTTCATTTACTGCGAAATCAATCTCTCCTTGCAAATTAAATTTAGCATATTGTCTCGAAGGTAAGTAGCGACTCTCTAAATGAGCCGGATAACGTTCACTTGGTACACCAGCAAAAATTTCAGCACCATTATCTAACGGACACTTCACAACAAATAATTCATGCGGACTCATATCATTATATCTTTGGAGTTCTTTAATTTTGCCGCTATCCAGCAAGTCTTCAATAAAATCTGCTACTACAAATGGATTACTTAAATCTTCTGTATCGACAAAGCGGGCATAGCCTACTAATGTATAGGAATCAGATGTTTCTAACCGATATGTATATGGCGGAGCATCTGTTGTAGTTATTTTTATATATAGACGTTTTTGCATGCGTAATTCATCTTCTTTTACCTTTGCTTGAATCGGCGATACTCCATGATAGTCGCTGAAAGCGTTCGCAAAAGCATTTGTATCTTCATAATGATATTTTTTAGCAATATCGACTAAACGATATGAACCTTGAATAACATCTTCTGCTGCCTTAGTTAGTTTTCTAGCTTCTGCATATTCACTTGGAGACTGACCCACAATCATTTTAAAAGACTGATCAAGATGCATGGGAGAAAGACCGACGTAATCACTCAATTCTTGCAAATGGAAAGGCTCAATGACGCGATCTTCGATATAAACAATTGCCTGCTGAATTTGCTTGATAACGTCCAAACTTTTCACTCCTAAAATTACCGTAAATTACTTTTGCTTTTTATTATACCGCATTTCCTAATAATTTTCCTTTAAAAAAGGGTTAAAGAATAGACAAGGCTGCGCAAAAAATAAGCACAAACTTGTCTATATTTAGTATTAACTCTTTAATTGTTAATTAATGAATATCGTCCCACCAATGGAAACCGTCACGACTTAATAATAACTCACTGTCCAATGGTCCATTAGTTCCTGATTTATAGTTAGGGAATTCTGGAATCACTTGATCCCATTCTTCTTGAATTGCATCCACAAATTTCCATGTTGATTTTAATTCTTCCCAATGTGTAAAGTTTGTTGCATCGCCTTTTAGGCAATCGAACAATAAGTTTTCATATGCGTCTACTGTATTCATTTTATCTTGAGCACTCATAGAGTAAGAAAGTTGAACAGGCTCTGTTTCAATACCTTGTACATTTTTCTTAGCATTTAAATGCAAAGAGACACCTTCATTAGGTTGAATATTAATGACAAGCAAGTTTGAATCTAAATGTTTGTCTTTTTCATAATATAAGTTCATTGGAACTTCTTTAAATTCAACTACTACTTGAATAGATTTACGTTTCATTCTTTTACCAGTTCGAATATAAAATGGAACGCCTGCCCATCTGAAGTTATCAATCATGACTTTACCTGATACGAAAGTAGGGGTATCAGAATCATCCGCTACACGATCTTCTTCTCTATAACCCACCACAGTCTGACCATTGATTTCTCCTTCACCATACTGTCCTCTAACAAAGTTAGTTCGTACATCTTCAGCACCTAGAGGATGTAATGATTTAAGTACTTTGACTTTTTCAGCACGAATGTCAGCGCTGTTCAAGCTAATAGGGGGCTCCATTGCTAATAAAGCTACCATTTGCAGCATGTGGTTTTGAACCATGTCTTTCAAGGCACCACTTGTTTCATAATAACCGCCGCGATCTTCAACACCTAAAACTTCGGAGGAAGTAACTTGGATATTAGAAATATATTTATTGTTCCATAATGGCTCGAACATAGCATTTGCAAATCTTAATACTTCTATATTTTGTACCATATCTTTACCTAAGTAATGGTCGATACGATAAATTTCTTCTTCTTTAAATGATTTACGGATTTGTTTATTTAACTTTTCTGCTGAAGCTAAATCGCTACCGAAAGGTTTTTCAATAACTAATCGTTTAAATCCACGTGTTTTAGTTAATCCTGAGGATTTTAAATAATCAGTAACCACACCGAAGAAATTAGGAGCCATTGCTAAGTAGAAAAGACGGTTGCCTTCTAAACCGAATTCAGAATCTAATTGATTACTGAATTGCAATAATTCGTCATAACTTTGTTCATCACTAACATCATGTTTAAAGTAGAATACATGTTCCATAAATTGATCAAGATGTTTTGTATCTTTTACGTGAGCTTGTATGGATGCTTTAACTTGTTTGCGAAATTCATCGTTAGAATAATCTCGTCGGCCAATACCAATGATTGCAACATGTTGATCTAAATTATCTTGTTGGTATAGGTGAAAGAGCGATGGAAAAAGTTTGCGATGGCTTAAGTCGCCGGTTGCTCCAAATATTGTAATCAAACATGGTATATGCTTTCTTTTATTACTCAAGATTCAAAACCTCAATTCTTAATAAGTTATGCTATTATTATAGACTATGCAGAAATGTTATAACACATTTTTGCTTAAATTTGTACGTGAACGGAGTTCTATTATTATGGTACACTAACGAATAGAGAGGAGCGTTGTTATGGAAATTACATTTTTCGGTACAGGCGCCGCTTTGCCGACCAAAGAACGCAATACACAAGCTATAGCGCTCAACTTGGAACCTTATTCAAATTCTATCTGGCTCTTTGATGCAGGGGAAGGAACACAGCACCAAATTCTGCATCATTCCATTAAACTCGGAAAAATTAATCATATATTTATAACACATATGCATGGCGACCATATTTATGGATTACCAGGCATATTGACCAGCCGTTCTTTCCAAGGCGGTGAAAATAAACCTTTAACAATTGTAGGTCCTAGAGGTATCAAAGATTACATTGAAATCACACTGCAGGCATCTCTTTCACGTTTGAATTATCCAATTACCTTTATTGAAATGGATGAGCAGCTGCATTACCAGCATGAAGGCATTACAGTTACTGCGTATCATCTGAATCACGGCGTACCTTCATTCGGTTATCGTGTTGAAGCACCGACTACACCGGGAAAAATAAATGTTGCTGCCTTGCGTGAAATTGGAATGGAACCAGGACCAAAATATCAAGAAGTAAAAGATTCTGAGACCTTTATTTTCGATGGTAAAATCTATCAATCCTCTGATTTTAAAGGGGACGCAAAAGTCGGTCCCAAAATAGCAATTTTCGGTGATACTATGCCGTGTGAAAACGAACTTAAAATTGCACACGGGGTCGATGTTCTTGTCCATGAATCTACATATATAGACGGCGACAGAACTTTAGCAGATAACCACAACCACAGTCATATTGCTGATGTTTTGTCTTTGCTAGAAAAATCAGAAGCGAAGCAAGCACTTTTAAATCATATCAGCAATCGTTACAATCTTAATGATATAGATAAACTCTATGCTGAGTTACAAAATCAATATCCAGATTTAAAATTTAAATTTGTCAGAGATTTTGATACTTTTGCAATCTAAAAAGAACCGCTGAAGCAGAGAATGAGTAAATTCATCTCTTTTTAGCGGTTCTATATATATATTATTCTTCATTTGAAAGTTCTTTACTACGTTTGACAGCAGCTTTAAAACAATCCTCGAAGATACCTTCTAAATCATGTTGAGATAAAGCGTCAAGGCCGGCTTGAGTCGTGCCGCCTTTAGAAGTCACGTTTTGTCTTAATTGTTCCATACTCAAATCAGAACGTTCAATCATTTTTCCTGTACCAATAATTAAATTACGGATAGATTCTTCAACTTCTTCTTTATCTAATCCTAGTCTCACGCCCGCTTCTACATACTTCTCAAACACATGATACAAGAAAGCAGGACCGCTTCCAGTTATCGCTGTAACTTGATGTAAAGCGTCTTCTTGAACTTCAAGTTCTGAACCAAACGCATTCACAATATCAACGACTTTCTGACGCGCTTCCTCAGGATAATTTTTCGAGAAACTTAAACCAGTGACTGAGTGACCTACTTGAGCATTGGTATTCGGCATGATTCTGGCAATCGGATTATCATGTTCCAGTTCTTTTCTAATATATTGAATTGAAATGCCAGCCATTATAGAAATAAATTTATTTTGATCAGTAATGTAAGGACGAATACGATCAGCCAAAGATTCGAAATCATAAGGCTTTGTACCTAGAAAAACAAAGTCTGCATCTGCTAGTAACGCAGCATCATCATAACTGTAATTCACACCCAATTCATCAGCGTACCCTTTAAGTACCGCTTCATTCGAACGATTAGTAATATAAATATCATTAGGATCAATTACATTAGAATCAATGATACCTGCAAAGATAGCATGTGCCATATTGCCTGAACCATAAAATACAATTTTCATTATTGAATAGCACTCCCTGTATTAGTGATAAGATATTTTATATGATAGCACAATTAATGCACATATTTTACACAACAATGTTATTATTTACCTGTTATGGTGTTAATCAAACATCTTTGAAGATATAAACAGGAGGTTACTCACGCTATGGAGAACTTAATTGGAAAGCATTTTATCATTACAGGAGGTACAAGCGGACTAGGCTATGCTTTAACAAAAGTACTATTGGAGAGGGGCGCAAAGGTGACACTCCTCGTCAGAAATATGGCTAAATTCAAGCAAACTTATTTTCCACACAACCCACATTTAATTCAAGCTATACCCTGTGATTTAAATTCGACAGAACAAATTAAAGCTTTAGATTTTGCGAATGCTACAATTGATGGTCTTATACATAGCGCTGGTTTAGGTTATTTCAAATCAATCAGTGCACATAACGAAGCAGAAATGCTTGAAACATACAGAATCAATGTCGTTCATTTCAACATCTTATTGAATCATTTGGCACCAAGCTTTTCAAAACATCCTTACATTATAGGCATCAGCAGTTTAGCTGCCTTCTCTACACAAGCTCATAGCGGACATTACGCAGCAAGTAAAGCTGCTTTCAACCAAGTATTGAATACCTACCGTCTCGAGCATCCGAATTACCATATTTTAACAGTCAATGCAGGGCCTATTCGTACGCCTTTCCACGCAAAAGCAGATCCAACATTGAAATATGCGGCTCAAGTAGACAAGTTGATGTTAGACCCAGATGAATTAGCCAATCAAATTGTAATCCATATGCTACATCATAAGGCAGAGTTAAATGCGCCCAAATGGTTGCACAGCTTACTTAAATTATATCAGTTAGCACCTAGAAAGTTAGAACATGCTTTTCCGAAATTATTTAATAATAAAAAAGAATGACATGTTTGGAAGAATTTCCAAAAACATGCCACTCTATCTAGCTTTCTATTAATTTAAATGATTTGTATAATGAAGGTCTTTTACACGCTTACGTGCTGCTTGAATACGATTAAAATCTACTTCTGTATTAAGATTTTTTACATTTTCTTCAAGTTGTTCTACACTGCTTGCTCCTGCAATAATAGATCCTAGCACATCTTGAGCACGGGAATAATTAAACGTAAGCGCTGTTAAGTTATGTTCAATTTCCTTTAAAGAAGCAATAGTACTGCCTAATTCTTGATAGCTATAATCAAAAATTCCTTCACTGAATTTGTCATCTAAGGCTTGATTGCTTGAAGATGTTAATAACCCTTTAAAAACCGGGCCTCGGGCTAAGAGTTTTACGCCTTTTTTGTGTGCTGCTTGGAATAAATCTTCAGGTCGATTATCAATTAAATTAAATTGCGCCATCCATGTATCGATATCACTATGCTCTAAATAATAATTAATAACATTAGGGCGAATAGAAGATATCCCATATGCACGAATAAGTCCTTCTTTCTTCAATTCATCAAATGCACTGATTGTTTCATCTAGCGGGTCATCAATCGTGCCGCCATGAAGTTGGTATAAATCCAACTCATCAACGCCTAAGTTTTTCAATGATTGTTTAACGCTTTCTTTAATATGTTTTTTAGAAGGATCCCAAAATGTTGTTCCATCTTCTTTAAGATGATTTCCTACTTTCGTTCCAATAACAATATCGTGCGTATTTTGATAAGGTTTCAGAATTTCACCGACTAATTTTTCATTTATCCCTTTATCATACATATCAGCTGTATCAAAATAAGTAATTCCTAATTCAATTGCACGTTCGATGATAGCTTGTGCATGCTTCTTTTCTGTTCCTAGGCTCATACACCCTAAACCTAATTCAGATATCTCTAATCCGCTCTTCAAAACATTCTTTTGCATGTTTCTACTCCTTTCGATACACTTTAATTGTCTAACAATCCTAGTTTAGCAATAAATCAAAATAGTTAAAAGGAACGTGATTATAATGGACTTAACAGAAAAAACACTTAGCAAAAAACATATCTATTCAGGAAAAATTATAGATGTAGATGTCGATGAAGTACGGTTGCCGAATGGAGAGACTTCTAAACGCGAAATCGTCAACCACTCAGGCGCTGTGGCAGTTTGTGCGCTCACACCTGAAAATAAAGTCGTGTTTGTGAAGCAATATCGTAAACCCGTTGAAAAAGTATTATTAGAAATTCCGGCCGGAAAATTAGAAGAGGGGGAAGACCCTGAAGAAGCTGCACATCGCGAATTAGAAGAAGAAACAGGCTATATCGCTGAAAGTTTAGAATTAATTGCAGATGTTTATACTTCTCCAGGTTTCGCAAATGAGAAAATCTCCATTTACTTTACAGATAATTTGAAGAAAGGAAATGTCCATTTAGACCCTGATGAATTTGTCGAACAAGTAGAGTTAAGTATTGATGAAATCAATGATTTAGTAGCAAACTTAGAAATTACAGATTCTAAAACTTTAATTGCACTTCAACATCTATTATCAAATTATAATCATTCTAAATAAAGAGTGAGAATGAGTTGCTTTTTTAACAAAATACTGGTAGTTTAATAATTGAGTCATTAAACAAATTAAAATGATTATAATTATTAGTAGAGGAGTGAGGCTTCCGTGGAAGAACGTTTAAAACGCGTGAAGCAGCAATTACAACAATCATCTTATAAATTAACTCCACAACGTGAAGCAACTTTAAGAGTTTTGATTGAGAATGAATCAGATCACCTTAGTGCTGAAGATGTTTATTTGAAAGTAAAAGATAAAGCACCTGAAATCGGTTTAGCAACAGTGTATAGAACTTTAGAGTTGCTTGCTGAGTTGAAAATCGTTGATAAAATCAACTTCGGAGATGGTGTATCTCGTTTTGACTTGAAAAAAGAAGGCGAAAAACACTTTCATCACCATTTAGTTTGCATGGAATGCGGCAAAGTTGAGGAAATTGCTGAAGATTTATTGCCTAAAGTTGAAGAACGCGTAGAAAATGAATTTAATTTTAAAATCTTAGATCACCGTCTTACATTTCATGGCATTTGCAGTGAATGTCAACAAAAGAAAAAAGAAGTATGAAAAGGTAAGAAGGTGAAGTGTGATGGAAACCAATTATAATGTAGTAATCGAAGAATATCTAAAATTTATACAAATTGAAAAAGGACTAAGTGCGAATACAATCGGCGCTTATCGCAGAGATTTGAATAAATACAAAGAATATCTAGTATTAAAGAAGATTAGTAATATAGATTTTATAGACCGTGAAATTATTCAACAATGCTTAGGCTACCTGCATGATGATGGTCATTCAGCTAAGTCTATTGCTCGTTTTATTTCTACTGTCAGAAGTTTTCATCAGTTTGCTTTAAGAGAACGTTATGCAGCGAAAGATCCGACTGTTTTAATTGAAACACCAAAATATGAACGGCGCTTGCCAGATGTATTAGATGTTGAGGACGTGCTTGCATTATTAGAAACACCCGATTTGTCAAAAAATAATGGATACAGAGACCGCACCATTTTAGAGTTGTTGTATGCGACTGGGATGCGTGTGACGGAATTGATTCATGTACGAGTTGAAGATGTCAACTTAATCATGGGATTTGTGCGAGTTTTCGGTAAAGGCAGCAAAGAACGAATTATCCCGTTAGGCGAGACGGTGATAGATTATTTAAAAAAATATATCGAAACAGTCAGACCGCAGTTGTTGAAACAAACAGTTACTGACGTTTTATTCTTAAATATGCACGGCAAACCTTTATCTAGACAAGGTATTTGGAAACTTATCAAACAATATGGCGTTAAAGCCAATATTAAAAAGAAACTGACGCCGCACTCACTCAGACATTCATTTGCCACTCATTTGCTTGAAAATGGTGCTGATTTAAGAGCGGTTCAAGAGATGTTGGGGCACTCAGATATTTCGACCACACAACTTTATACTCATGTCTCAAAATCACAAATCAGAAAAATGTACAATGAATTCCATCCTAGAGCTTAAATTAGAAGATACTCAGATTAGCTATAAAGAAATCTTGTGTCACAGGTTTCTTCATAGCTATTTTTTTAGCAGTTTCAGAACGGACCGCAGTTTACTTTTTTAGAGCAGTAAAAAACACAATCAATTTCCTTCTGCATTATCATGGTCTTTCTGCCATTTTAATTTACTTCTTTTCAATGCTTCTATTCTAGCTTGTTCTACTTCATGCCGATCCCTTAATAAAT
The DNA here is from genome assembly GCF_003718735.1 of Staphylococcus debuckii. Classification (NCBI taxonomy): domain Bacteria; kingdom Bacillati; phylum Bacillota; class Bacilli; order Caryophanales; family Staphylococcaceae; genus Staphylococcus; species Staphylococcus debuckii. Next base: position 1,589,725 of record NZ_CP033460.1, on the reverse strand, counting down.
GATGGTCATAAATATACGGTGTTTCATTAATATAGGTCATCACTGCATAATCTGGATAGCATTGCTTCAACTTCTTGATAGTTATAGCAAGCAAAGGTAATTCAGTAACTTGGAAACTGCATTGTTGGCTTGCATTTTCACATAATTGAGTGAGCATATTTAAATAGGCCTGATGCTTTACTCCTAAGGTTTCCATGTTGTTATTCTGATAATCTGCTACACGGTAGGCCCGTTTAAATAAAGTTGCCGCTCCTTTGTTATTGCCCCGACGATAATGATAGCACCCTGTTGCGCATAATATCAGGCTAACTACTGCGTCATTCTTAGAATAGGAAGGTTGTGCTTTCCAAGCCTCTTCTAAAATGTCATGACATAAAAAATAATGCTGTTTGGCATGAAATTGATAATAATAAGATAATAATGCCTCTTCCATTGTCTTCACCTCCTGCTTCTGATTTATTTATTTAGACGATTCATGTATAATATTTTACTGAATGACAAACGTAACATGCAATTAAAGGAGAACCAAATGTACGAAGTTAAACTAGATGCTTTCAACGGTCCCTTGGACTTATTGCTTCATTTGATACATAAATATGAAATCGACATTTACGATATTCCGATGAAAGCTTTAACAGAGCAATATATGAATTATATTCACGCAATGAAAAAATTAGAAATTAATATCGCCAGCGAATATTTAGTTGTAGCTTCTGAATTATTGATGATTAAAAGTAAAATGCTTTTACCTCAATATGATGTAGAGGAAGAAAGTGAATTAGATGACCCGCGTGAAGATTTAGTCGGACGATTAATTGAATATCAAAACTATAAAGAATATACAGAGTTTCTGAATGAAATGAAAGCACAAAGAGAAAATTATTACAGCAAACATCCTACAGATTTAAGTCACTTGGAGACTGTAGAAGTCTGGGATGATTCCCAAACTATTGATTTAACAGAATTAATTATGGCATATCAAAGAATTAAAACCAGAACGTCTTTCAACACACCTAAAAGTGTAACAATTCAAAAAGAAACGTTTACTATTGAACAAGCTTCAAAACAAGTCACTGAAAAGCTCGCACTTTCCAACTCTTTTAATTTTTTCAGTCTCTTCACTTTCAAAGAAACGACAGAAGAAGTGGTGACTCATTTCTTAGCAATTTTAGAAATGTCTAAATCGGGAATTATACAAATTAACCAAGATAAAGATTTTGCAGATATCAGTATTACAAGAGGTGTAAATTATGGCATTGGAGCATAAGGGGATACTAGAAGGTTTATTATACACAGCAGGGGATGAAGGCTTAGAAGCCAGCCAAATAATGGAAGTATTGGAAATAACCGAAGATGAGTTAAATGAACTTGCAACATCCTATCAGGCTCCTGGATTAATGATCCAACAATATGGTACTACATATGTATTAACTACCAAATCCGAAGCTGCTCCGTATATTGAAAAGTTGATTAAAAACCAATCGAATATGAAACTCTCGCAAGCAGCAATGGAAGTATTATCCATTATCGCTTATAATCAACCAGTAACAAGAAGCGATATTGAATTAATTCGCGGCATTAATTCGGATGGTGCAGCTAAGACGTTAATTGCAAGAGGTTTGGTTGAAGCTAGGGCAGAGGATAACTCTCGCAGTCAGCAACTTTATACAACGCCTTTATTCTTGAATGTTTTTGGTATGGCAAACTTGGATGAACTTCCGACAACTGAAGAAGAGGAAGAAGAAATAGAATCATTTTTCAATAATTTGATTAACCAAAAAGGAGATAATAATGAGTAAAGAATTAGAAAGATTACAAAAGAGAATTGCAAACAGCGGCTACACTTCACGCAGAAAAGCGGAAACATTAATCACTGAAGGCAAGGTTAAAGTAAATGGTGAAACGGTGACTGAATTAGGTACAAAAGTTAAAGCCTCTGATAATGTTGAAGTAGAAGGCGTTAAATTAGAACAAGAAGATAAACTTTATATTCTTTTTTACAAGCCGGCACAAGTCATTACCAGCGTTTCAGACGATCGCGGCAGAACAGTTGTAACAGATTATTTCGATGACTTGGAAACGCGAATTTATCCTGTGGGCAGATTAGATTATGATACTTCAGGTTTACTGTTGTTAACTAACGATGGGGAATTTACTAATCTAATGACACATCCAAGATATAAAATTAAGAAGAAATATGTTGCCAAGTTGAAAGGATACTTGATGAGAGATGAAGTCAAAGCACTGGAAAAAGGTGTTCAATTAGAAGACGGTAAAACGCACCCAGCTGAAATCAAGATTAAAAATCAAAACCAAGAAAAAAATACAACGGTAGTAGAAATTACTATCTCAGAAGGCAGAAACCGTCAAGTACGCCGTATGTTTGAACATTTTGGACATGAAGTTACTAAACTTTCACGTATTGAACTAGGAGGCTTTTTAACACTTAAAGGCTTAAATGCTGGTGAAGGACGTGTAATGACACCCCATGAAGTTAAGAAACTCAGAAACTTAGCTGAGAATGGTTAAATCTGAAAAGGCATAAAATTGCAGCAAAATCTTTGTGAAACTTTACACAATATTTTACGTTGTGTGCGCAAACGCTTAGTTACAATTATCTTGTTGATATATGCTTATGATATAATATCCTTTGTAGTGAAAAATTATTTGTTATAAAGTAGTCAATACTAATCGACAAATGAACGATGTTAAATTTCAAAATATCCAATACTAACCAATCTAAACAGATAAAAAAGATGAGTGATACCACGAATTTGAGATTGCAGTAAACACAATTCGTCTTGACGTATCATATAAAATTGGATACTCAAATGGGAGGTAGCAATAACTATGACAAAAATACTTGTCGTTGATGATGAAGAAAGAATCCGAAGACTGCTTAAATTATATTTAGAAAGAGAATCTTTTGATATCGAAGAAGCTGAAGACGGCAAAGAAGCATTAGATATGGCATTGAATAATGATTATGCTTGTATCTTATTAGACTTAATGCTTCCCGAATTAGACGGTATAGAAGTTGCAAACCGTTTAAGAGAGTATAAAGACACACCTATTATTATGTTGACAGCTAAAGGGGAAGAGACAAACCGTGTGGAAGGATTTGAATCTGGGGCAGATGACTATATCGTCAAACCATTTTCACCTCGCGAAGTTGTTTTACGCGTCAAAGCCCTGTTAAGACGTACCTTAACAGCAACTTCTGAGCAAAATGAGCCACACGCTAGAGATTTGATTGAATTCAAACATTTAGTGATTGATAACGATGCACATCGTGTACTTGCTGATGGCACTCAAGTCAACTTAACGCCGAAAGAATATGAACTTTTAATTTTCTTAGCGAAAACACCGAACAAGGTTTTTGACCGTGAACAATTATTGAAAGATGTATGGCATTATGAATTCTACGGAGACTTGCGTACTGTAGATACACATGTCAAACGTCTTAGAGAAAAATTAAATCGTGTATCCTCAGACGCAGCGCATATGATTCAAACTGTCTGGGGTGTCGGTTATAAATTCGAGGTCAACAGCAATGATGAAACGGCTCAATAATGTCGTAATAAAACTGTGGTTAACTATAATTCTTATAGTGACGACAGTTTTAATTTTACTTAGTGCAGCTTTAATTACCTTTATTCAAAACTATTATACGCAAGATACTGAACAATCCTTAATTAAAGATGCCGAACGTATCAGTGTATTACTCGAAGAATCCGATAATAAGGCACTGGCAATCAAACATAGTAAAGCATTGATTGAAGGTCCAAGCGGCCTGATTATTATGAAGAATAAAAACGATGAATTCTATAATTCACATTCTAAACTGAAAAACGAAATGATGAATGTGATTACTAAAAATTCAAATTATCAAAAAGTATTTAAAGACCATCATAAAGCCTCACAACATGTGAAGTTAAAAGTCGATGGTAAAACAAGAACTTACGTATTGTTAGGTTATCCGACAAAAATAGATGCTGCCAATCCAAACGGAGCAGTATTTATTTATCAAGACTTAAAGAGTATAGATGATACCAATAATGTGATTACCATCATTATTTTAGCGACCGCAGTTATCTTCTTAATTATAACGACTGTTTTTGCATTCTTTTTATCATCAAGAATTACCAAACCGCTTCGCCAACTCCGTACTCAAGCAATGAATGTATCTGAAGGCGACTATACGCAAGTCAACAATATCAATTCGAAAGATGAAATTGGCGAGTTAGCACATTCTTTCAATAAGATGAGCAATGATATCCAAAGACATATTGATGAGATTTCTGCTTCAAAAAATATCAGAGACAGTCTTATCAATTCAATGGTTGAAGGCGTACTAGGAATTAATGAAAAGAGAGAAATTATTCTTTCCAATGAAATGGCTAAAAAAATGGCCGAGCAGCTACGAGCTACAAAAAAAGAACAATTTACTGAACAAATGGATCGTACGTTTGAAGAAAAAGAAATTCAGTTCCAAGAATATGAAGTCAAAAATCGCTATTATGTCGTTATTATGAGTTATATCGAACAATTCCAACCGCATCAAAGCGGAGTGGTAGCGATTATTCGAGATATGACCAACGAGCATCAGTTAGATCAAATGAAAAAAGATTTCATTGCTAATGTTTCTCATGAACTACGTACACCTATCGCCTTATTGCAAGGTTACACAGAATCTATTGTGGACGGCGTAGTTTCTGAACCAGAAGAAATCAGAGATTCACTTTCAATCGTTCTAGACGAAACACAACGCTTAAATCGTCTCGTCAATGAACTTTTAAATGTAGCAAGAATGGATGCTGAGGGACTATCAGTTAACAAAGAAGTTCAACCTATCGATAACTTATTGCAACGCATGCAATTGAAATATCGTCAACAGGCTTTAGATTTGCAGATTGATATTAATTTAGCACCAGACACTAATGGAAAACTTTGGTACTATGATACCGATAGAATGGAGCAAGTACTGACAAACTTAGTGGACAATGCCTCCCGCTATACTTCACCGGGAGATGCAATTACTATCAGTACAGGCGAATCAGATCAATACGATATTTTATATGTTTCCGATACAGGCAGTGGCATAGCACCCGAACATATCGATTTAGTATTTGATAGATTCTACAAAGTAGATGCTTCTAGAAAACGCGGTAAAGAAGGCACAGGATTAGGCTTATTTATCTGCCGTATGATTATTGAAGCACAAGACGGTACGATCGACTTGAAGAGTCATTTAGGAGAGGGTACAACCTTTATTATTAAATTACCTAAGCCTCCAAAAAGATAAGTAAACCAATTGATAAGGACTACATCTTGTATCACAACTCCCTATATAAAGTAGCCACTTAAAAAGTGAAAGCTTTATATGGGGAGTTTTTATATTAAGAGACAAATATCTTTTCTATTTAAGCATTGGGATTGAATCAAAACATCTAATCCGATATAATAGATAAGAAAATAAAATAATAATGAAATTCATCTTCGGGGTCGGGTGAAAGTCCCAACCGGCAGTAATTAAAGCCTGCGACCTGTATTTATTAATTATAAATATGGCTGATCTAGTGAGAATCTAGAGCCGACAGTATAGTCTGGATGGGAGAAGATGGAGGGTTTATTTGTTGTGCGTAAATTCCTCCTATTCGCGTAAGATGAATGGAAGGAGTATTTATGAATCAACAAAAAAACAAACGCTTTATCATTATAAGTATGATGAGTGCCATTGCGTTTATTTTGATGTTTATCAAATTTCCGCTGCCATTTTTACCACCATACTTAACACTTGATTTCAGCGACGTTCCTGCATTGCTTGCAACATTTCTATTTGGACCTGTAGCAGGGGTGATTGTAGAACTCATCAAAAATTTGCTTAACTTCCTTTTCAATATGGGAGATCCGATTGGGCCTGTAGCAAACTTTGCAGCTGCAGTCAGTTTCTTACTTACTGCATTTTATGTAAGCAAATTATCTAAAGGCAAATTAAATATTATTATGGGTTTAATTGTAGGTACATTAGTAATGACTTTAGTACTAAGTATCTTAAACTATTTTGTCTTATTGCCTTTATACGGCATGATAATGAACCTTGCAGATGTAGTAAAAAATTTAAAAATTATCATTGTATCAGGAATTATTCCGTTTAATATAATTAAAGGGATTGCGGTATCCGTTATTTTCCTTTTACTCTATAAACGTCTTAAAAAAGCATTGAACTATTAACAAATAGTTACTGCTCATTCATATATTAGGGGCTGGGGCATTCATTTGTTCCAGCTCCTGTCTCTTGAATTAGCGACAGTTTCCTCTTAATAAAACAAAAAGAGACCAAAATACGAATCATATTTTGATCTCACACATTCATCTATATTTAGCGAAGAATACTAACTTAAAAGACGATTGATAGTCATTATTCGAATTTTAATGCATCCCCATCGAAAGGCTCATCTGCAATTTTAATAGAGTCTGTAGGACAACCTTCATCTGCATCTTCTAAATCTTCATAAAGTTCTTCTGGAACTTCTGCTGTACCTTTATTATCATCTAAAATAACATATGCGATACCTTCATCGTCATAATCATAAATATCTGGAGCTGCTGCACCGCAAGCACCGCATGCAATACAAGTATCCATATCTACAATCGTATATTTAGCCAATTTTACTTCGCCTCCTTTTACAAAAATGCTACACTTATAACGTATTTTTATTTTAACACCAGGAATTCTTTTTTCAATACAACAGATTATTAAGGTGATGATTGATTTGAAAGAAATTATTCAATACATAAAAACACATGCTTATCATTATAAAACTACTAAAAGTCTTTATAATATCATCGTTGGTGCTAAAACTCATCAAACTTATTTTGATGCATGTAGCCAACAACTTTTATCATTATATCACAGTCATCCAAATTTAAAATATCCGTCATTCGAACGAATATTCAATAGTTTGAATGAAAGCGGTGACAATTTAAATATTGATCTAAAAATTACTCCTCGCTATACTTTTGAAAGCATACAACAGACATTCCAAGTAATTCAATTATTAATTCAAACAATTTCTTATAATAATCATCACACTTTATCTTTTATACCCGTCTCACAAATAAACAAAGTTCAGCATAGAGTGAAAAGAATTTTTCATAAAATTAAGCAAGAACAGAAAGAAAAATTATTCGAAGAGGAAATATATCTTCTGTTTAAACGAATCAATAAAGAAAATGATAACTCCATCCTACATTATTTCCTGCAAGGTTTTGAAGAAACGATGTATACCAACCAGCAAGTGGGGATGATAGAATCATTAACTGACGATGATTTGCTACGTATAAAAATGAATGATTTTGTAGAAATGATGAGTCAGTTAGAAAATAAAGACGATTTTCCTATTTTAAATAAAGCGATTATACTACCGGTTTTATCCCAAAATGCATATCAAACTTATCAACACGTTAAAGAAGGATTAAAAATGAAACAAATTGCTCATTTAGAAAACGTCAAAGAAAATACAGTAGAAGATCATATTTTGGAATTATTTATCAAAGGTTACTTATCAGACTACAATAAGTATCTTAATGAGGTTTTTTATAGTAATTTCAAACCTTTCTATCAGAATCAGAAAGAATCACGTCTCAAGGCATTTAAAGCAGAATTTCCAAATAACAGCTATTTCGAAATTAAACTTGCGATTATACGCATAGCCAGGGGGGGATAGAGATGCTGCAAGAAGCCCTTGAAAATTGGTTTGGCTTCGATTCATTCAAACCAGGACAAGAAGCAATCATCCAAAGTGTATTGCATCATCAAAATACTCTAGGAATCTTACCGACCGGCAGTGGTAAAAGTTTATGTTATCAGTTGCCGACTTATATTATTCAAAAGCCAACCTTAATCATTTCACCCTTGATTTCTTTAATGGATGATCAAGTTATGCAAATGAGAAAAAAAGGTGAACGCGCAGTATGCTATGTGCATTCCGGTATGGGTATAGATGAAAAAATGCAAAATCTTAAGTTGATTAAAAAGGCTAAATTTATCTTTTTAAGCCCAGAATTTATATTACATCGCGATAATATTAAATACTTGAACAACATCGATTTAGGCCTGATTGTCTTAGATGAAGCACATTGTATTACAGAATGGGGCTATGATTTCAGACCTCATTACGCTTTAGTCGGTAAAATTACGAAGCGCTTCCCTAAAGCTACTGTATTAGCTTTAACTGCTACCGCTCCTAAACACTTAAAACAAGATTTGGACGAGATAGTAGACACTCAGTTTCATGAAATTAAAACTAAAATGGACCGCAGTAATATTTCCTTATCCCATCTCAATTTCGACAATGATAAAGAGAAAACGGAATGGTTAATAAACAAGATAAGCTCAAGTGGTCCTACTATCATTTATGTATCTTCTAAGAAAAAATGTCGTGAACTTGCTCAACTTATCTATAATGCTGGTTATTTAACTGGAATTTACCATGGGGACATGTCTTATCAAGAAAGACAAACTGTTCAACAACAATTCTTGCAAAATGATATTCCAATCGTTGTAGCAACCAGTGCATTCGGAATGGGGATTAATAAACCTGATATTAGAACTGTGATACATTACCATCTTCCTCCTAGTCCCTCAAGTTATATCCAAGAAATAGGCAGAGCAGGAAGAGATGGCACATACAGCCAAGCTATTAGTTTATTTCAGCCAGATGATGCATATTTATTAGATACCTTAATGTTTGCTGATATTATCAGCGAAGCCGATATCGATGCATTTCAAGCAGGGGGTATACTTCCAGAAGAAAAACAACGTATCATTGAAATTCTTCGACAACGCTTTTCTCTAATAGAAATCCGTCAAATATTTCAACGTTCAGAAATGCGCAAAAAGGACGGTTTGCTGAGAATGTTAGGATATAAAAATCTTACAACTTGTCGACGAGAGTATCTGATGTCTTATTTTGGTGAAACTATCGAAAAACCCACATCTTGTTGTGACAATGATCATAATGTGGAAATTATTAATGAAAGAAATACCAAAAAAGTAACAAGGAAGATGGATTATTTAGAAAAACTCAATCAAATATTCATAAAAAGTTAAAACTTTCATGAAACTTCATGTTATGGTAGATGAAATGTAGTTAATACATGCTTAATCAACAAATTTAAATCCTTTCTTTTCTACTACACACTAAAATTATAAATAAGATGGATTGTCCTTTAAATTAAGAAAAAGTGCGATTTTATATACATCTTTTATTTGTCGAAGACTATCCGTGCAAGTTATAATAATAGTGTTAAGATTTAAATTTTTAACTTTCATATTGAGGGGTATGGATACTACATATGAAATTTAATCACTAATTTACAGAGAAAGGATGATGGCGTTGTCAAATAACAACTTTAAAGATGATTTCGAACGTAATCGTCAGTCAATCGATCCAACGCACAATGATGACAATCAGCAAAATTCTGATACACCGATTGATTCCAATGAGCATGATGAAACAAACAACCAAGAACCTAAAACTGGAGCAACTCATTTCCCGCCAAGGGGCTCTCAACGCAGACGTCGCAGAAGAAGAGAAACTGCAAAACATCAATCAAATGAAGAAGAACTACATACTGATAAACAAGATGTAGAAGACAAAGATAATTCTGCTGAGAAAAAAGACAACAAAACTAAAGCAGGTGGGGCTGCTGCAGCAAGTGTCAGCGGAGGAATTATCGGTAAAAAATTGCATGATAATCATGAAGACAAAGAAAAATCCTCAGCTCAAAAAAATGAAAAAAGCGAAGTAGGAAGTTTAGACGATCGTTCCGCTAAATCATATGACAATAGTAGTCGACAAAGTGATAAAGAAGAACCGTTAGCTAAAGAAAAAGATAAACCTACTGAAAAACAAGCAGCAACTACTGGAGCAGGCAGTGTGGCAGACAATAACGTTGCAAAGAAAGATTCAAAGCATAGTGAAGAGTCAAATCACGAAAAATCAGTTGATAAAAATGGCGATGAACCACAACGAGCAGCTTCTAAAGATAATCAAGAGAAAAAGCATAATACAGGTAAAGCAGCTGGTGCTGCAGCTGTAGGCGCTGGAGCTGCGATGGCTGGCAAAGCTGCTAAAGACCACAAAGATACCAAAGATAATCGCAATGAGAAACAAAAAGATTCAGAAAAGCCAAACGACAAAAAAGACAGTAATGCTAAAAAAGCTGGCGCTGCTGGAGCTGGTGTTGCCGGTGGTGCTGCTGCAAGCAAAGCGACTGAATCTCATAAAGAAAACAAAAATGAAGAAACAAAAGATAAGAAACATAATAAAGGTAAAGCGGCAGCAGCTGGAGCTGGCGTGGCAGGCGGAGCTGCAGCTACAAAAGCAGCAAGCGCTCACGGATCCGGCGGCAGTAATGGCGGCAACGGTGGTAACGGAGGAAATGGTCCAGAAGATAATGGAAACCATGACGAACCTAAGAGAAAAGGCGGAATGAAAAAATTATTACCATTGTTGTTAGGCTTGATTATTATTGCAGCAATTGCTATTTTTGGCGGCATGGCTTTAACGAATCAAGGCGACCACAAAGATGGCAACGACAATAAAGTAGCTAATCATTCTAAAGATAATAAGAAAGATGATGCCAAAGATAAATCATCAGACGCTCAAAAAGGCAAGAAATCTGATGATAAAAACAGCAAAGATAAAAATTCAGACAAAGCTACCGAATCAGACGATAGTACGAATAAACAAAATGATGATAATGCAAATAACAACGCTGCCAATGATTCTGCAAATGCTAATGGTTACGGCAATGATGATCAAAATGGTCAAAACGGCCAAAATGGTTATAACCAAGATCAACAAAATCAACAAGGACAAAACCAACAAAATGGTCAAAATGGCCAATCTAACCAAAATAATCAGCAGGGACAAAACCAACAAGGCGGACAAACGCACACTGTATACGGCAAAGAAAATCTTTATCGCATTGCAATCCGCTATTACGGTGAAGGTACACCAGAAAACGTTGAAAAAATCAAACGTGCTAACGGCCTGAATAGTAATAATATCTCTAATGGCCAACAACTTGTTATTCCGCAATAAAACATTTCTATCCCAGTAACGAGTACTTCCTCGTTACTGGTTTTTTTATGTTTATCAATAATTAAAGTAAAACTCTTTTAAATTCAAATATGACTGATATAATATTATAGGTGAGCGAAGGAGGACAAGACGATGCAAACAGTCGAAAGTATTATCATCGGTGGCGGCCCTTGTGGTTTAAGCGCCGCTATTGAACAGAAGAAAAAAGGAATTGAAACGCTAGTTATTGAAAAAGGAAATGTGGTAGATGCAATTTATAATTATCCAACCCATCAAACCTTTTTCTCATCTAGTGATAAATTGAGTATCGGCGATGTGCCTTTCATCGTTGAAGAATATAAACCACGCAGAAACCAAGCGTTGGTATATTATAGAGAAGTTGTAAAATATCATCAACTTGATGTACATGCGTTTGAAGAGGTCCTCACAGTTAAAAAAATTGGTAAACGCTTTACAATTACAACTACAAAAGACACTTATCAATGCAGATTTCTTACAGTAGCAACTGGTTATTATGGTCAACATAATGATTTAGAAGTAGAAGGTGCAAAATTACCTAAAGTTTTCCATTACTTTAAAGAAGCACATCCTTATTTCGACCAAAATGTGGCAATTATCGGCGGTAAGAACTCTGCTGTTGATGCTGCATTAGAATTAGAAAAAGCTGGTGCTAATGTCACAGTGTTATATCGAGGTTCAGATTATTCTGCAGCAATCAAACCGTGGATTTTGCCAAATTTTGAATCACTAGTACGTCACGAAAAAATTGATATGCACTTCAATGCAGAAGTTACAAAAATTGACGAGGACAGTATCACATATATTCAAGAGGGCGAAACATACTCTATACCGAACGATTACGTATTTGCAATGATCGGCTATCATCCCGATTATGATTTCTTGCAAAATATTGGTATTGATATTCATACTAATGAATTTGGAACTGCTCCAGTTTATGATAAAGAAACATATGAAACTAATGTAGAGAATTGTTATATTGCAGGAGTAATTGCTGCAGGTAACGATGCTAATACGATTTTTATTGAAAATGGAAAATTCCATGGGGGTATTATTGCCCAAAATATTATAGCTAAAAAACAAACACCTTTAGAATCTTAATCTTAACTTCTTAACAAAAGCGGGAGCGGAACATTAATTTGTTCCATTCCCGCTTCATTTTATACTTGTGCATCAAAATAAGACTTTAATTGCTGCTCATTGAGATGATTACTGATAGCCACTAATAACTTCAAACGTGCTTTTTGCCCATTCAAGCCATTTGAAAAAATAACCCCGCGCTGTTCTAAATCATATCCTCCGCCATTGTAACCGTATATCGGTCCTACAATACCGTTAAATGAACGTGAAACTAGAATTACCGGTATTCCTTTTTCTAAACAAGCCATTAGACCATCTAACGCACTTGGAGGCAAATTACCTTGCCCCAACGCTTCAATTACAATTCCATCCACATTCTGCTCACTATAAAATTTTAATACATCACTCCGCATATCCATATAGGCTTTTACAATCGGCACATATAAATCTGAATCGACCTCATGTAAAATTTTGTGATGATAAGGACGATGGTGGAATTGGACACTTGTTTTAGTTAAAACACCTAATGGGCCATGATTAGGACTTTGGAAAGTATTTGTATTTGAGGTATGAGTCTTGGTGACGTTTCTAGCCGTATGTATTTCATCGTTAAAAACAACCATTACACCTTTATCGATTGCTTCATCCGCAGCAGCGACACGTAATGCAGAAATAAAATTATATAATCCATCAGATCCGATTTCATTAGATGAGCGCATTGCGCCTGTAATGACAATCGGTTGTTTTGTTTCTGTTATCAGATCTAATAAATAAGCTGTTTCCTCTAAAGTATCTGTGCCATGGGTAATTACGAATCCATCATAATTACCATCTTGACTTGCTTTTTCAATAATATCGCGCAATTTTACAACATCTGAAATTCCAACATGCGGTGAAGGTAAATTTATTGGATTAATCTCAGTCACATCAGCATAGCGGCTTATTACATCTTGATGTTTTGAGATTGGATTTTGTTCATTTTCAATTACTTTGTTACTTTCATCTTCAGACATACTGATGGTTCCGCCAGTATGGATGACTAAGATTTTTTTCATAATCAACGCTCCTATATTTTGTATACGTTTTTATGATAAAATATATAAGATAAAACGACAAGGAAGGTTTTCTAAATATGAAGTTAATAAATATTGCAATTGATGGACCAGCAGCGGCTGGGAAAAGTACAATTGCACGCAAAGTAGCAGAAAGTCATTCAATGATTTATGTTGATACAGGAGCAATGTACCGTGCTATTACCTATAAATATTTACAAAAAGGCATGCCCGAGGACTTTCAATCTTTAATCGAAAATATTTCTCTTAAATTAATTTATGATGAGGAAAAAGGCCAACGTGTTCTATTAAATGGTGAAGATATCACTGATTACCTTCGCTCGAACGAGGTAACGCAAAATGTTTCTTACGTGGCCTCTAAAGCGCCTGTCAGAACCTTTGCAGTAAAAGTACAGCAGCAATTAGCAGCTGAAAAAGGCATCGTAATGGATGGGAGAGATATCGGTACTGTAGTATTACCAGATGCTGATCTTAAAATATATATGATTGCTTCTGTAGAAGAACGTGCTGAAAGAAGACAAAAAGAAAATGAAGAAAATGGGATTCCTTCCTCACTTAATCAATTGAAGAAAGAAATTGAAGAACGTGATCAATATGACATGAACAGAGAAATTTCTCCATTAAGAAAAGCGGATGATGCAGTGACAGTAAATACTACTGGCAAATCGATTGAAGAAGTCTCTCAAATCATTTCTGATTTAATTGAAAGCATAGACGCCTAATCAAGTTTTTTTCAAAAATCGGCATAATTATTATTAAATCTAAATATTTGTGGTATATAAATAAAGAGAATAAATGTACACGGGTACATCATCCAAATATATTTATTACCAACAGATAGGCAAGAAATTATTACGATAAAAGTGAATAGAGTTAAATTTCTTGACAATTCTGTCAGTTTGTAAGATGTTATAATTATGTAGTGTACAAGGAGGCATACAAGATGACTGAAGAATTCAATGAATCAATGATTAATGAAATTAAAGAAGGAGATAAAATCTCTGGACAAGTCCAAAAAGTCGAAGATAAACAAGTGATTGTTGACGTCGACGGTGGCAAATTTAGCGGTATCGTTCCAATTAGTCAATTATCTACGCATCATATTGACAGCCCAAATGAAGTGGTGAAAGAAGGAGATGCAGTAGAAGCGTATGTGACTAAAGTGGAAGTTGACGAAGAAAATGAATCAGGGGCTTATATCCTTTCTATTCGTCAATTAGAACAAGAGAAGTCTTATGAATATTTACAAGAAAAACAAGATAATAATGAAATTATAGAAGCAAAAGTAACTGAAGTCGTTAAAGGCGGCTTAGTTGTTGATGTAGGACAAAGAGGTTTCGTTCCAGCTTCATTAATTTCTACAGATTTCATTGAAGACTTTTCAAGCTTTGATGGACAAGTGCTAGAATTACGCGTTGAAGAACTTGATCCTGAAAATAATCGCGTCATCCTAAGCCGAAAAGCAGTTGAACAAGAAAGAAACGAAGCTAAAAAAGCTGAATTACTATCATCTTTATCAGAAGGAGATGTAATTGAAGGTACAATTGCACGTTTAACTAACTTTGGTGCTTTTGTAGATATCGGCGGTGTAGATGGTTTGGTCCATGTTTCTGAACTTTCTCATGAACATGTTGATAAACCAGAAGATGTCGTATCTGTAGGCGATAAAGTCAACGTCAAAGTGAAATCAGTAGAACAAGATTCTGAACGTATTTCACTTTCTATTAAAGATACGTTACCGAGTCCATTTGAAAGTATCAAAGGAGAAATCCACGCAGATTCAATTATCGAAGGACGTGTAGTACGTTTAACTGATTTCGGTGCATTTGTTGAAATTGCAGCAGGTGTACAAGGCTTAGTGCATATTTCTGAAATCAGTCGCAAACACATCGGTACTCCTAGTGAAGTACTTGAACCTAACCAAGAAGTTACTGTTAAAGTATTAAGTATCGATGAAGAAAGCGAACGTATTTCTTTATCAATTAAAGCTGCTGTTCCTGAAGAAGAAGTGCTTCAAATTGATGATGACGAATCTCGTGATTATATCGAAAATAGTGATGACGATGATAATCCAACATTAGGAGAAATGTTTGGAGATAAATTGAAAAATCTTAAATTCTAAGATTTAATACGTCTATATAAGGCCAAGACTGCAGATCGTGTATATTTACTTTGCACATCTCAGTCTTGGCTTTTTTATTTTTAATAATCTTTTGCTTTAAATGTCGCATGTGATAAAATTAGTTAGATATATTAAAGAGAGGAAGTTAGCTTATGACTAAACCTGTTGTAGCTATTGTTGGTCGCCCAAATGTCGGTAAATCAACAATTTTCAATAGAATTGTCGGCGAGCGTGTCTCTATTGTAGAGGATACACCTGGTGTAACAAGAGACCGAATTTATTCTAGCGGCGAATGGTTGACGCATGATTTTAATGTTATTGATACAGGCGGTATCGAATTAACAGATGCACCATTCCAAACCCAGATCAGAGCTCAAGCTGAAATTGCTATTGATGAAGCTGATGTAATAATTTTTATGGTGAATCAAAGAGAAGGTTTGACGCAGACCGACGAAATGATTGCCCAAATGCTATATAAGACAAACAAACCTGTTGTCTTAGCTGTGAATAAAGTTGATAATCCTGAAATGCGTACAGATATTTATGATTTTTATGCTTTAGGATTTGGAGAACCATTCCCAATATCTGGATCGCACGGTCTAGGGCTAGGTGACCTATTGGATGAAGTTGCTAAGCACTTCAAAGACGAAGAAGAAGACCCGTATGATGAAGATACTATCAGATTGTCACTTATCGGGCGTCCAAATGTTGGTAAATCAAGCTTAGTAAATGCAATCTTAGGAGAAGATCGTGTCATTGTCTCAAATATTGCCGGCACTACACGAGATGCCATCGATACAGAATATTCTTATGAAGATCAAGATTATGTATTGATTGATACTGCAGGTATGAGAAAAAAAGGCAAAGTTTATGAAGCCACTGAAAAATATTCAGTATTACGTGCTTTAAAAGCGATTGAAAGATCTAACGTAGTTTTAGTTGTTTTGAATGCCGAAGAAGGTATTATAGAGCAAGATAAACGTGTAGCAGGTTATGCACATGAAGAGGGCAAAGCCATCGTTATAGTAGTCAACAAGTGGGATACTTTAGATAAAGACAGCAAAACAATGAAGAAATTCGAAGATAAGATACGTCAAGAATTCCAATTTTTAGATTATGCACCAATTGCCTTTGTATCTGCTAAAGAAAAACAACGTTTGCGTACACTCTTCCCATTAATTAAAGAAGCAAGCGAAAATCATAAAAAACGTGTTCAAAGTTCAACATTGAACGAAGTAATTACGGATGCTATTTCTATGAATCCAACTCCGACTGACAAAGGACGAAGACTAAAAGTCTTTTATGCTACCCAAGTAGCAGTTGAGCCGCCAACATTCGTGGTATTTGTGAATGATGCAGAACTTATGCACTTCTCTTACAAACGCTATTTAGAGAATCAAATCAGAGATGCATTCGGATTCGAAGGAACTCCGATCCATATTATTCCAAGAAAAAGAAATTAAAGAGACTGAGAGGATGATTTTATGAGTAACGTTGCTGTATTCGGTACGGGCAGTTTTGGTACTGCACTTGCTAATGTACTGGCACAAAACGGTCACGACGTCTTAATGTGGGGAAAAAATAAACAAACTATCGATGAAATCAATCAATTTCATACAAATTCTCGTTATTTGAATGAAGCACATTTAGATAAAGCAATCAAAGCAACTCAAAATCTTAAAGAAGCAACTCAATTTTCAGATACTTACTTAATTGCTTTACCAACAAAAGCCATTAGAGAAGTAGTACAACAGATTGATGCACAATTAGACAGCAAAAAAACATTTATCCATGTTGCCAAAGGGATTGAAAACTCCACTTTCGAACGCGTTTCTGAAATGATTGAAGATTCACTTTCTCCAGAACACAATGGCGGTATCGGTGTATTATCTGGACCTAGCCATGCTGAAGAAGTAGTCATTCAACAACCGACAACAGTAGCTGCTTCTTCTTCAGACCCTAAAGTAAGCAAACAAATTCAAGATTTATTCATGAATGATTATTTACGCGTTTATACTAACGATGATTTAGTAGGGGTAGAACTTGGAGGCGCTTTAAAAAATATTATCGCGGTAGCAAGCGGTATAGTTGCTGGTATGGGATTCGGAGATAATGCTAAAGCTGCCTTAATGACAAGAGGATTAGCAGAAATCAGCCGTTTAGGCGAAGAATTAGGCGCTGATCCAATGACATTCTTAGGATTAGGCGGTATTGGAGACTTAATCGTAACTTGTACGTCTACCCATTCAAGAAACTATACACTTGGGTATAAAATAGGACAAGGAAAAACAGTAGACGAGGCGCTATCAGAAATGAGCATGGTTGCTGAAGGATTCTATACAACTGAATCTGTCTACCATTTAGCGAAACAAAAAAATATTGAAATGCCTATTACTTCGGCACTTTATGGTGTCTTGTTCGAAAATGTGCCATTAGATAAGAGCCTTAAATTGCTCATGGGCAGAGATAAAAAGTCAGAATAACAAATATATTATTTTCCATATATAGTATAATTACACACAGGCTGGTAAAAATCCTTATAAATCGCGGTTTTGCGCTTGTAAATGATTGCGGTAGCTACAGTCCTTGTGTTAAAGTCATAGCATAATGATATAACAATATCATTACCAAACCCTTGGGGAGGTGACTCATAATGAACAAAACAGATTTAATTAACGCTGTTGCAGAACAAGCTGAATTAACAAAAAAAGAAGCTGGTTTAGCAGTTGATGCTGTATTCGAATCAATTCAAAACTCATTATCTAAAGGTGAAAAAGTACAATTGATTGGTTTCGGTAACTTCGAAGTACGCGAACGCGCTGCCCGTAAAGGTCGCAACCCGCAAACTGGTAAAGAAATCGATATTCCAGCTAGCAAGGTTCCTGCATTCAAAGCTGGTAAAGCATTGAAAGATGCAGTTAAATAATGAATTCAATACTTAAAAGAAAAGCCCTTTTTTTCGGGGCTTTTCTTTTTATCTATTTAAAAATACATACTCATTTAAATTCTTAAAGTAACGTACGAATAATTGTGCATAAAAAGCGCTGAAAATTTGAATATATTCTACAGTTGAACAAAAGTGATTTTATTTTTGTATATATAATGTTAAGATGATTATTGATTAATAACGTGAGGTGCAGACATGGATTCAACATTAAGTACATTAAAAAACCAAATACAACAAAAACTTAATGGTATACATCGTCATGAACCAGTTCGATATAACCAGCAATTGGCTCATGTTCTTGATGAACAAAACATTCCGTTTCAAGCAAAATTGGCATGCCTCGCGATAGATACATCAATGAGTCATCTCGATTCCATTTCAGGTAATAATTTGTCGAAAAATGCGATTTTAATCGGTGATTTGATTAGTGCGCATTTTTATACGCTTACTGCCGAAATTAATGATTCAATTTATCTGGAAGCAATGAGCAGCGCTATTATAAAGGTAAATGAATATAAAACTTCATTGCATTATAAAAAGCTAGATAGAGAAGAAATGAAAAATGCAATTTTGTATATTGAAACTATATTTCCGATCATTACAATTCAACATTTTAAACCGCATGCAGAAATCGATGAAGTGACAGAGCGCTTAACTGCATATGCTGCACAACATCATCCTTCATATTTAAAAGGATATTCTGAGATAGAGCTGAACCAAGTTTTTGAAGAAATGAATTGCAATATCAAACAAAGTAGAGGTAATTAAAATGGCGAAAAATAAAGCAGAAAAAGAAAAAGTTCATACGGTATTTCAGAATATATCTACAAACTACGATAAACTAAATAACATTATCAGTTTTGAGCAACATAAAGTTTGGCGCAAACGCGTGATGAAAGCAATGCAAGTCAAAAAAGGCAGTAAAGCACTAGATGTATGCTGCGGTACTGCAGATTGGACGATTGCATTAAGCAAGGCTGTAGGACCTTCAGGGGAAGTCATCGGCTTGGACTTCAGTGAAAATATGTTAAAAGTCGGTGAAGAAAAAACGAAAAACATGTCTAATATTCAACTTGTCCAAGGCGATGCAATGAATTTGCCATTTGACGATAATGAATTTGATTACGTTACTATTGGCTTTGGTTTACGTAATATCCCTGATTACGTTATTGCATTGAAAGAGATGAACCGTGTACTTAAACCTGGCGGGATGGCAGTTTGTTTAGAAACAAGCCAACCTACAATCCCAGTTTTCAAACAAGGTTATCAACTTTATTTCAAATTTGTAATGCCTATTTTCGGAAAACTTTTTGCGAAATCAAAAGAAGAATACGAATGGTTACAACAATCAGCTTTCAACTTCCCAGATCGCGATGAGCTCAAAGCGCTATTCCAACTTGCTGGATTTAAAGACATTGAAGTTAAAAGTTTTACTGGCGGGGTAGCTGCGATGCATTTAGGGTATAAGGAAAAAGAAACTGCAAAAGGTGATTAATGTGGAGAAGTTGAACATTAATAAAGAAATTAAGAAAATTGAAAAAGAATTAAAAAACACAATAAAAAGTGGAAATCCTATCTTAGAAGAAGCCTCTTTACACTTGCTCTCTTCAGGCGGCAAAAGGGTCCGTCCTTCTTTTGTGGTCTTGAGCAGTGAATATGGACCATATCCACGTAATGAAGAAACGTATAAAATTGCTGTTTCTTTAGAGCTAATTCATATGGCAACTTTAGTTCACGATGATGTCATTGATCGCAGTGATAAAAGAAGAGGGCGCTATACTATCAGCAAGAAATGGGACCAAGAGACTGCTATTTTAACAGGCAATTATCTGTTAGCACTTGCTCTTAATCATATTTCTTCCATTCAAGATAAAAGGATACATATGATTTTATCCAATGCGATTATTGATGTATGCAGAGGCGAATTATTTCAATTCCAAGACCAATTTAACAGCAAGCAGACAATTACGAATTATTTACGCAGAATTAATCGTAAAACAGCCTTGTTGATTCAATTAGCGACTGAACTCGGTGCATTATCAGCTGATGCGGATTTACAGACAGCGAACAAGTTGAAAAGAATTGGACATTATATTGGAATGAGCTTTCAAATTGTTGATGATGTCTTAGATTTTACAAGTACTGAAAAGCAGCTAGGCAAACCAGTAGGCAGTGATTTGATGAATGGTCATTTAACATTGCCAGTACTTTTAGAAAGACGTAAGAATCCTCAATTCAAAGCTTTGATTGACTCCTTAGGACCAAATAGCCCTAACGAAGACTTTGAGTATTGTGTGCGTTACATCCGTTCATCTGAAAGTATAGAACAATCAAAAGCTATAAGTAAGCATTATCTTAACAAAGCGTTGGATTTATTAGGTGATTTAGAAACAAGTCCTGCTTCGACTTGGTTTAAAAAGTTGATCAAGCGTATGGAATCACGAAACACTTAAGAAAAGCGTGAAATATTTATTGAAAGCGTTTCACTAAACTGTTAAACTTATATTGTATTTAATTAAATGCACTAAAATACACATTGATTCAGGAGGATTTGAGAAATGGAAAGAACTTTTCTAATGATTAAACCAGACGGCGTTCAACGCAAATTAGTCGGTGAAATCATCGCTCGTTTAGAGAAAAAAGGATTAAAACTTGTTGGCGGGAAATTTATGACTGTTTCCAAAGAAAAAGCAGAAACACATTATGGTGAACATGCTGATAAGCCATTCTACGAAGGATTAGTATCATTTATTACTTCAGCACCTGTATTTGCTATGGTAGTAGAAGGAGAAAACGTTGTAGAAGTAACAAGAAATATGATTGGTAAAACAAATCCAACTGAAGCAGCCCCTGGCACAATCAGAGGCGATTTAGGTCTTACAGTAGGCCGTAACGTTATTCATGGTTCAGATTCAGTTGAATCTGCTAAAAGAGAAATCAGCCTATGGTTCGAACCTAATGAGCTAAGTGTTTATACTGCAAACGACGAAGAATGGTTATACGAAAATTAATATAAAAGTATACATTTAAAAATTCATTTTATCCAAACAAACCAGATTGAAATTTGTAATTTCAATCTGGTTTGTTTTTTCACTTTCTGTCGAAATAGTTATCAAAACATTCTAAATTCTTTATCTTTTATCAAATCTATTGTTCTGCCTGCTTTTTACCTATGATATGATAGAGGGTATACTTATAAATAGATTACTCAAATAATGGAATGGAGTGAAAGCGTGATGAGATTTTTAACCTCGGGAGAATCCCACGGTCCTCAACTAACAGTAATTATTGAAGGTGTTCCGGCTAATTTAAAAATAACTGCAGAAGAGATTAATAAGGAGATGTTTAAACGCCAAGGTGGTTACGGTCGCGGTCGCAGAATGAAAATTGAAAAAGATGCTGTAGAAATTGTTTCAGG
This sequence comes from Staphylococcus debuckii, assembly GCF_003718735.1. Lineage (NCBI taxonomy): Bacteria > Bacillati > Bacillota > Bacilli > Caryophanales > Staphylococcaceae > Staphylococcus > Staphylococcus debuckii. The sequence goes on along the minus strand of NZ_CP033460.1, from coordinate 1,567,953 downwards.
AGTAAGAAACGGCTATACATTAGGTAGTCCCGTTACTATTGTTGTAACGAATGACGATTTCACTCATTGGAGAAACATCATGGGCGTAGCACCTATTTCAGAAGAAGAACAAGAACAAATGAAACGTACTATTTCTAAACCTCGTCCTGGTCATGCAGATTTAGTTGGCGGCATTAAATATAATCATCGAGATTTAAGAAATGTACTCGAAAGATCATCGGCGCGTGAAACTGCCGCTCGAGTAGCTGTCGGAGCAATTTGTAAACTCTTATTAAAGCAGTTAGGTATTAATATACTGAGCCGTGTAGTTGAAATTGGTGGCATTAAAGACGATGCTGAATATGATTTAGACACAATTAAAAAATACGAAGACAATAATGATGTCAGAGTCGTCAATGAAGAAAAAGCGCAAGAAATCCGCAATAAAATTGATCAAGCTAAAAAAGACGGAGATTCTCTAGGCGGTGTAGTACAAGTTATTGTTGAAAATATGCCTGTCGGTGTGGGAAGCTATGTGCAATATGATCGTAAATTAGATGGCAGAATTGCTCAAGGCGTAGTTGGAATCAACGCCTTTAAAGGCGTGAGCTTTGGAGAAGGTTTCAAAGCAGCGGAGAAACCTGGCAGTCAAATTCAAGATCCTATTCTTTACAATGATAAAGCAGGTTATACGCGCGGTTCTAATCATTTAGGCGGATTAGAAGGCGGTATGAGTAATGGTATGCCTATCGTAGTGAATGGCGTGATGAAGCCTATTCCTACACTTTATAAACCATTGGCTTCTGTAGATATAGAAACTAAAGAACCCTTCAAAGCTACTATCGAGCGTTCTGATAGTTGTGCTGTGCCTGCAGCAAGTATTGTATGCGAACATGCTGTAGCATTTGAAATCACTAAAACCTTATTAGAAGAATTCCAATCTAATTATATGGAACAATTAGAACAGCAAGTAAACGAGAGACGTCTGCGCAATATTGAATTTTAAAAAACAGGTGAATGCTAATGCAATTAATGACAACTTATAAGGATAATAACTATCCGATAATCATCAATCACAATGCGATTTCCGAATTAAATCAACTGCTCTCTGCATATCGTGATGTTGTTTTTATAGTGGATAAAAATGTTGAAAAGGCGGTACCGAAAAAAATACAACAAGCTTTGTCTTCTACCCAAACTGAACAGTTCACACATATCTTGAAAGTTGAAGGTAATGAAACGACTAAAACATTTCCAGTCTACCAACATATAATTGAACACATCTTAGAACAAGGGATTACCAGAAATACTTGTATTGTTGCTATAGGAGGCGGCGTGACAGGTGACTTTGCAGGATTTGTGGCTGCAACTTTACTTCGAGGTGTGGACTTTATTCAAGTACCGACAACGATATTAGCACACGATTCAAGTGTAGGAGGCAAAGTAGGCATTAATACTCCACAAGGTAAAAACTTAGTCGGCGCATTCTATCGTCCTAAAGCCGTTTTATATGATTTAGATTTCTTAGAAACTTTGCCTTATACCGAAATATCTAGTGGCTACGCTGAAGTGTACAAACATGCACTTCTTAATGGAGAGCAAGATCAAAGAGCAATTGAAGCAGCCTTTCCAGATAAAGCGGCGCTTGCTTCGTTACAAGATATGGATGCATTCTTGCTTAAAGGCATTCAAACTAAATTAGATATCGTGGTACAAGATGAACGCGAAAAAGGTCTGCGTAAATTTCTAAATTTAGGACATACATTCGGTCATGCGATAGAATATGAGCAAAAGATACCTCATGGCCATGCGGTAATGATTGGCATCTTGTATCAATTTGTTGTCGCAAATGAAATATTGGCTACAGATTTTGATATCCAACATTACATTAATTATTTTGAAGCACTTGATTATCCCTTAAATACAGTTTTAAATAGTAATTTCGAGGCTATCTTTAAATTAATGTCGAAAGATAAGAAAAATGATGCAACTGGTATTCAGATGGTATTATTAAAAGAAATTGGCCAACCTGAAGTGACACACGTAGAGAAAGATACCATCGAGAAAGCTTTTTATACCTTACAAAATTACCTAAAGTGAGTGAAATGAATGACTAAAACTGAAACCATAAACTTAACAGGACCCTTGAAAGGGGAATTCGAAGTTCCTGGAGATAAATCAATGACACATCGTGCAATCATGTTAAGCTCCTTAGCAAAGGGACAATCTGTCATTAAAAAACCGCTTCTTGCCGAAGATTGTTTGAGAACGATGAAAATCTTTGAATTATTAGGTGTGGATTTCGATATTCAAGACAATCAAGTAGTCGTCACTTCTCCTGGATATCAAAAATTCCAAACGCCTCACCAAGCATTATATACTGGCAACTCTGGAACAACTACGCGAATTATGGCTGGCTTATTAAGCGGTCTTGGGATACCATCTGTACTTTCAGGTGATGAATCAATTGGCAAACGCCCTATGAATCGTATTATTCAGCCGTTAACAGAGATGGGAGCTGCAATCGAAGGAATAGATAACAACTATACGCCACTTGTAATCAATAAAGCTGAATTACATGGCATCGATTATAAAATGCCTGTAGCCAGCGCCCAGGTAAAGAGCGCCATCTTATTCGCTAGTCTTTTTTCAGCAACTCAATCCAGTATTACAGAGATAGGGATTACACGGAACCATACAGAAACTATGTTTGAGCATTACCATATTCCGTTAAAAGTGGACGGCATGCATATTGAAACTGTTCCAAACGCTATCACATCCATCCAAGCCGAAGATTTTACTGTTCCTGGCGATATTTCATCAGCTGCATTCTTTATTGTAGCTGCATTGATTACGCCCGGTAGTGATATTACAATTCATAATGTAGGCATGAATTCAACACGCTCGGGTATTATTGATATTGTGAAAGAAATGAAAGGTAACATTGAAATTATTAATGAAACACAAACTGCGGAACCTACCGCTTCAATTCGTATTCAATATACACCAAACTTACAACCCGCTAAGCTTTCTGGCGAACTGATTACCCGTGCAATTGATGAAATTCCTGTCGTAGCGCTTTTATGTACGCAGGCAAACGGTTCTAGTGTCATTAAAGACGCTGAGGAATTGAAATTCAAAGAAACAAACCGTATAACAACGACGTCAGATGAATTAGGGCTGCTCGGTTTTGAAGTACATCCAACCAATGATGGGTTCATTATTCATCCGTCTCAATTTGAGCATGCAGCTGAAGTCAGCTCTTATACGGATCACCGTATAGGGATGACGCTCGCGATTGCTTCTTTGTTAGGCGAAGAAGCTCTGAGCATTAAAAATTTCAATTCAGTCAACACATCGTTCCCTGAATTCTTACCTCTACTAAAATCGATTTCTCAGAAAGGATAATATGATGGAAGACACAAATAAATTAATCGATGATATTCATCTTCAAAAAATAGATAATCTGGATAGTCGAGTAGAACAAGCGATTTCTACAGCAGATGATGATACTTTATTCTTACTTGGAGAAACGCTGTATAATTATGGTTTAACTCCACAAGGATTAGAAGTGTTCCGCGCACTTTATAATAAATTCCCTGACGAAACAGAATTGTTAAGTTATTTTATTGAGGGATTAATAGCAGAAGACAAAACAGATGAAGCTTTAGAACATCTCAGTCAAGCGGAATTGACTACTGAAAGATTAATGTTAGAAGCAGATTTGTATCAACAAATTAATATGTTGGAAGTAGCGATTGATAAAATCGAAGAAGCGATTGAACTTGAGCCTAACGATCCTGTCTTGCATTTTGCTTTAGCAGAACTTATGTACTTTGATGGACAATATCTACGTGCATCTGCTGAATATGAAACAGTTCTCGAAACAGGAGAATATATGGTCAACGGTGTAAACTTGTACGCTCGTTTAGCTGATAGTGCGTTACAAAGCGGCAACTATGATGACGCTGTTAAACTTTACGATGAAATCTCAGAACAGGATATGACCTCTGAAGATTATATGAAGAAAGCACTGGCTTATGAAAAAAATGATTTATTGCAAGAAGCCGTTAAAATTATGGGTACCTTAATGGATAAAGATCCTGATTTTATGCAAGGTTACTTCTATATTCAACAACTTTACTTGCAGCAAAAAGATTATAAATCTGCAATAGAAGTAGGTAACGAAGGCTTGCGTCTTAATCAGTTCTACAAAGAATTAATGCTTTCTACAGGTAAAATCGAAATAGATCACGGCAACCAAGAAGAGGGTATAGAGCATTTACTTAAAGCACTGGAACTTGATAGTTCTTATCAAGAGCCTTTAATAGAATTAAGCAGTCTATATCGAACGCAAGAAAATAATGAAGGTATTATTTCGTTGATGCAATTTGCTGACGAGGACGATTTAGACCCGAGATTTATGTGGAATTTAGCCTATGCCTTAGGTGCAGAAGAAAGAGATAAAGAGGCACAGCATTTCTTTGATATGGCTAAACCAACTTATGAAAATAATCCTGATTTCCTTGGTGATTATTATTTCTTCCTTATCGAAACTGGTCAAATCGAACAGGCTAAAGTATTGTTGCCTCAATTATTAGAATTAGATCCAAATAATGATGAATGGCAGCAAGAAGCAGAACGTCTCCAATTATATTAAGATGTTGGTGAATAAAAAATGATTGATAACGAAGCGCTTAGTTTAAAGAAAAGGAATTTCATTGAATACTTATTATTTCAATATAAATTCAAGTCCAGAATCAGTGTATGGTTGCTCAATCTCATAAAATCCGATTTCAGACGATTAGATAATATTTATTTTGTTGACCAACCTATACCCAATCATCATACACTTGAACTTTCTGTTTTAGATACGCGAGAAACAGCAATACAGTATTATGACAATCAAATAAACTATAGAAATACGAATGAGATATTCAGACATATTGCTTATCAGTTTCCAAAGTTTGATATTAAAATTAATTTACCGCAAAGAGACGCTAGAATGGACGAAATACTCTTATCTCAGTTGTTAATATCTCCTGACTATTCTTTGCACTTGCATGACTTATATGCAGTAACTATGACACCGCAAGCTGAAATATCGTTAATTAACCGTTTGCAAAATACCATCGATGTCAGCTTGCAAATTCATGATTCCGAATACTTCTACAGAGTGTCGCATTTGTTGAATACTTTAAAATCAAAATCTATCAACTTTCCAACAAAGGACTAAAATTATGACCTTAATGAATTGGTGGAGATGGGCGTTATATTCTCGTCCATTTCTTTTATTTGCTTTAATATGCAATATCCTAGGAACAATTTATGGCTATATTTGGTACGGGAACCAACTGAAGACCGCACCGTGGTATTTTCAAATCTTTATACCTGACAGTCCTACAGCATCACTATTTTTATGTATTGCTTTAGCGCTATTCTTATTCGGAAAGAATAGTTCCGTAATAGAAGCGCTAGCCTTTACTACATTAATCAAGTACGGTGTTTGGGCCGTCATTATGAATCTCATTTTATTCTATCAATATAACGAGGTTTCGATTAACGGTTTGATGCTCTTGATTTCTCATGGCATCATGGCGATGGAAGCGATTATTTTCTATCCAAGATTTAAGATTACTTTGCTAGGAGGACTCGTAGCGGTGGTATGGATTTTCCATAATGATTTAATAGATTATGTCTTTATGCAATTTCCATTTTATCCATTCATAGATGCGCATCTTGAATTAGTAGCGTATATTGCTTTTATTTTAAGCAGTATCAGTATAATATTATACTTCTGTTTAAGAAAGTGGATACAGCACAAATTGTTTGACCAACCTTTACGTTCTCAGTAAAATAATGTTATAAAGGAGTGAGAATTTTGTCTTTCGTTAGTCTTATTATTTATTTTGTTATATTAATGATTTTACCGATGTGGGCGCAGCACAAAGTTAAATCAACTTATGAAAAATATTCACAAGTTCGTTCTACAAGCGGCAAAACTGGACGAGAAGTGGCTGAAGAAATTTTGAGCGCCAATGGTATAAATGATGTAGATGTTTTAGAAGGCGAAGGTTTCTTATCAGACCATTATGACCCATCTAAAAAAGTAATTCGTTTATCTCCTGCGAACTACAGTCGTCCATCTGTTGCTGGTACTGCTGTAGCAGCACACGAAGTGGGACATGCTATTCAGCATCAGCAAGGATATTTCTTCTTGCGCTTTAGAAATGCTTTGTTCCCATTAGCAAACATCGGAAGTAACTTATCATATCTCTTGATTATGGCAGGTATCATTTTGACATCGATGAGAATGGCAATTGGTACTACAGCTTTATGGATTGGTATTTTCCTAATGGCTTTCGCAGTACTGTTTTCAATTATTACCTTGCCTGTAGAATTCGATGCAAGTAAACGTGCAATGAGAAATATTCAAAGTTTGCACATCGTTAATGACAAAGAATACAAACATGCGCGTAAAGTACTCACAGCCGCTGCAATGACATATGTTGCTTCAACTGCTGTTGCTGTAGCTGAGCTCTTAAGATTTATCTTAATTGCGCGTTCAAGTGATAATTAAAACTTAATACGCATATTCAAGCCTTGTCAGTAAAATGACAGGGCTTTTTATCTGCTTAAAATCCGCTAAAAATGCATATCTAAAAAATATGAGATATACTATAAATATTAGAAAAAGGAGATGATTGAGAATGAAATCAATGGAAGAAATGCAAAAAGAAGTTGATCAGTACATAGGTCAATTTAAAGCAGGTTACTTCTCACCACTTGCTAACTTAGCTCGCTTGACTGAAGAAGTAGGCGAGTTGGCTCGAGAAATCAATCATGTCTACGGAGAAAAGAAAAAGAAAGATACAGAAGAAGAAAATACAATTAAAGCTGAACTAGGCGATAATTTATTTGTATTATTATGCATTGCTAACTCTCTGGATATTGATATGACAGAAAGTTTTAATGAAACTATGGAAAAGTTTAATACGCGTGATAAAAATCGCTTTGAACGTAAGTAAAGATATATAAAGGAGAGTCACGAAGAAATGAAAATAGGAATCACATGTTATCCATCTATGGGAGGTTCAGGCATTATTGCTACTGAACTTGGGATAATACTTGCAGAACGAGGCCACGATGTGCACTTTATTACTTCAAATCTGCCGTTTCGTATACGAAAACCGCTTCCAAACATTACTTTCCACCAAGTTGAAGTCAATCAATATGCGGTATTTCAATATCCACCTTATGATATTAGTCTCAGCACTAAAATCGCTTCAGTTATTAAAGAATATGACTTAGATATCTTGCATATGCACTATGCGGTGCCTCATGCGATTTGCGGTATATTAGGCCGTCAAATGTCCGGTAAAGATGTCAAAATCATGACTACACTACATGGTACAGACATCACGGTACTCGGCTATGATCATTCTTTAAAGGATGCAATCAAATTCGGGATTGAAAATAGTGATGTAGTGACAAGTGTCAGCCAATCTTTAGCTAAACAAACTCAAGATATTATAGGTACCAAAAAGGAAATCATACCCATCTATAACTTTGTACGTGAGATTGATTTTCCAACACAGCGAAATGAGAAATTAAAAGAATTGTACGGGATTGCTTCAGATGAAAAAGTATTGATTCACGTTTCTAATTTCCGACAAGTTAAACGTATCGATACTATTTTAGAAACTTTTAAAAAGGTACATGATAAAATTCCTTCCAAATTACTCCTCTTAGGAGATGGTCCGGAATTAATGGAAATGAAACGTCTTGCACGCGACTTAGGTGTTTTAGACGATGTACTATTTTTAGGAAAACAAGAATTTGTTAACCAATTTTATCAAATGTCTGATTTAGTTTTACTCCTCAGTGAAAAAGAAAGCTTCGGTTTGACTCTTCTTGAAGCAATGAAGACAGGGGTAGTCCCTATAGGTTCCACAGCAGGAGGCATTAAAGAAGTAATTAAACATAAGGAAACTGGCTTTGTGGTTGATATCGGCGACAGCGAACGTGCAAGCCAGTATGCAATTCAGTTATTAACAGACGAAGCGCTCTATGCAGAAATGCGCGAAAATATGTTAGCTGATATAGCTGAACGTTTTAATTCAGACTTTATTGCTGATCAATATGAATATTACTATAAACAAATGTTAGAGGAATAATGATGAATAAAGATTTATTTTTACAATCAGCTCCAATTTTACAACAAATTCAAGATAGCGGTTATGAAGCATATTACGTAGGCGGCTCTGTACGTGATTATTTAATGGGCCGTCCTATTCATGATATTGATATTACAACGAGCGCTGCTCCTGAAGAGATAGAAGCCATATTCGAGCATACTATTCCAATCGGAAAAGAGCATGGGACTATAAATGTGGTATATAACTATGAGAATTATGAAGTGACCACTTTCAGAGCTGAAGGAGAATACAAAGATCATCGCAGACCAAGCGAAGTCCGTTTTGTGAGAGATTTGTATCAAGATGTTGAACGTCGTGATTTTACTATAAACGCTATTGCCATGGATGAACATTTTGAAATCAAAGATTACTTTAATGGCTATAATGATATAAAAAATAAAGTTATTAAAACAGTGGGTAATGCTGAAGAACGTTTCGATGAGGATGCTTTACGTATTCTACGGGGGTTGCGTTTTAAATCTCAATTGCAATTTCAAATCGATTCTGCCACTTACCAAGCAATGGCAGATAAAGTGGCGGATACAGAATTTTTATCAATCGAACGTATTATTGTTGAGCTGCGTAAATTATTAGAAGGTATTGATGCGCCACTGGTTTATCCTTTACTCAATCAACTAGATTTTTTCAAATTTGTTCCTTTTTTCAAAGCATTTAACACAGCAGCAATTAAAGTGAAGAATCCTATCAAATTTGAATTGCTCATCGCATTACTGCTTTTTAAAGAACCCATTGACGTTGCATTGTCACAACTAAAGATTAGTAATGATAGTAAGAAAGCAATCCATCAATTTATCAGTATCTTTGAAGCATTACCAAATATTAAAACGAAAAAAGATTTACGCGTTTTCGTTTATGATTATGGTATCTCTGCCCTATCTTATATACTAGATATGAGCAATACTTTAAGCGCTAATGAGGTGGAATTGAGCCATCCCTTAATCTTTAACTATGAAACCTTAAAAGAAATAGATCAAAATTTAATTATCCACCAACGTAGTGATATGATGGTTAATGGTAAAGATATATTAGAGGCTTTAGACTTAAAGGGCGGCCCTTGGTTAAAAGAGGTACTAAGAAAAATAGAATGCGCAATTATTAACCAAGAGGTGCCTAACCAAAAAAGTGAAATTGTAAATTGGGTGAAAACACATGTCGAAATATAGTCAAGATGTCGTACAAATATTACATGAAAACCAACCAGAATATGTATCTGGTCAATATATTGCGGAACAATTAAATATCTCACGCACTTCAGTTAAGAAAATTATCGATCAATTAAAAGCAGAAGGCTGTGAAATTAATTCGGTAAACCATAAAGGACATCAGCTTCAGCAACTTGCTGATACTTGGTATCCTGGCATTGTAGAAAAAATCACTGCCAAACATGGTTTCTTTCAAGAAACTTTTGTTTATCCTACTATCGACTCAACACAACTGGCTGCCAAGCAGAAATTGGTAGGCAATCATGATGCCATTTTAGTATTGAGTAATGAACAAACTAAAGGACGAGGCCGCTTTAACAGACCATGGGACTCTGCTAAAGGTAAAGGGCTATGGATGAGCGCAGTGTTTCGTCCTAATGTTCCATTTTCTATGATTACAACTTTCAATTTATTTATGGCACTGGCAATCAGAGAAACGATACAAGCTTTCTCTAAAGATGAAGTTGCTGTAAAATGGCCGAATGATATCTATATTGGCCCCAAAAAAGTATGTGGCTTTCTAACTGAAATGTCAGCGAATAGTGATGGTATTGAAGCCGTTATTTGTGGAATAGGAATTAATATGAATCAAGAAGCAAGTGAGTTTCCGCAAGAAATTGCGCACCGTGCAACAAGTATTTATAATCATGCGGATGAAAAAATAGATCGTTATGCATTTTTAACTTTATTATTAGAAAATATGAAAACGCGCTATATTCAATTCTTAACCGTGCCATTCGAATCTATTCGCGAAGAATATATCGAACATTCTAATATCTGGAATAGAAAATTGAAGTTTACAGAGAATGAATCACAATTCTCAGGTAAAGCTATCAGTATTGATAAAGACGGCTTTTTACTTGTAGAAGATGAGCAAGGCGAAAAACATCGCTTAATGAGTGCAGATATAGATTTATAGAAAGGAGGCGATAATGTGAGTCATACAAGTTATGCAGTGGTAGATTTAGAAACAACCGGTAATCAAAAGGATTACGATGATATCATACAAATCGGAATCACTTTTGTTAAAGACTTCGAAATTGTCGGTTCCTATCACTCGTTAATTAAAACTGACTTAGAAATACCGCCTTTTATACAGGCACTTACCTCTATTGAAGATCAGATGCTGACTCAAGCACCTTATTTTAATGAGATAGCTGAGGAAGTATACGACTTAATGAAAGATAGTGTATTCGTTGCACATAATGTAGCCTTTGATTTGACGTTCTTGAAGAGAGCTTTTAAGAGATGCAACATTTCTTATCAGCCTAGAAAAGTGATTGATACGGTAGAACTCTTTAAAGTTGCTTTTCCTACAGATAAAAGCTACCAACTTAGTGAGTTAGCAGAATATCATGATATACCGCTAGAGAATGCGCATCGAGCTGATGAAGATGCTGCTACAACTGCTAAATTGATGATTAAAGCATTTGAAGTGTTGTATGATTTGCCAACTGATACCTTGAAACAACTTTATTACCTCAGTAAAGATTTAAAATATCAGTTGCATGATGTCATATTCGAAATGGTGCGCCAAAGAGAGACGCAACCATTAGGTAAGGAATTTGACCAATTTGAGCAAATTATTTATAAGAAACAAAAAGATTTAAAGTCGCCGTCAGTTGACTTTGAAGGTTCAACTGAAACTTTTTATAATAGGGTGATTGAAGCCTTAGGTTACACTTTCCGTCCTCAACAGTTATATTTGGCTGAAACGATATTAGATCAGCTGATGCATAGTGAAAAAGCACTGATAGAAGCACCTCTAGGTTCAGGTAAATCATTAGCCTATTTAATAGCAGCATTGATGTACAATATTGAAACAAAACAACATGTGATGATTTCAACTAATACAAAGTTATTGCAAAATCAGTTATTGGAACAAGACATTCCGACACTTGAACAAGTATTAGGATACCGTATTAATGCTGCAATTATTAAAAGCAGAAAAGATTATATTTCTTTAGGTTTAATCAGTCAAATTCTAAAAGATGAAACACAAAATTATGATGTTTCACTATTAAAAATGGAATTACTAGTGTGGATTACCCAAACAGAAACAGGAGATATTCAAGAATTGAATCTCAAGGGCGGACAAAAGATGTATTTAGAACAAAAAGCAGAAACTTATGTACCTGTTCGTAATGATATCCATTACTATAATTTCTTAAAAAGAAATGCTCAAAATATTCAAATCGGTATTACCAATCATGCACATTTAATTCACGCTTCACAAGAAAATAAGATTTATCAATTATTTGAAGATTGTATAGTAGATGAAGCACATCGCTTACCTGATTATGCTTTAGATCAAGTAACTAATGAATTGAGTTACTCTGATATTAAATATCAATTAGGTCTTATTGGTAAAACTGAAAATGAAAAATTATTAAAAGCAGTAGATAATTTAGAACAAAAACGGATTCTAGAAAGATTAGATATCCCACCGATTGATATTTTCGGATTAAAGAATGCTATCAACGACATTCACGAACTTAATGAAAAACTGTTTACAACTATCTTTGATATCATTCATGATTCAGATATTCATGATGATGATAATCATAAAATACATTTTGTGAACGATTTTGATACTGCACCAATTTTAAAAGATATCCATGAAATTATTCACAGCCTTAATTTAACACTAGAATATTTTAATGGAATGAGTCATAAAACAATTAAATCTATTCGCAAACATCTCTTATATTTAAATGATCATTTTCGTGCCATCGAACAGAGTCTGAAAGACGACCATACTTGTTTCTTATCTATTAAAAACTTAGAACAAAAATCAACAATTACAATTTATGTTAAAGATTATAAAGTAAGAGAAATATTAACAGAACGTATATTAGATAAATTCAATGCGCTTACCTTTATTTCTGGCACCCTTACATTTAATCGCTCATTTGATTCATTTAAAAATTGGTTTAAAGAAGATGAACACTTTAATACCTTTATTATCGATGACGTCGTTAAAAACGATAATAAGGCAACTATATTCATTCCAAGTGATGTAGCACCTTATCACTATAAGGATGTAGAGAAATATGAGCATGCGATTGTGAGTTATATCAGTGAGTATGTGAATGAAACACAATCTAAGTGTTTAGTGCTCTTTACAAGTTACAAAATGATGTATCACGTACAAGAACTGCTGAATGAATTACCTGATTTTGAAGATTATATTATTCTTTCACAACAAAACAATAATCAAAATTATAAAATTGCCCAGCAGTTCAATAATTTTGATAAATCGATTTTACTAGGTACCGGTACTTTCTTCGAAGGCTTTGATTTTCAAGGAGAAGGCATTAAATGTGTGATGATAGCGAAGTTGCCGTTTATGAATCAAAACAACACTAAATATTGGCTTATGGATTCTGAATTTGTTTCAACTTTTAAAGACTATGTATTACCAGATGCGGTGATTCGTTTTAGACAAGGCTTAGGCCGTTTAATTAGAAATGAACAAGATAAAGGTATTGTGGTGTCTTTTGATGACCGTTTGATAAAAAGCAATTATCAACACTTTTTCACTCAAGCCTTAGAATCATTTAAAAAAGTGAATGGCAACATTCAACAATTCGGCAAAATTTTAAAGAAATTAAAAGCTCAGTAAAAATTAGCAACTAGCAGTAATGGCATAATTTTGATAAAATAAGGTCGGGTTTGAATTAATAAAACGTAGAATGAAAGGGAACAGAAATAATATTGAATTGAAATTATTTCATTGTCCCGAGATAAAGTTCTATAATTAAAGAGCTTAAAATAATACAAATGAAGTATAGGAGTTTGGTTATGAAGACTACAATTAAAGATGCTAAGAATCATATCGGCCAAGAAGTCACTATTGGTGCTTGGCTGCATAATAAACGCTCTAGCGGTAAGATTGCATTCTTACAACTGCGTGACGGTACAGGATTCATGCAAGGCGTAGTAGTAAAATCAGAAGTCGATGAAGAAACATTTGCTACTGCTAAAAATATTACTCAAGAATCTTCACTTTACGTGACAGGTACCATTTCAGAGGATAATCGCTCAGATTTAGGCTATGAAATGCAAGTCAAATCAATTGAGGTCATTCAAGAAGCACATGATTATCCGATTACACCAAAAAATCACGGTACTGAATTCTTAATGGATCATCGTCATTTATGGTTACGTTCAAAAAAACAACATGCAGTAATGAAAATTCGTAATGAAATTATTCGTGCCACTTATGAATTTTTCCATGGCACTGGTTTCGTAAAAATTGATCCGCCAATTTTAACAGCAAGTGCACCAGAAGGTACAAGTGAATTATTCCATACAAAATACTTTGATGAAGATGCTTTCTTATCTCAAAGTGGACAATTATACCTTGAAGCTGCAGCTATGGCTTATGGCAAAGTTTTCTCATTCGGACCGACTTTCCGTGCAGAGAAATCTAAAACTCGTCGTCACTTAATCGAATTTTGGATGATTGAAGGCGAAATGGCATTCTATGAACATGCTGACAGTTTAGAAGTCCAAGAACAATATGTTACACATGTCGTTCAATCTGTACTTAAAAATTGCGAACTTGAATTGAAAATTTTAGACAGAGATACTTCTAAATTAGAAAAAGTTCAAACACCATTCCCACGTATTTCTTACGATGATGCCATTGAATACTTGAAAGAACAAGGCTTCGATGATATCGAATGGGGCGAAGATTTTGGTGCACCACATGAAACAGCAATTGCTAATCATTTTGATTTGCCTGTTTTCATCACAAATTATCCAACTAAAATCAAACCATTCTATATGCAACCAAATCCTGAAAATGAGGATACTGTATTGTGTGCAGATTTGATTGCTCCAGAAGGTTATGGTGAAATTATTGGCGGTTCAGAACGTATTAACGATTTAGATTTATTAGAACAACGTATTGAAGAGCACCAATTAGATCGTGAAAGTTACAACTATTATTTAGATTTGCGTCGTTACGGTTCAGTGCCGCATAGTGGTTTCGGTTTAGGTTTAGAAAGAACAGTGGCATGGATTTCTGGCGTTGAACACGTTAGAGAAACTGCACCATTCCCACGTTTATTAAATCGTTTGTACCCATAATATCTAATAGTTAAATATAAATTATATAACGGTCCAGTCAAATGATATATCTATAAGTCATTCGACTGGACTCTTTTAAATAGATGAAAAATCTAGAAAGGGGAAGCGTATTTGAATATTGATTTTTTAAGAAAACGACCTGTCGTTATCAGAAGAGAGCTGTTGGATCATTATTATGAACTAGGTCTGACTGAAACAGATTTAGTCATATTATTAAAGTTAATTTATGAAAATGAACATTCAAATAAACAACCTTCTATTCAGTACTTAAGTCAAGGTACAACGATGAAAGAACGTGAAATTACTACTGTAATTCAGCATTTAATTCAACTTGGGCTGTTCAATCTTACCGTACAAAAGGATGAAGACGGAAGATTTGCAGAATTTATGGACTTAGAGGGTTTTTATCAAGCATTTAATAAAATACTGCAAGCGCAAGAGTTAAATGATAAACAAAACGATGATAAGGAAGCTTTCAAAGAGCTGTTTCAATTTATTGAACAATCTTTCGGAAGACCACTTTCACCAATTGAAATTGATACTTTAAATCAATGGATAGACGTGGATAAACACGATATATCAGTCATACAAGCAGCCGTAAATGAAGCTTTAAGTCTAGATAAAGTTAACTTCAAGTATATCGACCGTATCCTTCTGAACTGGAAAAAACATAATGTCAAAACCGTAGATGATTCTAAAAAAATCAGCCAGCAATATACTACACCTCAGATGAAGCATACCGTGAAAAATATCCCTAAATTTGACTGGTTGAATGGAGAGGGGAATTAAATGTATGTTAAGCAAGAAAAAAGCTTTAAGTATGATAGATGTCATCGCTGACATGTTTCCTGATGCAGAATGCGAATTAAAGCATAACAATCCCTTTGAATTAACTATAGCTGTATTGTTATCTGCGCAGTGTACTGATGTGCTAGTCAATAAAGTCACAGCTCATTTATTTAAAAAGTATCAAACTCCTCAAGACTACCTAGATGTGAATCTTAATGAATTAGAACAAGACATCCGCTCAATTGGTTTATACCGTAATAAAGCTAAGAATATACAAAAACTTTGTCGTTCCCTAATTGATAAATTTGATGGCAAAATTCCGCACAACCGAACTGACTTAGAAAGTTTAGCGGGTGTAGGGAGAAAGACGGCAAATGTAGTGATGAGTGTGGCATTCGGCGAACCCGCTTTAGCAGTGGATACTCATGTTGAAAGAGTTTCTAAGAGATTAGGTATTTGTCGCTGGAAAGATAGTGTGAAAGAAGTTGAAAACAGACTTTGTTCTATTATACCTAAAGATAGATGGACCAAGAGCCATCATCAACTCATATTTTTTGGGCGTTATCATTGTTTAGCACGCGCTCCTAAATGTGATGTTTGTCCGTTATTCGATGATTGTAGAGAAGGGCAAAAACGTTATAGACAAAAAATTAAGCAAGAAGCTGCTCAATCATAGGGGGGAAATGCTAATGATTACAAAAGCTGACTTCGAAGAAAAAGAAGTGATTTTGGATCAGATTGCTAAAAATAAAAAATTGACTTCTCCGGAAGGGAAAAGCCAACTCGATGATTACTTAGATTTAATTCAAAATTACTTCTGTCAAATTAATAATATTTCGGTTATTAATTTTGAAGAAATTGAAAATTATCCGATTGTGCCTATTAATTTCAAAGAACGTTTTGATTATATACAAGAACGTCGTCACCATTTTATGGGATACCGTCAAATGAAAACTTTAGTTTCGGAACTGATTAAAATGAATGCCGCCTACAAAGTAAGACAATCACATCGTAAGCAATAAAAAAGTGCAGTGCTAGATTTTCAACTAGCTACTGCACTTTTTTGTTATGAAGCTTTATTATTGAAAATTGCATTAAGGTTAAAGAATTTTGTTAATGCATTTCCACCGCTTTGATTGTTATTACCTTGTTGGTTGTTGCCTTGTTGACTATTGCCTTGGCCGCTATTGTTACCTTGTCGGTTGTTATTGCCTTGGCCATTGTTATTACCTTGCTGACTTGAATTATTACTGCTGCCACTTGAGTTGCCTCCAACAGAACCATTACTATTGACTTTTCTGCCAGTAGTATCATTGTCTGGATGGCCTGCAACAGATAAATTTTCTTTGCTTGATCCATCAACAGATGATGGTTTTTTGAAGTCTGCTCCGTCTCGTGGACTGATATCAGACATTACATCTTCAAGCAAGTATTGAGGATATTCTTGTTCGCTGTGACCAACAAATGAATTTTCACCATAATCTTTTACTTTATTGAAGCCCATCCATACTGACATTGAGTATTTAGGAGTGAAACCATTAATCCAAACATCTTTCGCTGCATCATCAGGCAAGTTGTATTGTTGGTAAGCTTCGCTGCCGTAAGTACCAGTACCAGTCTTAGCTGCAAGGTTAACACCTGAAACGCCGTGTCCATATGCAGAACCCCAAGCTTCAAATGTACCTTTCAAGACTTCAGAAAGCATATATGCTGTATAATCTTGCATTGCTTTATGATGTTTCCAATCAAATTCTGTTGTAGCACCATCTTGATCTACAACTTTTGTAATTGCATGTGCTTGGTTATATTCACCGCCATTAGCTAATGCTGCAAAGGCTGAAGCTAAATCGGTAGGTGAGAATTCAGATGATGAACCACCAAGTACTTCAGAAGGTCCGATTTCACCTTTGTAATCAAGACCAACTTTTTTAGCAAAGTTCTTAGGTGCATCGCCACCAGCATCTTGTTTCGTTTGTTGCCAAGCTTTAAGCGCTGGAATGTTGAAACTTTGTCTTAAAGCGTCATACATAGATACAACACCATGGCTCTTCGTATCATAGTTTCGGAATGTAGTGCCGTCAACCATATATTCTGATTCATCTTGGATAGCGTGGTTTGTAGCCCATTGCATATTTTCAATAGCTGGACCATATGCTAAGAATGGTTTTAATGATGAACCAGTAGGGTGAGCGTCAGTAGCTAAGTTTCTATCAACGACGTCTTTAAAGTTTCTGCCACCTGAAATGGCTACCAGGCCACCATTTTTACTGTCTACGATGGTAGAACCGACTTGTTGGTCATCATTTTTGTAATAATTACCATTATTAATATGGTCTTGCAATGATTTTTGAACACTAGCATCCATATTAGTGTAAATTTTTACACCACTATTTAATATGTCGCCCAAGTTTTTATCTTTATACTTAGGATGAGCCATTAGTTCTGTTTTCACAAAGTTAACATATGAATCCATTTCTGGATCTTTGTCATCAGCCTTAATAGCACGTTGGTCAGCATTACGTTTTACAAGATTTTTCTCGATTGGAGTATCTTGTGCTTTTTCCATTTCTGCTTTAGTAATTCTATGGTGGTAATGCATTAAGTATAATACTGTATCTTTACGTGATTCCGCTTCTTTAGGATGATCATACACATTATACAAGTTAGGTACTTGCGGTAAACCAGCTAAATATGCTTCTTCAGGAAGACTTAAATCTTTCAAGTCTTTATCGAAGTAATATTTTGCAGCTGCTTTAACACCATACACACCATCAGAATAATAGATTTTATTTAAGTAAATCTGGAAAATGTCGTCTTTACTGTATTCTTGTTCAAGACGATAAGATAAGTATGCTTCTTGCGCTTTACGTCCAATAGATTTTTGATCTGTTAAGAACGAACGTTTAACAACTTGTTGTGTCAAAGTTGAAGCCCCTTGTGAACCGAAACCACCAGTAATATTCTTACCTACAGCTCCGAACAGACGTTTATAGTCTAGAGCGCCATGGTGATAGAAACGGTTATCTTCGGTTGCCAACACTGCGTCTTTCATATGTTGCGGAACATCTTTCAGTTCGACGTGAGCACGTCTTTGACCGTTATCAAGCGTTTTAACAAGATCTCCATTTTTGTCGTAAATTTTTGCTGGAATCGGGTCTTTTAATTTCGCATCTGTAAAAGCAGGTGCTTTCCAAGCATAATATGCAAATAAAAGAACGCCAATTAATGCTAAAACGATAAAGGCAATAAGTATAAAGCCGATAATCTTGATGATTGTCCTTTTAATACTTTTATTCTGTTTTTTACCGGACTTGCTATTATTCGAATTAGCAGTCCCTTTTCTTTCCGTCATACGCGGTCCTCACTTTCATCTAATATCAACTTATCAACGGCTTTGAGATAATTCAAACGTGGTTGATACTGATAAGGAATATGGTAACCATTTTTTCTGATTTCTTCAACTGTAATAGATTTCTTGATATCTTGCTGTGCTCTTTTCCAGAAATATTCAAATGGTACATATGGTAATAGATACACTTCATCTAAAGTTTTGAAACGTATCAATAAGAAGGTAATGCCTTTTTGTTCATATACCGACTTCATATGCTTCACTTGATGCTCATGTATATTCTTTAAAGGAAAAGAAGTTTTATTTTTAGTTTCTTTTGCTTCGAAATCAATATAATAGCCATTATATACGCCATTATAATCAGTTGTAGAAGGTGTTCGGAAATAAGCTTCTTTGATGACTGCTTTACTGCGTTTTGGATAAGAAACGTCCACAATTTGGACGGGTGTCGGTTTCTTATGAATCACAGCTTTTCCTATCGAAAGGTAGTAATCATTGGATATTTCAATTTCCTTTTCCAAAGTCATCCCGCGACCACCATATTTGATTTTACTCGACTGATGGTTGTTTGTGCGTCCAACTTTAGTCTTATTTGTATTAAATGGCTTACCATTCGGATAATTCATTTTTTTCACCACACTACAGGTTTCTAAAACCGTAATTATTATACAGTACTCACAGTTTTATGCAAACTCTGTGAATATATTTATATACTAAGATTGAAATATACTTCTAGTAATTTTTTAATCATTAGAAGATATCCAACCTCTTTCGTATACATTTTATTTTAACGTTAAATCTGCCATTACACAAACTCAAGCCTATCATCACTAGGGTTTGCAAAAATGACGTTCAAAACGCATTGTGATAAATTATTGTTATAGGAGGAATAGAGGATGTACACAATTATCCAGCAGTTGATCCAATATACTCAAACGATGAAAGAACGCTACCAGCTAGCACGTGAGGGAACTCAGTATTCTTTTCACCAAGATGTTGTACCTTTTACTAAAGAAATTGACAATTTGATTTCTCAATTAAATGGAAAGGCTGAGTATGTCATTGCGCTTCCTTATATGAATAATAAGAAATATCATATATTGATACAAAATATTGAAAAACTTTCTGTAGAATGTCACTATGCTAAAACCAGCAGAAAAATCTTTATGGAAAAATTGAAAAGTGTGAAATACGATTTAAAATATATTAAGGAAAGTGAAACGCAATATGGTTAAAACTGCCTATATTACAGGATATAAATCTTACGAATTAAATATATTTAAAGAGGATGCACCTGAAATAAAATATTTAAAAGCCTTTATTGAAAATAAGATTAAAACTTTGATTGAAGAAGGCTTAGAATGGGTATTAATACAAGGTCAATTAGGCATTGAATTGTGGGCAGCTGAAGTTGTCATCGCGTTAAAAAAAGAATACCCTGAGTTGAAACTAGGGGTCATCCCACCTTTTCAAAACCATACTGAACGGTGGAATGAACAAAATCAATTACAATATCAACAAATTACAGCACACGCGGATTTTATAGATACTGTTCACCATGCCCCATATGAAGGACCTTATCAGTTTAAACAAACTGATTTGTTTATGTTGGAACACTCTGATATAACAGTATTGTTATATGACGAAGAACAAGAGGCGAGTCCTAAGTTCTTCAAGCGAATGTTAGTTGATTTTGCAGAACAAACAAATTATACTTGTGATATTGTAACATTTGATGAAATAAATGTTTTCATCAATGATTTGCAGTGGTCAGAAGAAGAAAGTTTCGAATGAGGTGGAGAAAAAATGGCAGATGTATCTTTAAAATTATCAGCGAAAGATATTTATGAAAAAGATTTCGAAAAAACTCTTGCCCGAGGCTATAGAAGGGAAGAAGTAGATGCATTCCTAGATGACATCATTGCAGACTATCAAAAAATGGCTGACTTAGATAGTGAAGTCGTTAAATTAAATGAAGAGAACCATAAGTTGAAGAAAGAACTTGAAGAACTGCGTTTACGTGTAGCAACTTCTAGACCACAAGAAAACAAGAATTTTTCATCAAATGGCAGTACGAATAATGTGGATATACTTAAACGCATTTCTAATTTGGAAAAGGCAGTATTCGGCAAATAAATCTCAAAGCATTTATTTCATAATCTGAATACTTTATCTATTTAAGATTGCCTTTACCTTGATACTTCAACCGTGTTATAATTTTAAGAGTGATATTTCGGGTAATCGCTATAGCGATATAGAGGAAAGTCCATGCTCACACAATCTGAGATTGATTGTAGTGTTCGTGCTTGATGAAACAATAAGTCAAGGCAATATGACGGCAGCGAAATAACCTAAGTCTTCAAGATAAGGTTAAAATAGCTTGAAAGTGCCACAGTGACGTAGCTTTTGCAGAAATGTAAAAGGTGGAACGCGGTAAACCCCTCGAGTGAGCAATCCAAATTTGGTAGGAGCACTTGTTTAGCGGAATTCAACGTATAAACAAGGAAATGACCGTGCATAAATCGGTATTTCAGACAGATGGTTACCACCAGCGTACCAGTGCATACTAGTGCACGTGATGAGTACTAAGGTACAGAACATGGCTTATAGAGATATCATTGCTAGTTTAGCTCTCCTGTGCAGGAGAGCTTTTTTAATTTGAGTTAAAAAAGTGGAATCATTCCACATAAACAGGTTAATCTCTGCTACAATTGTTAAGTAAACAAGATAGAGAAGGAAGGGAAAACGCACATGTATCAATTATTAGCTGTCTGCCCAATGGGTTTAGAATCAGTTGTATCTAAAGAAGTGAATGAACTTGGTTATGATACAGAAGTTGAAAACGGCAGAATATTTTATGAAGGTGATGAAACAGCTATTGCTAAAAGTAATCTCTGGTTACGTACTTCCGATAGAGTTCGTCTAGTAATGGGGCGCTTTAAAGCAACTGAATTTGATTCACTGTTTGAACAAACTAAAAGTATACCTTGGGAAACAATTATCCCTGTAGACGGCAATTTTCCTGTACAAGGACGTAGTGTCAAATCTACTTTGCATAGCGTTCCAGACGTGCAAGCAATTGTTAAAAAAGCAATTGTAGAACGCTTGAAAGATGCATATTCACACAAAGGATGGTTAGACGAAACAGGTGCTAAATATCCAGTGGAAGTCGCAATTCACAAAGATCAAGTGTTATTAACTATTGATACTTCAGGTTCAGGATTGAATAGACGCGGCTATCGTTTAGCGCAAGGTGAGGCACCAATTAAAGAAACCTTAGCAGCAGCTATGATTCGTTTGGCTAACTGGAACGGCAATACGCCATTAATTGACCCGTTTTGCGGTTCAGGTACAATTGCAATCGAAGCATGTTTGATTGCTCAGAACATTGCGCCTGGCTTTAACCGAAGCTTTGTCTCAGAATCATGGGACATCATGCCAGATGGTTTATATGACCAATTACGCGATGAAGCAGATCAACAAGCTGATTACGACAAAGAAGTAGAAGTTTATTCTTATGATATCGATCCTGAGATGATTGAAATCGCAAAGCGTAATGCAGATGAAGTCGGTTTAGGTGAAATGATTCATTTCGAAGTAAAAGATGTCAATACTTTAGACATCCATACCGATCAACCTATTGCTTTAATTGGTAACCCGCCATACGGTGAACGTATTGGTGATCGTGATGAGGTTGAAGAAATGTATCGCTATCTTGGAAAGTTAATGAAAGAACATCCCAACTTATCTGAATATATTTTAACAAGCAACAAAGAGTTTGAATTTTTAACTCAGCGTAAAGCAACAAAACGCAGAAAATTATTCAATGGCTATATTGAATGTACTTACTATCAATATTGGGCAAATAAAAAATAAATACAACTGAATAGGAGGATAAAAATTGAATCAAGAATTTAAGCGTGGGGTAATTTATTCCTTAATCGCCTACATTTTATGGGGAACTCTTCCTATTTACTGGTCATTACTCAATGATATTGGTCCATTTGAGATTCTTGCTTATAGAATCATCTTATCTATGATATTTATGGTCGTTTTAATCATTGCCATAGGTAAATACTCTCAATTTGTAAATAGCATTAAATTATTAACAATGAAACAACTGATAGCTCTGACGGCAGCAGGTTATATTATTACGATTAATTGGGGGACTTTTATTTGGGCTGTCAATAATAATCATGTATTACAATCCAGTTTAGGCTACTATATTAATCCTTTAGTCAGCATCGTCTTGGCCATGATCTTTTTAAAAGAACGTTTTAATAAAATGGAATGGTTGGCTATCATACTTGCTGTTATCGGCGTATTATATATGACTATCCGAATCGGGGAGTTTCCAATCGTATCAATACTATTGGCATTATCCTTTGGATTCTATGGACTATTGAAAAAAATAGTACCTATAGACGCGCTCAGCAGTATTACTTACGAATGTATCGTGACTACACCTGCTGCGATAATATATATCATTTATCTTTGGACAACGCATCAATCATCAGTCGGATTCAATATGCCGACATTATGGTTAGTGTTCTCAGGCGCCATCACAGCTATACCGCTTATCAGCTTCTCAGCAGGCGCACGTAGAATACCATTATCTTTAATGGGATTCATTCAATATATAGGCCCGACATTAATGTTTATACTCGGTATCTTCGTCTACAAAGAACCATTTAATACCAACCAATTAATTACCTTTATCTTTATTTGGGCAGGTATTATCATTTATTGTATTTCTAGATATATTCAAATGAAAAAAGATAAAAATCCAGCGGTATAATGCACTTCGAGAGAGTGGGATCGAAATAATAGTTATTAAAATTATTTCGTCGTCCACTCTCTTTTTATTTTTAAGCACAGCCGAAATAATTATCCTTTAGAGTCTGTCTCATTTGTTATACAATTAATACAACGTTATTGAAAAAGGGGAACAACATATATGTCTAGTACGAACCAATTAGATATTTTATATAAATTAAAAAAAGAAGTAGAAAAGTCTAACCACGAAGATTTAGTACATATCATTAATCAAGTGATTAAAAAAGTATATTTAAATCAATTTACACTCACTTTTGTGGGGCACTTTTCAGCAGGGAAGTCTACACTCATCAATCTTTTATTAGAACAGGAGATTTTGCCAAGCTCTCCAGTGCCTACAACTAGTAATACAGCGATTGTCTCTGTAGCAGATGAGAGTGAGATTATCGCTAATTTAGAAGGCCAAAAATATACAAGGTTGAGCGACTACGAAGAAGTGAAACAATTAAACAGACAAAATGGGGATGTTGAGTCTGTCGAAATTAAATTTGAATCCGATAAATTCAATAAAGGCTTCACGCTACAAGATACACCTGGAGTAGACTCCAATGTATCCATGCACCAAGCTTCAACAGAACAATTTATGTTTACCAGTAATATTGTTTTCTATACAGTAGATTATAATCACGTTCAATCTGCAATGAACTTTCAATTTATGAAACGCCTTAATCATGCAGGCATTCCAGTGGTTTTTGTGATTAACCAAATTGATAAACATAATGATGAGGAATTATCCTTTAAAGATTTCAAACAAAATATCGAAAATGCTATTAATGAGTGGGATTTAGACATATTAAGAACTTTCTATGTCTCAAAATTTGATTATCCTGAAAATCAAATCAACGAACTTTCCGACTTTTTAATCGAACAAGATAACCATCGTGAGTCAATGGAAGATTACATTCAACGTATTACACAATTTATTACAGATGACCAACTCTCTTATATCCAATCAGAGATGCAAGATATATTAAGTATTCTAGATATTGAAGAAGCACAGTTTGATCAAGCTTATTTAAATTTTCAGCAAAATAAGTCAGTGAGTGAAGAAGCGCAATTACTCAACGATCCTGATAAATTATTTAACTATTTGAAGTATCAACGCAAAAAAATTCTGGATAATGCTTATCTGATGCCACATGAAATGCGTGAAAAAATTCGTGAATATTTAGAGAGTCGCGTAAAGACTTTCAAAGTCGGCGGGCTTTTTAATAAAAAGAAAAAAACTGAAGAAGAACGACAAGCGCGTCTGGATAAAGTAATGTCGGAACTGCAAGATTTAGTGAATCAGCAAGTAAGACAGCCGATGCGCGAAGACATGTCATTCTTAACACGATTCATCAACCAATCTTCAGTCAACCAAGCTATATTAAACCAGCACTATGAAATTCCCGAAAATTTAATTTCAGATTTATATCAAGAACAAATGAGTATCAGCAATCAATACGTCTTGAACTTTTGTGATGATGTCGTGAAAGCAATTCATAACTTTATTAAAAAAGATTCAGAACCATTATTAAAAGACGCTGTAAAATATGCTGAAACACAAAATATTGCAGATGAAGATGAATCAGCAGATTATGGTGAATATGAAAAATATATTAAACTGCGCGAATTGCGAGAGTCCTTAGAAACACACAACTACCAACATTATTATATTCATTTAGATGATTCTTTGGATAAACTCATTGACCGTACGGAAATTAAATATACTAAAGAGGAACTTAATCAACCTGAACGCCAAGAAAAAGCAACTAAAGAGGTTACAAATCAAGAAACAGAGGATATTGACCTGTCAGTAATCAAACAAGGTATCGACATTATCGAACCTGTACCACTTTTCCAACAAACGAAAGATGATTTAAATGCGGCGATCGATAGAATGGATCAGCAAATTGTTAAAATCGGGGTATTCGGAACATTTAGTGCAGGTAAAAGCAGCTTAATCAATGCTTTACTCGGAGATACGTATCTTGTAAGTTCGCCTAACCCTACGACAGCAGCAACAACTGAACTGTCTTATGGTGATTCAAGTGCTATAACTTTGAAGAAAGAAGAACAACTATTAGCTGAATTAAACCAACTTGTTGAATCTCAGCAATTCCACTTTGACAGCTTAAATGATTTTAAAGCTACGGATACAACTGCTTTAAAAAATTCTCTCAAAAAAGAACAATTAGCTTTCGTAAATGCAGTAAAATCTCATGTGGATTTATATCAAGATATGATAGAGAATGGTTTAACTCACGATATTAATCAAGATGAAGTTAAAAAATGGAGTGCAGAAGATGCCTATGCTGCATTTGTAGAAACTGTGCATTTAAAATTACCGATTGAATGGCTGAAAAATAAAATTATTGTAGATTCTTTAGGACTGTATTCAAATAACCAACGTCATTCAAATGAAACAGAAAAAATCCTTACATCTTCAGATTTAATATTATATGTAAGTTATTTCAATCATTCATTTACAGATAATGACAAAGCCTTTATTGAATATATGAAAGAAATGAATCAATTAAATGAAAATCAAACTTTCAAAATGGTCATTAATGCTGTAGATTTAGCAGAAACTAATAATGATTTAGAAGCAGTTGAAGATTATGTATTAGATGCATTGAACCAAGTTAATATGCCTGCAGAAATCTATTCAGTGTCTAGTCGACGCGCTTTAAAAGAAGGCGACAGCGGTCTTAACGCACTCAAAGAAAGTTTAGATTACTTTGCTTCTGTTGAATCCAAAGTAGTCTTGCAACATCAAATGAAGTCACAATTAGAACAAATCAGTCAATCCTTTACAGAGATGTCCGAGGATTACCAAAATAATCGTCAAGAAATGGAAAAACGTCAAACTAAAATACAAGAAATTGAACAACAAGGTGCTATTCCAGAAACTACTTTATCTACATCTAAGCAACATACTTATAATGAAGTTGAAGATCAAATTTATCATTTGAATGAACGCTTAAAGCTACAATTGTTTGATGAAGTTCGAACAGTTTTTAATGCACAGATAACTAAGAACAAAGACTTTGAAGATGAAAAACGTACCGCTGTCAAAACTTATTTAGAGCAAATTCATGGCAGACTCTATATGGAACAGACTTTAATTGCTGAACGCATTAAAAAATTCTTTAATCAACAACTAGAAGAACAACTGGCTCCTGTGGAAAAAAAATTAAATCACTTGCACATTTTGATTCATCCACACTTTAATATCGATATGAACAAAGATGCTATCGATACACTGCATATTGATTTTGAAGCTATGAATCAAGCATTGCCTAGAAAATTATCTAAAAAACGCTTATTGCAACCTAAAGCTCAAAAAGAAATCCAAGAAGATATCACGATGAATACTGTCGAGCTGTTGCAAGATGAAATCAATCTTTTACGTCAACAACTTGAACAACAAGTGAAATTGATGGGGCAGAGTGCTGAAACACAAATCAGTGATATTTCTGATGAAATTCATCATCAAGCTGATGAATTGCTTAAAGTGAAAATAGATACATCATTGATTAAGCAAATCGATGATGCAAATACACAACTTAAATCAATTTTATAACTTAGAAAGAGGATATTTAAATGAGTAACAAAGTACTACTTGTAGATGGAATGGCGTTATTATTTCGCCATTTCTATGCTACAAGTATCCATCATCAATATATGAGAAATAGAGAAGGCGTACCTACAAATGGGGTACAAGGCTTTATCAGACATATCTTTTCTGCTATAGAGGACATCCAACCAACACACATTGCTGTTTGTTGGGATATGGGACAACAAACTTTCAGAAATGAAGTTTTTACGGCTTATAAACAACACCGTCCAGCTCCTCCTGAAGAACTCAGACCGCAATTTGATTTAGTGAAAGAAATGTCAGAAGCACTTGGTTTTATTAATGTAGGAGTACAAAATTATGAGGCAGATGATGTAATCGGAACTTTAAGTCGCCATTTATCTAAAGAGAATGAGATCTACATCGTAACCGGAGATAAAGATATTCTGCAATGTATTAATCCAAATGTTCAAGTCTGGCTGACTAAAAAAGGTTTCAATATTTACAACCAATACGATTTAGAACGCTATCAGCAAGAATATAATTTGAATCCGCTTCAACTCATTGATATTAAAGCCTTCATGGGGGACAGCGCAGACGGATACCCTGGTGTGAAAGGAATCGGTGAGAAAACGGCACTTAAACTGATTCAACAATATCAGTCGGTCGAAAATGTCATTCAACATATTGAAGATTTAACGCCTGCACAACAAAAGAAAATTATCAGTCATATGGATGACCTCAAGTTATCCAAGCAGCTTGCCGAAATACACACCGAAGTACCGTTAGATATCGAGTCTTTATTTAATCAAATGCAATATCAAGTCGATTATATCAACGCGATACAAGTGTGCGATGAACATGATTTGAAAGTTTCAAGTAAATATATTAATAGAGAATTTATGCCATTCTAAAGCAAAAACAGGATTGAACAAAATGGAAACCCAATTTGTTCAATCCTGTTTATTTTAATTGCTGATATAGAGCTTGTTGGGCATGGTGATTCGCTTCTTTATTTTGAGCGCGCGGTATCCAATTAATCAAACACAGATCAAAATCTTTCATTTTTTTAGCGGCTTCTAATAAATAAGCTTTAAACTTTTCATTTTTTGTAAAGCCTTTTTCCAAAGTGTCTGCAACTAATTTTGAATCAGTCGCAACTAAAGCTGTCTCTACATGCTGTGCTTTTGCACATTCAAGCGCGTAGATAAAGGCTTCCCACTCAGCAGAATGGTTATCTGTTGAAGGGATGTCTTTCGTATAGATTTGATGTTCAGATTCCTCTGCAATCACAACCGCAACTGAAGCAGGCCCTGGATTTCCTTTAACAGCTGCATCAAAATATATTTTAGCCATTTCAGTCTCACCTCAATGTCTTACTACATTTTTGTTTACCCGAATATTAATAACCTTCATCTTTCGCTTGAATTTTACCTTTTCTATACATTGATTTCGCAAGATAACCGAAAGGCACATTGAAGATAGTAGCTACAAGTTTCAAGACATAAGTAGTGATAAATATTTCAAAAACCGCATTTCCTGGCAATAATCCAATAAAGGCGATACAGACAAATAATGCTGTATCAATAATAGAACTTAAAATAGTACTGCCATATGCTCTGACAATAAAAGTACGATCTGACTTAAAGACTTTCTTAATAGCATTAAAAATAAAGACGTCAATATGCTGACCAATGATATAAGCAATAATCGAGCCTAGCGCAATTCTCGGCACAATATTAAAGATTGTACTGAGGGCCTTTTGAGACATGTCTTCTGGAGCAGGGATGAAATGCAATGACAGCTGCATTAGAATAATCATAATTAATGAAGAGGTAAAGCCCATCCAAACTGCACGTTTCGCTACTTTTCTGCCATAAATATCATTTAAAATATCAGTTGCTAAATAAATCGAAGCAAACATGACATTACCTAAAGTGGCGGATATCGCAAAGATATCTACTGTTTTGATTACTTGAATATTGGCAATGATCGTTCCCATTGCTACCCAAGCCATTAAGCCTTGCTTTCCAAATAATCTAAACATCGTTACCATTAACGTAAAGGTAACTAGGAATGCAATAATTCCCATTATTTCATTATAAAACATATTCTTTCCTCCTAAATTTTGATAATGCGGGTGTTTAGAAACCGCAAACTCAACTTATATATTCTAAAGAATTTGCACTATAAATGCAATGTCTTTTTAATTAAGGGTATTTTGATTAGATGAACTCATAGCGCATACGTGATATAATAAGCGTAAAATTAATCGTCTTAAAGCGAGTAACGTAAACGCATTAATTAATAAAGGAGTGACGATTATTTTTACTAAATCTGAAAAGCAAGCCCTTGATTCTATTGATGAACTGCTGAATACTTATTGCAAGAATTGTGAACTTAAATTATATAATCGCAAAGAAAATGGTAAAACCTATGCCCATCATTTTTGCATAGAAGAGTGCTCAGTAGGTAAACAAATCAAGCAGTTTGGAAACGAATTACAATAAATGGAGGGAATCTCGATGGAAATCGTTCGTATAGAACCGACACCAAGTCCTAATACTATGAAAGTAGTGTTAAATAAACAAAGAGAGGACAATCAATCCTCCACTTATACATCTGTGAAAGAAGGACAACCAGACTTTATTAATCACTTATTAGAATTAGAAGGCGTAAAATCAATCTTCTATGTTATTGATTTCCTAGCGATAGATAAGACACCGAAAGCAAATTGGGAAGAAGTATTGCCTAAAATTACACATGTACTAAATGAAGACGCTGGAGTGGATCAAAGTGATGAACCCGTTCCAGATGCACATTACGGTGAAATCAAAGCCGAAGTACTCAAATTTAAAGGTGTCCCGTATCAAATTAAATTATCTACCACAGAAAACGAAGAACGTAAACAATTACCAACTCAATTTGTGGATACTATGTTAGATGCACAAAAAGACGATGATAATGTGGTATTTATGCGTAAATGGGAAGATTTAGGCAAACGCTATGGCGAAATGGATGAAGTCATGAAAGAAGTAGAAGAAGAAATCATTGCACTCTATCCACCTGAAAAATTAGACGATATGCTTAAAGAAGCACTGAATACAGATATTGTGGTACCTACTACTCAGTATCAACACGTTACATTAGAAGAATTTAATCAAGCTGATGACTGGAAAGCGCAATTAAGAATGTTAAAATCTTTCCCTACGCCTACTAAAGAGGATTATCCTCTTATAGAAGCTGCCTTAAATCATCCTAAGGTACCAATTCGACGTGAAGCTGTAGTACTGGCTAGTATGGTGGAAGATCAATCAGTATTGCCATATCTTTATCAAGGGTTGCACGATAAAAACCCAGGTGTCAGACGTACTGCTGGAGACGGCTTAAGTGATTTGGGCTATAAAGAAGCGCTCCCAGAAATGGAAAAAGCACTAGCAGACCCGCAAAAAATAGTACGTTGGCGCGCAGCCATGTTCATCTTTGATGAGGGCGGACCAGATCAATTACCTGCTTTAAAAGCGCATGAAGATGATGATGCTTATGAAGTGAAACTACAAATTCAGATGGCGATTTCGCGTATTGAAAATGGGGATGAAGCATTAGGTTCGGTCTGGAAGCAAATTGCGAACCGCAACAAATAATTTCTAGAAACCATCCGCATTACAAAACTACAAAATTCATGTAAAATAAATTATAATAATTACAAGGAGTGTTCTGGATGAATGCATATGAAGCATATATGAAAGAGTTGGCTCAAGGTATGAGAAGCGAGTTGACTCAAAACGATTTCACAAGTTTGGAATCTGAAGACGCAGTAAATGATTATATGAAAAATATCGGTCAAGATGAAACAACTTTTGTGGT
The DNA here is from genome assembly GCF_003718735.1 of Staphylococcus debuckii. Taxonomy (NCBI): domain Bacteria; kingdom Bacillati; phylum Bacillota; class Bacilli; order Caryophanales; family Staphylococcaceae; genus Staphylococcus; species Staphylococcus debuckii. The sequence continues at coordinate 1,537,053 of NZ_CP033460.1, read as the reverse complement.
GATCAATTCTACATGCGGTTGTGCTGCTGGCTTAGCGCGTCCAGCAGCAGTGGCCGTTGCTGAGCAAAATGATAAAAAACCTGATCACAAAGTGACTGTGTTTGCTGGTCAAGATAAAGAAGCTACACAAGCGATGAGAGAATATATTCAACAAGTTCCTTCCAGCCCTTCATACGCTTTATTCAAAGGTACTGAACTTAAACATTTTATGCCGCGTGAATATATTGAAGGTAGAGATATACAAGATATCTGCATGGACATTAAAGATATGTTTGACGAAAATTGCTAAGATATCGTTTTTAACTATGTAAAGTTTGGGGACAAAGATGGAAGGCTCACACTACATCATTTGTCCCTTTTTTTCATAATAAGATACATATAAGAGGAGGGCTTAATATGAACCCATTTGATAAAGCTTACCATGACTTATGTGAAGAAATTCTAGAAATCGGCAATCAACGTGATGATCGCACACATACAGGTACTATTTCTAAATTCGGTCATCAATTAAGATTTGACTTGTCTAAAGGATTTCCATTACTCACAACTAAAAAGGTCTCATTCAAATTATTAGCTACTGAATTGATTTGGTTTATTAAAGGCGATACTAATATTAAATACTTGCTGCAATACAATAATAATATTTGGAATGAATGGGCTTTTGAGAAATATGTCCAATCTGAAGACTATACAGGACCTGACATGACGAATTTCGGACATCGCGCTTTAGAGGACCCAGAATTCAACGCACGCTATCAAGAAGAAATGAAAAAATTTAAAGAAAACATTTTAAATGACGATGCATTCGCTGAAAAATATGGTGATTTAGGAAATGTTTACGGCAAACAATGGCGTGATTGGGTAGGAGCAGATGGACAACATTATGACCAACTTGCTACAGTTATCGAACAAATTAAGAAGTATCCGACTTCTCGCCGACATATTGTATCTGCTTGGAATCCATCTGAAATTGACAATATGGCCTTGCCGCCATGCCATACGATGTTTCAATTTTATGTTCAAGACGGCAAATTAAGTTGCCATCTTTATCAAAGAAGTGCAGATATCTTTCTAGGTGTGCCATTCAATATTGCAAGTTACAGCTTGCTTACTCATCTCGTGGCAAAGGAATGCGGCTTAGAGGTAGGAGAATTTGTGCATACTTTCGGCGATGCACATATTTATTCTAATCATATTGATGCAATTCAAACACAACTTGCAAGAGATAGCTTCAATCCGCCGACACTTAAAATAAACACTAATAAATCTATATTCGATATACAATATGAAGATTTAGAAATAGTCGATTATCAATCACATCCAGGTATTAAAGCTCCAATTGCAGTTTAAATCATTCAATTCAACTTAAAGATAAACGAAAGGGGATATTTAAATGACGCTATCCATCTTGGTTGCCCATGATCAAAACAGGATTATAGGCAAAGACAACCAACTACCTTGGCATCTGCCTAACGATTTAAAACATGTAAAAAAATTATCTACCGGCAATACGCTGGTTATGGGACGCAACACTTACGAGTCAATCGGACGGCCGCTTCCTAACCGCCGTAATGTAGTATTGACACGTAATACTGCGTTTCATCCTGAAGGCGTGGATGTCATCCATGATTTTGATGAAATCTATGATTTGCCTGGCCATGTATTTATTTTTGGAGGCCAATCTTTATTTGAAGAATTTATAGATAAAGTTGATGATATGTACATCACGGTGATAGAAGATAAGTATCAAGGAGATACTTTTTTCCCGCCTTATACTTTCGAAGACTGGGAAGTCGAATCAGCAGTCAAAGGGGAATTAGATGAGAAGAATACGATTCCTCATACTTTTCTACATTTAGTACGCAAGAAGCAATAGGAGGGTTTCAAATGCACAAGAAAATTGTTACAGATTCCACATCAGACTTACCGCAAGAATTTTTGAAGGAACATGACATTCATGTAGTTCCACTCAATTTAACGATTGATGGTGAATCTTATATTGACCAAATCGAAGTTTCATCTGAAGAAGTGATTCATCTTATCGAGGATGACGCTGATATTAAAACGAGTCAGCCTCCTATTGGTAAATTCATTGAAATGTATGATGAATTAGGAAAAGATGGCTCTGAAATTATAAGTATTCATATGACTTCCGGTTTGAGCGGTACTTATCAAACTGCATATCAAGCAAGTCAAATGACAGATTCTAAAGTTACCGTCATTGATTCCAAATCAATATCTTACGGTTTAGGTTTCCAACTTGAACATATTGTTGAGTGGATGAATGAAGGATTTTCTACTGAAGAAATAGTAGAAAAAGTCCAACATCTGCAAAGCAACATTAAGGTGTATGTGGTTATCGGTCAATTGACACAATTGATTAAAGGCGGCCGTATCGGTAAAGCAAAAGGTATGATCGGTAATATCATGCGCTTAAAGCCGACAGGTACTTTGGAAGATGGGCGTATTAATTTAATGTCTAATCCTCGCACACAAAAAGCAAGCCTGCAATTTATAAAGAAAGATTTAGTTAACTTCTTAGAAAATCATTCTCTTAAAAAAATCGGTATCGCTCACGCCAATGCTTTGGACTTTGTCGAAAAAGCAAAGCAGCAATTTGTAAATGATGAGTATACTACAGATTACGAACTCAGCTATACGACTCCTGTCATTTCAACACATACAGGCCAAGGCGCTATCGGGCTCACTTTCCTACGCTCATAAGAGAATACAGGCGAGCAGAAAGCAAACTAATAGAAAAATCTAAATAATCGTGGTAACTTAAGGAATAACTAGATACTGAATGGAGGTAATATTTTGGCATATGCAACCTTAGCAGGCGGCTGTTTCTGGTGTATGGTAAAACCATTCACTTCATATCCTGGTATTGAAAGTGTGGTTTCAGGATATAGTGGTGGCCATGTAGAAAATCCAACTTATGAAGAAGTTTGCTCAAATACGACGGGTCACGTAGAAGCAGTTCAAATCGAATATGATCCAGAAGTCACTTCATTTGAAAATATCTTGGACGTTTATTTTAAAACTTTTGACCCGACAGATGATAAAGGTCAATTTTTTGACCGCGGAGAAAGTTATCAGCCCGTTATTTTCTATCATAATGAAGAACAAAAGAAAGCAGCTTTAGCTAAAATTCAAGAATTGAATGAGCAAATGATCTTTAACAAACCAGTTATTACTCCAGTTAAACCTTACAAAAATTTCTATCCTGCTGAATCTTATCATCAGGATTACTACAAGAAAAATCCAATGCATTATGAGCAATACCAAAAAGGCTCTGGACGAAAAGACTTTATAGAAAACCATTGGGGGAATCAAGATGCTTAAAAAGAACAAAGATGAATTAAATGATCTTGAATATCTTGTAACTCAAGAAAACGGTACTGAACCACCATTTCAAAATGAATATTGGAATCACTTTGAAAAAGGTATTTATGTCGATAAACTTTCTGGTAAACCGTTGTTCACTTCCGAAGAAAAATTCGAATCAGATTGCGGTTGGCCAAGCTTTTCCAAAGCATTAAGCGATGACGAAGTTGTTGAACTCGTTGACAAATCTTTCGGTATGGTTAGAACTGAAGTGCGCTCTGAAGACAGCAACAGTCATTTAGGCCACGTATTTAATGACGGACCTGCAGAAAGCGGCGGTCTGAGATATTGCATTAATTCTGCGGCAGTTCAATTTATTCCTTATGATAAATTAGAAGAACTTGGATACGGCGACTTAATCCCGCACTTCAAGGACCAAGGGGAGAAATAATTATGTTCAAAAAATTATTCGGCAAAGAAGATAAAGTAGATAAAAATATTGAAATATATGCACCGATTACGGGTGAGTTTGTAGATATTGAAAATATTCCAGATCCGGTATTCGCTCAAAAAATGATGGGCGAAGGGTTTGGCATTAAACCTTCAGAAGGTGTAGTTGTTGCGCCGATTGACGGTAAAGTAGATAATGTTTTTCCAACAAGCCATGCATTAGGTTTGAAAGCTGACAACGGTTTAGAATTGCTCATCCACATCGGTTTAGATACTGTGCAATTGAATGGTGAAGGCTTCAAAGTGTTAGTGGAAAGCGGTGATTCGGTAAGCGTGGGCGATCCGTTAGTTGAATTTGATTTAGATTATATCGATCAAAATGCTAAATCAACTATTTCACCGATTATTATTACTAACACTGATCAAGTTGAGAACATTGATATTCAGAAAACAGAGCAATTAAAAAGAAATGAAACTAAAGTCATTGATGTGACGATGTCATAATGAAAGATTATTCTTTTTACCAATTTGCACTCACTGTACGAGGACGTCCTGATGAAAAAGGAAAATTAGCTGAACAAATTTTTGATGATTTATCTTTTCCGAAACATGAATCAGATTTCCATGTGCTCTCAGACTATATTGAAACTGAAGCTTCAATCAGTGAACCTATGTCAGTGTTTGATGATTTATATGATGAATACCAAGAATGGTTGAAATTTTAATTTGTTATGAGGGCTAGGACATTTACTTGTTCTGGCCCTTATTTTCTCTGTTTAAAGGTGATAATTCTTGATGATTACCATGTATTTGGTAAAATTAATTATCGTTTCATTTACACTCAATGAAGCGAGGCACTATCTATTTTGATCAGAAAGGAGACTTAATATTGGATCAAGATCAGAACAAAGAACCATCGCAAAAACAAAATGACATACATAAATCTCCGAAAACATTTAATATTAAACGTTGGAAATTTATAACGTTATTAATAGCTGTTATTTTAGTAACTATTTTATTAACCGTGTTATCAACCATAGCAATTACGCACAAAATGAGTGGGTTAGATAATGACCAAAGGAAGTCTTTTAAAAAAGTACAAGCAGCTTATGCTACATTGGCAAATGATTACTATAAACAACAAAATCCCGACAAATTATCTGAAGCAGCCATCAATGGTATGGTGAAAGAATTAAAGGATCCTTATTCACAATATATGACGAAAGATGAAACAAAATCCTTTAACGAAGATGTTTCTGGTGATTTTGTAGGAATCGGGGCAGAGATGCAACAACGCAACCATCAAATCAGTGTGACAAGTCCTATGAAAGGTTCACCAGCTGAAAAAGCCGGCCTTAAACCTAAAGACGTTGTAAAAGAAGTAGATGGCAAATCAGTTAAAGGCAAATCATTGACAGATGTAGTTAAAATGGTTCGCGGAAAAGAAGGAACAAATGTCACTTTAACGATTGAACGCGCTCATCAAACACATACATTGAAAATTAAACGAGATAAAATTCATGTTAAAAGTGTTGAATATAAGAAAGAAGACAATGTCGGCGTATTTACTATTAACAAATTCCAAGAAAATACTGCCGCAGAATTAAAAACAAGTATTAAAAAAGCGCATGACGAAGGTGTTAATAAAATTGTACTTGACTTAAGAAATAATCCTGGCGGTCTTTTAAATGAAGCCGTAAAAATGGCTAACATCTTTATCGATAAAGATAAACCCGTAGTTAAATTGCAAAAAGGCAAAGATACGGAAGTAATTCGTGCGCCAAGCGATTCGTTAAAAGAAGCTAAAAATATGCAAGTATCTATCTTAGTAAACGAAGGTTCCGCCAGTGCATCTGAGGTCTTCACAGGGGCTATGAAAGATTATGGCAAAGCCAAAGTTTATGGTGAGAAAACATTTGGTAAAGGCATTGTTCAAACAACCAAAGAATACAAAGATGGTTCATTGCTTAAATATACTGAAATGAAATGGCTCACACCAAAAGGCCATTATATTCATGGCAAAGGTATTCAACCTGATGTGAAAATAGATGCACCTCAATATCAATCGTTAAGCATGATTCCAGAAGATAAAGTCTTCAAAGATGGTGATCATAGCAAAGATATTAAATCTATAAAAATCGGTTTGAAAGCATTAGGCTATAATATTAATAATGAAGATGAAAACTACGACAGTACATTACAATCAGCTGTTGAATCATTCCAAAAAGATAATCAACTTGACGTTAACGGTAAATTTGATAAGGAAACCAATCGTAAATTCACGGAAAAATTGATTGATAAATCTAGTAAAGATGATGAAGTTCTTAAGTCTTTATTAAAAAAATTAAAATAAAGGGGTTACCATATGATACGACTCGCGACACATAAAGATTTAGATGCTATCTCATCTTTAACTGAAGACGCCAAAAAAATTATGCAGAAAGACAACAATCCGCAATGGGATGAAGATTATCCGTTAATAGAGCATTTTGAAGAAGATATTAATCATAAATCTTTATTTGTGCTGGAAGAAAACGCACAAATTTATGGTTATATAGTTATCGACCAAAATCAGTCAAAGTGGTATGATGAACTAGAATGGCCAGTTGACAGAAAAGGCGGCTATGTGATTCATAGATTAGCTGGTTCTCCAGAATATAAAGGGGCAGCCACTGCTCTATTTGATTTTGCTGTCAAGCGTGCTTTAGAGCATGATGTTCATGTATTGCTCACAGATACCTATGCAGTGAATCATCGAGCACAAAATCTATTTGAAAAATTCGGCTTTACAAAAGTAGGCGAAGCTGATTTAGACTATCATCCTTTCGACAAGGAAGAAGCTTTTTATGCATATTATAGAATTTTAGAAGAATAGAGGTATAAAAAATGACGAAGATTGCATTTACTGGCGGTGGAACAGTTGGGCATGTTTCAGTCAATTTAAGTTTAATTCCGATTGCTCAAGAAAGAGGATTTGAAGCTTTCTATATAGGTTCTAAAAATGGAATCGAGAAAGAAATGATCGAATCGCAACTTCCAGGAATCAACTACTTTCCTATTTCAAGCGGGAAATTACGCAGATATCTTTCTGTTGAAAATATCAAAGACATCTTCAAAGTATTAAAAGGTGTCTTTGATGCAAGAAAAATATTAAAAAGACAGAAACCAGATCTCCTTTTCTCAAAAGGCGGATTTGTATCTGTACCTGTAGTGATTGCAGCACGTTCATTAAATATACCAGTTGTTATTCATGAATCTGACATTACACCAGGCTTAGCGAATAAAATTTCATTGAAATTCGCTAAAAAGATTTATACAACATTTGAAGATACGTTGAAATATTTACCCAAAGATAAAGCAGACTTTGTCGGTGCTACTGTACGCGATGACTTAAAACAGGGCAATCGCAACAAAGGTTTTCAATTAACTGGGTTTAAAGATGGCAAAAAAGTGTTATTAGTAATGGGTGGCAGTTTAGGAAGTAAGAAGATTAACGAATTGATTCGTACTAACCTGGATTCATTGTTAGAGGAATATCAAATTATTCATTTAACAGGAAAAGGTTTAAAAGACAATTCAATTAATCGTGAAGGCTATAAACAATTCGAATTTGTTACTGACGAACTGACTGATTTATTAGCGATTACTGATACAGTTGTCAGCAGAGCTGGCGCAAATGCGATTTATGAATTCTTAACTTTAAATATTCCGATGTTATTAATTCCTCTTGGTTTAGACCAATCTCGCGGGGACCAAATCGATAATGCTAAGAATTTCCAAAATAAAGGTTATGCGCAAACACTTCCTGAAGATCAAGCAGATCCGAAACGATTTAAAGAAGCATTACAGACTATTGAAAGTAATAGAAGTGAGATCATAAAGCAAATGGCAAGTTATCATCAATTATTTACTAAAGAAGACTTGCTAGATAAGATTCTGAAAGATACTAATCAAAAGGAAACGAGGGACAGCTAATTGAGCCGAATTAAAAGAATTTCATTAATTTTGGTATTTACACTGATTTTCAGTGTCATAGCTGCTTTCCATCAAAGCAGATTAGGCAACTGGATTGATACCGAAGTCTATGATTTAATCTACGCATCACATAGTGTTATTACAACAAGCATATTTATGGGCGCTACATGGGTCGGAGAAGTTTTCTCAATGATCTGCCTCTCTCTATGTGTAGTCAGTTATTTGTTATTACGTAAAATGAAGATTGATGCGTTATTCTTTGCAATTGTGATGGCGGTATCGAGTATTTCGAATCCGATTATGAAAAATACATTCGACCGTGAACGTCCGTCAAAATTACGTTTAGTAGAAATCGGCGGCTATAGCTTCCCAAGTGGTCATGCAATGGGTTCTACTTCATTTTTCGGAAGTATTATTTACATTGCCTCTCGCTATCTGCATGGTACACCGAGAGTAATGATGACTTCATTCTGTATTTTCATGATTGCGATGATTTGTATGTCTCGTATTTATTTAGGCGTACATTACCCAACTGATATTATCGGTGGTATTACAGCTGGAATTATTTGTATTCTGACAGTATCAGTATTTTTCAAAGGGAAATTAAAACCCGTTCGTTTTTAAAGTTTGATAAATAATAGAAGACAGGATAGATTCTCATTTAAGTTTCTATCCTGTCTTTCTTTATACGAAAAAACCGATTCTACTTTTCTAGCAGAATCGGTAAGTATGTCACGTTATGTATATTCCATAACGTCAGTATTTACGGGCATATATAAAAGGGGATATGAAAATGACCAATACAATAAGAACGAAAATGTGGGGGGATGTCTCATTTGGTATTGATAATCATTTTCAATTACTATTATACATGAGTGAGAATGATTGTCAATTAGAAATACAAATTTTTTCAATTTTTTTGAAAAAGTTATTTTGAAAGTAGGAACAGTCACTGTCAGCACTTACTTTACAGGTTTAAATTACCGGTTATAATTTTTTATGATAAAATTATTTCGAGGTGCTGATCATGACAAAAATTTTAATAGTGGAAGATGAACAGAATCTTGCACGTTTTATTGAACTTGAATTATTACATGAAAATTATGAAGTAGATATTGAAAATGATGGAGCAGTTGGACTCGAGACTGCGCTTTCTAAAGATTACGATTTATATTTATTAGATTTGATGTTGCCTAACATGGATGGTTTAGAGATTTGTAAAAAAATACGCGAAATAAAATCAACACCGATTATCATTATTACTGCGAAAGGTGATACTTACGATAAAGTGGCTGGTTTAGATTATGGAGCAGACGATTATATTGTTAAGCCTTTTGACATCGAAGAACTACTCGCACGTATCAGAGCCACTTTACGTAGACAGCCTAAAAAGAATACTCTGACCATTAAAGGAATCACGATTGATAAAGATGCTTTTCGCGTTACGATAGATGGTCAAGAGTTGGAGCTCACTAAAACTGAGTATGATTTATTGCAGTTACTGACTGAAAACTTAAATCATGTACTGCAACGCGAACAAATATTAAATCACGTATGGGGCTATGATAGTGAAGTAGAAACAAATGTCGTCGATGTTTATATTCGTTATTTGCGCAATAAACTCAAACCTTTTAATAAAGAAAAAGTGATTGAAACTGTGCGCGGCGTCGGATATGTGATAAGACAATGAAACAGCGTAAATTAAAAATACAATGGATGCTTGTAACGACGAGTATTACCTTTCTCATCGTATTTATTTTTAGCTTAGTAATTATTTATTTCTTAAGTATTACGTTACGAGATAATGAAATTAATGACGCAGAAAAAAGCTCTGATAATGTAGCGACACTGCTAGCAACTAAATCGTTAGAGCATGTGAAGCCGCTGGATTTGAATGCGTCGTTAGGGAACTTTCAAAAAGTTGTTTTATTCGATGAAGACCGCGACAAAATTACAGAAACTTCGACTATGGGGGATTACCTTAATGATACGAAGCCGATAAGACCTTCGAAATATCATAGTGTCTCTGTCGTAAAATTAAAGGGTGCTAATTTTTTAATTGTTTCTCATCCTATCAATACCGATAAATTCCAAGGTTATTCCGTAATTATCCATTCTCTAGCGAGTTATGACAGCGTTATGCATTCTTTAGTTATATTGTCTGTACTGTTCGGGGTAATTGCAATTATCGTGACCTCAACCATCAGTTATATCTTTTCAGCTCAAATTGCGAAACCTATCGTAATTATGGCTAATAAAATGAGAAAGATCAGAAGAGATGGTTTCCAAGAAAAATTAGAACTGCCGACGAATTATGAAGAAACCAATGACTTAATTGATACCTTTAATGATATGATGATGCAAATCGAAGAACTCTTCGACCAACAGACGCAATTTGTGGAAGATGCATCGCACGAGCTTCGTACGCCTTTACAGATTATTCAAGGTCATTTGAATTTAATTAAAAGATGGGGTAAAAAAGATCCTGAAATCTTGGAAGAATCTTTAAATATTACTATTGAAGAAATGAATAGAATTACCAAATTGGTTGAAGAATTATTGTTATTAACAAAAGAGTCGACTTACAAAGATGCTAAAGATGTTGAACCGGTAAAAGTAAATAAGGAAATTAAGTCACGATTAAAATCACTTAAACAATTACATCCTGATTATACCTTTACGTTTAACCCTTCTAATAAACCGATTATTTTAGAAATTAACCGTTACCAATTAGAACAAGTACTCTTGATTTTTCTTGATAACGCTATAAAATATGATACTCGCGAGAAGAAAATCGATGTCTCTACTACCTTAAAAAACCGCCAAGCTACTATTGAAATAACTGACCATGGACCTGGCATTCCTAAAGAAGAATTAGATTTTATCTTTGATCGTTTTTACAGAGTAGATAAATCTCGTTCTAGACAGCAAGGCGGAAACGGGTTAGGCTTGTCTATTGCAAGTAAAATTGTAAGTTTATATAATGGCACAATTCAAGTTAAAAGTGAATTGAATTCTTATACAACTTTCAGTATTACTTTCAATATTTAAAAAAGTGGTATCTTATTTCATTTAAAATAATTATACTCTATTCGTTTATTTTGTAATGTTAGTTTATATATGTTTACAAAGAGCCGTAATGACGGCTCTTTTTCTATGTGTCAATTGCCTATTCTCTCTTTAATTTGTGAAGATTTAATGATATTATTTATTTGTAAGCGTTTCAATATTTTGTGGAGGGAGTAATATGACGAAAGATAAACAGGTAAGTGAAGCACCTGTAAATTTCGGAGCTAACTTAGGGGTTATCATAGATTTATATGATCAATATCTACAAGATCCAACTTCAGTCTCTGAAGATTTACAAATTTTATTTAGTACAATTAATAACGACAACAGAGAGGTAGCAGCGAGTCCTGCATCAGGTTCTGGAGATAGCACAATTAAACAAGTAATGCGTTTAGTTGATAACATCAGACAATACGGCCATTTGCAGGCAGATATCTATCCAGTTAACCGTCCAGAACGTAAACACGTTCCAAAGTTAACAATTGAAGATTTTAATCTTTCTAAAGATGATTTAGAAAAAATTTCTCCAGGAATAGTATCGGATCATTTTTCTGATATTTATGACAATGCGTATGAAGCAATTAAACGTATGGAGAAACGTTACAAAGGACCAATTGCTTTTGAATACACACATATCAATAATAATACTGAGCGTACATGGCTCAAACGACGTATTGAAACGCCATATAAAGCAAATTTAAACAAAAATCAAAAAATTAATTTATTTAAAACATTAGCACATGTCGAAGGATTTGAAAAATATCTTCATAAAAACTTCGTAGGGGCTAAACGATTCTCAATTGAAGGTGTAGACACTCTTGTTCCAATGTTGCAAGAGACTTTGAGACGTGCTGGTGAAGAAGAAATCAAAAACATTCAAATTGGTATGGCGCACCGTGGCCGTTTAAATGTGTTGACGCACGTTTTAGAAAAACCATATGAAATGATGATTTCAGAATTCATGCACACTGATCCAATGAAATTCTTGCCTGAAGACGGCAGTCTTGAATTGACTTCTGGTAATGCATGGACAAGCGATGTTAAATACCATTTAGGCGGTATCAAAACTACAGACACTTATGGTACAACGCAACGTATTTCACTTGCGAACAACCCGAGTCATTTAGAAATTGTAGCGCCTGTTGTTTTAGGTAAAACACGTTCTGTTCAAGATGACACACATGAAGGCGGTAAAGTACAAACTGATTTCACAAAATCAATGCCGATATTAATTCATGGTGACGCTGCTTACCCAGGTCAAGGTATCAACTTTGAAGCTATGAACTTAGGCAACTTAGATGGTTATTCAACAGGTGGTTCATTACACATCATCACTAATAACCGCATTGGTTTTACTACTGAAGCTAGAGATGGACGTTCTACGACATACTCTACAGACGTAGCCAAAGGTTATGATATTCCGATAATGCATGTAAATGCTGATAATGTCGAGGCAACTATCGAAGCAATCGATATTGCTATGGATTTCCGTAAAGAATTCCATAAAGATGTAGTCATCGATTTAGTGGGGTATCGTCGTTATGGTCATAATGAAATGGATGAACCGTCAATTACTAACCCGATTCCATATCACGCAATTCGTAAACATCCTACAGTAGATACTATCTATGGGGAACAACTCGTAGATGAAGGTGTAATTTCAAAAGAAGAAATGGATCAGACTCTCGACGACGTTCAAAAAGAATTGCGTCAATCGCATGACAAAATTGATAAAAACGATAAAACAACTACTAAAGATATGTCTAAACCTGAAAGCCTTGAAGAACCGCTTCAACCTGATAAAGACAATGTATCTTATGAAGATTTGAAATCTATCAACGATGCATTATTATCTTATCCAACTGGCTTTGAAGTATTGAAAAAACTCAATAAAGTATTAGAAAAACGTAGAGAACCATTCGAAAAAGAAGACGGCTTAGTAGATTGGGCACAAGCTGAGCAATTAGCATTTGCTACAATCATGCAAAATGGTACGCCAATTCGTTTAACAGGACAAGATAGTGAACGTGGTACTTTCAGCCACAGACATGCAGTATTGCATAACCCAGACAACGGTGACGAATATGTACCTTTACAACATGTTCCAAACCAAAAAGCTTCATTTGATGTTCATAACTCACCATTATCTGAAGCTGCTGTAGTAGGATTTGAATACGGTTATAATGTAGAAAACAAGGGTACTATGAATATTTGGGAAGCCCAATATGGCGACTTCGCAAATATGGCACAAATGATGTTCGACAACTTTATTTTCAGTAGTTACTCAAAATGGGGCGAACGTTCAGGCTTAACTTTATTCTTACCTCATTCATATGAAGGTCAAGGACCTGAACACTCATCTGCAAGACTAGAACGTTTCTTGCAACTTTCAGCTGAAAACAACTCAACAGTTGTCAACTTATCAAGCTCTGCCAATTACTACCACTTGTTACGTGCGCAAGCAGCAAGCTTGGATACGGATGCAATGCGTCCGTTAGTAGTGATGTCACCTAAAAGTTTATTGAGAAATAAAACGGTAGCAGATACTATTGATAAATTTACAGAAGGACATTTCCAACCAATCCTTCCAGAAGCACATGATGAGAAGAAAGTTAAAAAACTTATCTTAGCGTCAGGCAAAATGTTTATCGATTTGAAAGAACGTCTGCAAAAAGAACCGGATGACTCAATCTTACTCGTTGCAGTTGAAAGATTATATCCATTCCCAGTTGAAGAAGTGCGTGAAGTAATTAGTCAACTACCAAACCTTGAAACAATTGCTTGGGTTCAAGAAGAACCTCAAAACCAAGGTGCTTGGTCATTTGTATATCCTTACTTAAGCGACTTAGCAAGCGATCAATACGAATTGCAATATAGTGGTCGTATTAAACGTTCTGCTCCAGCTGAAGGTGACGGCGAAAACCATAAACTTGTTCAAAATTCTATTATTGAAGAGAGTCTTAATAAAAAATAGGGGGAAATAGTATGTCTGAGATTATAGTTCCAGAGTTAGCAGAATCAATTACGGAAGGTACAATTGCTGAGTGGTTAAAAAATCCTGGCGATTCAGTAGATAAAGGTGAAGCAGTTGTTGAATTAGAAACTGACAAAGTAAATGTTGAGGTCGTTTCTGAAGAAGCAGGTGTTATCCAAGAATTATTAGCAGAACCAGGAGACACAGTTGAAGTCGGACAAGCAATTGCAACAGTTGGGGAAGGCAGCGGCAGTCCAGCTCAATCATCTTCTGATGATAAAAAAGAAGACACTTCTGCTAAAGAAGAATCTTCTAAATCAGAAGAAAAATCAGCGCCAGCATCTTCAGAATCTTCTTCTAAAGATGAAAGTAATACTGGCAATGATCAACGTGTGAACGCAACACCATCTGCACGTAAATATGCACGTGAAAAAGGCATCGACTTAAGTGAAGTTGAAGCTAAAAACTCAGATGTTGTACGTAAAAACGATGTAGACCGCTCTCAACAAGGTGGTCAATCATCTCAAAGCAGCCAATCTTCTAAATCAGAAGCACCTGCTAAAAAACAAAACCAAGAACCGACTAAACCAGTTGTACGTGAAAAAATGTCTCGTCGTAAACAAACAGCTGCTAAAAAATTATTAGAAGTATCTAATAATACTGCAATGTTGACTACTTTCAATGAAGTAGATATGACAAACGTTATGGAATTACGTAAACGTAAGAAAGAACAATTCATCAAAGATCATGATGGTACTAAATTAGGATTCATGTCATTCTTCACTAAAGCTGCTGTAGCAGCATTGAAAAAATACCCAGCAGTTAATGCTGAAATTGACGGCGATGACATGATTACTAAACAATTCTATGATATCGGTATCGCTGTATCTACTGATAACGGTTTAATCGTTCCTTTCGTACGTGACTGTGATAAGAAAAACTTTGCTGAAATCGAAAGTTCAATCGCAGACTTAGCTGTTAAAGCACGTGATAACAAATTATCACTTGGCGATTTAATGAATGGTTCATTCACTATCACAAATGGCGGTATCTTCGGTTCAATGATGTCAACTCCAATCATTAACGGAAGTCAAGCTGCTATCTTAGGAATGCACTCAATTATTACACGTCCAATTGCAATCGATAAAGATACTATTGAAAACCGTCCTATGATGTACCTAGCATTAAGCTACGATCACAGAATTATTGATGGTAAAGAAGCTGTTGGATTCTTGAAAACAATCAAAGAGCTTATTGAAAGCCCAGAAGATTTACTTTTAGAATCTTAATCTTAAATTTAATAAGTAGGCTCAATAAGAGGGGAGCGGGACAATTTTGTCCAAGCTCCCTCTTTTTTTATAAAAAAGACTAAAAAAACAGCAGCTTATTAGAAAGCTGCTGTCTTAACCATATCAATTACATCACATTGTAAACGATTAATTCAATAATCGCTAAGATTATAAAAATGATACATAACATACCATAATGTGATTTTTTCAATCTCGCATTTTCTTTAATTGTGCCTGTAAAAAATATAATTCCAGAGTAGGCTGCAATTAAAACTGTAATCGCAAAGAGTATCATAAAGTTCATCATTTTTACTCATCTCCTTTACAATTAGAGCAACACTCTAGCGCTGTCTTTAAGGTATACACTATTATTATACCTTTAATTCAAAGGTTTTATTCAAAACAACATCTCATCATACAAAAGTTTAATCAAATAAGTTATAATGATTAGGAAAACATATAAGAAGGTGTGGGATAATATGGCAGGTTTGCGAAGTGTTACAGTCGGTACACAGAATTTATCAGAATCAATCAACTTATTTCATAATATTTTAGGATTGAATTATGAAGAACAAAGTTCAAAGAATGCAGTCCGCTTTGGTGATGCTGATTTAAGTCCAGGCACACGGTTACATTTTATTGAAGTGCCAAATTATTCAGCTGACGCTAATCAAATATTGAGTATCGGTTTGAGAACACCGACTGATTCAGGATTAAAAGAATATCAAGAAATTTTAGATGATAAAGATATTAAATATGGCGATGTGATTGAAATGAACAATCACAAGCACTTTGAGTTTAAAGATGTCAACGGTCAATTCATTGATATTTATTCAAACGAACAAAATAGTGGTGTTCCTCTAGGAATGCCTGTGGAAAATAGTACTGTTAATCCGCTTCACCAAATTCAGGGTTTAGGACCTGTCATTGTCCAAGTCAATGAATTATTATTGACGACTTCAATTTTATCTCAAGTCTTTGGTTTGGAACATTTTGCAGAGTATACACCAACCGAAGATGCTGATTTCAAAGTTCAAGTCTTTCGTTTAGGAGAAGGCGGATTAGGCGGAGAATTGCATATTTTTGAAGCAGAAGAACCTATCTCGTTGCCTGAGTATGGTGCAGTAGATCAAATAGAAATCAGTATTGATTCTAAAGCGCAATATCGTAATGCATTGCAGCAACTAGAATCAATCGGCATACCTTATCAAACACTGAAACAAGATGATTCAGAATCACTCAGAATTACTGAGACGAGCGGATTATCATTTATTTTCACTTATGAAAATGCATAGAACAAACTCAATATAGAAAGGAATGTGATTATAATGTTGCATGAAACATGGAAAGATAAAGAACCGATTAAAAAAGTAGAAGTGGTGCATACTGACGCTCAAAAATTCACAGTTTCAGATATGCTTACAATCGGCAAACAATATGACGTCATTAATGAAACAGAAGAATATTATCAAATTATTGATAATTCTGGTAAAGTTGGCGGCTATTATAAAGATTATTTCAAAGAAGTGTAATGCCTCTTACTAAATTCATATATTATTCAAAGGCTAGGGCATTTCTGAATGTCCCGGTCTCTTTTTTAGCATTTATAAAGGAGTAGAAACGATGGAACAACACCAATACATTAACTCAGACCAGACTGTATTTGGCGATGCATATGCCATGATGCGCTTAAACAAAAACATTTTATTAAAAGGACCTACAGGTTCAGGGAAAACAAAACTAGCTGAAACTTTAAGTAATAAAATAGATACTCCCATGCATCAAGTCAACTGTTCTGTAGATTTAGACGCAGAAAGCTTACTTGGATTTAAAACCATTCAAACTAGTTCAGAAGGCAACCAAGAAATTGTATTTATCGATGGACCAGTGATTCAAGCAATGAAAGAAGGGCACATCTTATATATCGATGAAATTAACATGGCTAAACCTGAAACACTGCCCATTTTAAATGGTGTATTAGATTATCGTCGCAGTTTAACGAATCCATTTACTGGAGAAGTCATTAAGGCTAAGCCCGGATTCAATGTGATTGCTGCCATTAACGAAGGTTATGTAGGTACATTGCCAATGAATGAAGCTTTGAAAAACCGCTTTGTAGTCATTCAAGTTGATTATATTGATGGTGAAATATTAAAACGCGTGATAAAAGAACAAAGTCGCTTAGAAGATGACTTACTTATTAAAAAAATTGTAGATTTTAATGAGGATTTACGTACTATGTCGAAACAAGGTCAAATTTCAGAAGAAGCTGCAAGTATTCGTGCACTTATTGATTTAAGTGATTTGGCTACTGTTATGCCGATTGAGCGTGCTGTAAGACGAGCGATTATAGATAAATTAGAAGACGAACGTGAACAACAAGCAATTATTAATGCTATCGAATTAAATTTTTAGTGAGGGATAGTTATGAGCAATCGATTTATCAAATTTAATGATGAAATCTTAGATGCTAAAAAAGTAATGATGTTGCAAGACTTGGCACGCTTACTTCTAAAAAATAATCAAACGCATGTGAAAATTCAAAAATTCCCTTATTATGATCCAATTAATAATGAATTGATTGCAAGTGTTTTTTGGACGCACCGGCCAAGCCAAATTGAGATAACAGGGTTAAAAACTGATGTGCTGCTTGCGACATATGGCTATCAGCTTATGGATGAATATATTGTGAATGAAGTCTTAGATAATACAGAATTCAAACATTCTAGTTTTTATCAACAAGTATTTAAATTATTAGAAGATATGCGCGTACTGAATGCCATCACCCGTATTCGCCCAAGTATGAAAGCAGCAATTGATATGCGCAAGCGTATTCGTTTAAACTATACAGAATCTCAAATTAATGTGTATCGCACAAAAACGATGTATACAGATTTAATTTTTCTTTATCTAGAAAAATCTCTGTTAACTGAGGACTTTTACGATGTCCCATCCATACGTGCTGATTTGGATCCTATTATTCAAAGTATGTATCTTTATTTACCAAACTTCTTTATGAATTATACTTCTGAAGATAACAAATATTTAGCAGAACGCATTTGTTATCAATTAGATGATTTACTTGATGAAGATATGTTGAATGAATATTATCATATTCCACGTAAAGTTTATAAAGAATTAAAAGAGCAGACCTTTGAAGAGTTGAAACGTAAAGATGCTAGTAATGTAGATGGCAAAGATGATTCATCTAAAGAGGATGACATTGAGACTGCTGAAGCTGAAACTAAGGCTGAGGATTCAAAATCCCAAGGCGGCGCTTATTTAGAAATGGAACTGCATGAGGGTGAGAATAGTGAAGCAGTGAGCGATAATGATACAGCACGAGAAGGCGATGCTTCAGATGATATGACTGACATGATGACGAAGAAAGGTAAAGGCTCGAATGATACAATTGATAATCAAGAAGGTGGCCAAACTGGCGGCTCTCAACCTTTTACTTTGCGTGGTATCAATGAAAATGTAGAAATCAAATGGAATGTTCCTGAAATATTACCTGAATACATTCCCGAATATCATGAAGTCCATAAAGATGTTCAATTTGAAATAAAAGACTTAACTCAAATTATTCAAAAGACGATTGATAGAGAACAAATTGATGAGCGCCATAACCTGACTAAAGGGCGTTTACAGAAAGATTTAATTAATTGGTTTATAGATGATCAATATAAAATGTTCTATAAAAAACAAGATTTAAGTCGTTCATTTGATGCGACCTTCACTTTATTAGTAGATGCCTCTGCAAGTATGTTTGATAAAATGGAGGAGACAATTAAAGGCGTCGTCTTATTTCATGAAACTTTGAAAGCATTAAATGTAAAACATGAAATCTTGGCATTTAATGAAGATGCATTTGAAGCTGATGATGAGACACAACCTAATATCATTGATGAAATTATCAATTATGATTACTCCACAATTTCAAAAGACAGTGCCAGAATCATGGCCTTATCGCCGCAAGATGATAATCGTGACGGCGTAGCGATTAGGATAGCAAGTGAAAGACTGATACAGCGTCCACATCATCAACGGTTCTTAATTATTTTCTCTGATGGTGAACCTTCTGCTTATAATTATGATCAAGATGGTATTATTGATACTTACGAAGCTGTCGAAGAAGCAAGAAAATACGGACTAGAAGTCTTTAATGTGTTCTTAAGCCAAGATGCAATTACTGAGGATATTGAAACAACAATCCATAACATTTATGGCCAGTTCGCGTTATTTGTAGAAGGTGTCGAAAATCTTCCAAGTCAGCTATCTCCGCTTCTAAAAAAACTATTGCTCAAATCTGTATAAATGATATAATAATATATCGTAATATAATTCTAAACGCAGATATGTATGATTTCAGAATAAGTCTGTAATCATTTCATTATCTGTGTTTTAAATTTCTTAATAGTTAAATTAGCATATAGTAATGGTCATTCTTTCACTCATTTTACAGGGTTGAAATGTATCAACTATTACTTTTTAAATTTTCAGAAATTTTATATAGCTTTCTGATTACCTGTATGCTAAAATTAAACAATATTTAAGATTTATTGTAATAGAAGGAGCACATCAAAAATGAATAAAAACACATGGATCATCGGGTTTACCTTATTCGCTATCTTCTTTGGTGCCGGAAACCTTATTTTTCCGCCAAATTTAGGGCTTGATAGCGGGCATTATTTCTGGCCAGCCATTCTTGCTTTTGTCTTAACAGGTATTGGCTTACCTTTATTAGGCGTAGTAGTAGGGGCTTTGGACAAAGAAGGTTATATCGGGTCTTTCAATAAAGTATCACCAGTATTTTCAGTTATTTTCTTAATCGCAATCTACTTAACAATCGGACCGTTATTTGCGATTCCGCGTACTGCATCAACTTCATATGAAATGACAGTTACGCCGATTACACACAGTCATGGTCCACTTGGTCTATTTATTTTCTCAGTGATTTATTTTGCAATCGTATTATACTTATGCTTAAGTCCTGGTAAAATGGTCGACCGAATCGGATCTTTATTAACACCTTTATTATTAATTACTATTGTAGCAATGATTATTAAAGGATTTGTTGACTTCGGCGGCAACCCATCAAGTTCAAGTGCAGAAGCTTATACTTCTAATCTTGCTGGTTTCAGCCAAGGATTCACAAGCGGCTATCTTACAATGGATGCTATAGCAGCAATTGCATTCTCTATGATTGTAGTAAATGCAGTGAAAGCGACTGGAATTACAAATGCCGATAAAATATTTAAACAAACAGCGATGGCAGGTGTTATCGCGGCAGCAGGCTTGATGTTTATCTATATTTCTCTTGGATATATCGGTAATCACATGGTCGTCTCAGCAGCAAAATTAAAAGAATTAACAGATGCGGACCAAAACGTCGGTACTTATCTGTTAACAACAATTGCCAGCACAGGATATGGTGAATTTGGTAAATATTTATTAGGAATTATTGTAGCACTTGCATGTTTAACAACAGCTTGCGGACTTGTAGTAGCTGTAAGTCAATATTTCCATAGTATTATTCCTAAAATTCCATATAAAGTGTACGTAGTTGCATTCACATTGATTAGTTTAATACTAGCAAATATGGGATTAAACCAAGTCATAACATTATCAGTGCCTGTATTGAGTATCTTATATCCAATCGGTATTACAACAGTACTATTGATTTTAATGGCGCGTTTCGTACCAATGAAACCGATTGTACAACAATTTACAATCTGCGTCGTAACTATTGTTTCTATCATCAGTGTAGCCGTAGCTAACCAATGGATTCACTTTGATGCTTGGAAACACTTACCATTAGTAGAAAGTAGTTTAGAATGGTTCCCAATCGCTGTGGTAGCAGTTATTATCGGTTACTTAATCAGCATAGGTTTCAAAAACCAAAAACCTATTGTTTATGAAAAAGATTAACTAAAGTTTAGAGAGTGGAGTATTATTTTTTTTCAACTCTACTAGCTATAAAAAAAGCTGTGAAAGAATCTAATTGTTAAAGATTCCTTCACAGCTTTTTAATTTATTTCTATACATCCATATCTACATATAATAACTTCACTTTATTTTTTAAAAGTTGTATGTCTGCCGGCGTATCGAACGTTATTTCACCGTCAATATCTAATTTAGTAGTAGGACGTGTTTCTAATTTCATTCTATTTGTCGTAATTAATCGAATGTTTTCAGTAATATCATTCCAACTCAAGCTGTCTTTAACTTGGAAGAAATCTTTAATCAAGCTCATATTATGATTTTTAAAGACAAAAATATTCATCTCACCATCGCAAGGGGAGAGATCCTCTAATGGAATTCTGCTGCCTCCTACGAAATTGCCGTTAGCAATTAAAATCATCGAAGTCTCTCCGGTATATTCTTTACCATCCGCTTCAATAGAATAATGATAAATGTCTGGATTCGCAATTACTTTTAACGTTGTAAAGATGTAACTGAACTTACCTAAAAATTTCTTTTTATTGGAATCTACATTCTCGGAGTTTTGAACCATCATACCGATACCTGCAAAGTTTAAAGCATAAGTGTCGTTTACTTTTAACACATCAAAGGCTTTGATTTTAGCGTCTAATAATTCTTGAGCAGCTGCTGAGGGTCTTGGAGAAAGATTCAACGATTTAGTGAAATCATTAAATGTACCTCCTGGAATAATTCCGATAGGCACTTCTAAATTGTTGCCTGCGACGCCGTTTATAAGTTCATTGACAGTTCCATCTCCACCTAATAAAAAGAAAACATCGTACTCAACGCCATCTTGACTATGCGCCAATTCATCACAAAACTTTTTAATGTCTCCTTCTTCTTTACTTAATTTGAGTGTAAGTTCATCACACATTTGAGTGAGATGTTCTGTCACTTGTCCTAATGATTTATATAAATTACCTTGACCAGCTGCCTCGTGGTAAAATAGAATTCCTTTATGAAAATGTTGGGTCATGATATCGTTCTCCTTTGTATCGCTTCCTGTTATACATACCCACAGCAGAAAGATGCAAACTGTACACCTTAAATCATTAGCTAATGAATATATTCTGCCACTATATTAAATAGTCAAAAAATACGATTATCCTTAGCATGATATCGGATAATCGTATTTTAAGTTATTGAATTTTATTATCTTTCATAGTTAGCAAGCGTTCTTTCATATCTGATTCTAAATGTTGTAATTCTTGTTCTGCTTGTTGTCGTTTTTCACGACCCTCAGCCTGAATTTGTAAAGTTTGTTCAACGGTCTCAATAATATTTTCATGTGTAGATTTCAACGTTTCAATATCTACAATACCGCGCTCATTTTCTACTGCCGTATCTACAGCATTTTGTTTTAATAACTCTGAGTTAGCAGTCAACAAGTCATTAGTAGTATCAGTTACAGCACGTTGCGCTGACATTGCTTGTCTTTGTCTCATCAAAGTCAGTGCTATAGCCATTTGATTTTTCCATAAAGGAATACTCGTAAGAATGGAACTTTGAATTTTTTCAGCTAAAGTTTGATTAACGTTTTGAATCATACGTATTTGCGGAGCAGTTTGTAAGGAAATTTGACGAGATAATTGCAAGTCATAAATCCTTTTATCTAGTCTGTCAGCAAATTGCTCTAAATCAGCTACTTCTTGAATATCCATTTGATTCCCTGATTCATAAGCTTTCTGACGTTTTTCTGGTAATTCTTTTTCTAAGATAGTTTGTTTCTTTTCTTGCGCAGCAGCAATATATAAATTTAATTGGTCAAAGTAATCTTTATTTTGATCATATAGCGTGTTCAAGAGTTGAATATCTCGATTCAGTGAATTTTTATGGTTCGTCAATTCAACTGAAATACGGTCTACCTGTGAACCCACAGATTGCATTCTTGAAAAAAGCTCATTAGCTGAAGCCTTAGCACGTTTAAAAATACGTTTGATAAATGAATCTTTACCTTCTTTAAAATCATCCGGCTGTACTTCTTTTAATTTAAGCATTAATTGATTTAAAGTATCGCCGATAGGGCCGGTATCTTTAGATTTAACTTCACTCAACATCTTATGAGAAAATTGAGACATACTCGATTGCGCATTAGCTCCAAATTTCATTAAAGAATCGTAATTCATAGGTTCAATTTGATTTGCTAAGTCGTGAATCTGTTTACGCTGCTCTGGCGTAAATTCTTTGTCCGCTTCCATCAATGTCTTATCTGTACTGATGTCACTTTCTAACTGAGGTTGAGTAGGCATTTCATTTTCATTCGGCATCCTTGATTCTCCCTTCACCATTATTTACGTTTCTGTTCTATTCTATTCATTTCCATTTCTACATCTAGACGGTTATAGTCGTCTTCATTCAATCTTTTTAAATCTGCAACTAACGTACGCTTTACTTCATCTAGCGTAATGCGTGTTTGTTCTAATTTTTGTTTTTCTTCTTTTGTTTTCCCAGGCATTCTAGACAATCTCGTATAACTTTCAATTAAATTCAATGCATTATCTAAATGAGAATAAAAAAAGCTATCTACAATAAAGAAC
Source organism: Staphylococcus debuckii (assembly GCF_003718735.1). Taxonomy (NCBI): domain Bacteria; kingdom Bacillati; phylum Bacillota; class Bacilli; order Caryophanales; family Staphylococcaceae; genus Staphylococcus; species Staphylococcus debuckii. The sequence continues at coordinate 1,513,447 of NZ_CP033460.1, read as the reverse complement.
TTTTGAGGTTGCTGCTTCACTGTAAAGTATATAGTACGCGCTAAGCGATGTATTTCATTCACTTGTTTAAAGTCTTTGATTGAACGAACATTCACAAAGGCTCTCAATAATTTACGAATCTTTACTTGTGCATTGCTTAATTGATGACGCACAAATCGAAAGTCTCTGCGCGTCAAACCGATTTCTTTTAAATATTGTTTAGATGTTAATAATTGAGTCGGTACATATAGCACGAAGAATGTTGCTATACCAATACCGAAATCATATATAAACGCAATATCGAATGCATATAAACTTGTGACCCAAGCGACGATTGCAGCCGGAACTCCAATGAGCGTTCCATAAATTCGAGAAATATAATATCTCAATTTACATCTTCCTTTTTAAATAGTTCTGAATCTCGTTAAAGATGGATCTGTATCTTGTTGTTCTATATTATAATCAGTTACATTTGAAGCAGGGGAAGCACCATCTATGACAGCTTGTGTAAATTGTTTTAACTCATTCTCTTCACCTTGTGCATAAATTTCTACATGTTGTTCGACGTTTTGTACTGTACCTGTAATATTATATTTTTGTGCCAGACGTTCCGTAAAATATCTGAATCCTACACCTTGAACTTGTCCGAACACTTCAATTTTTCTGCGTTGCATAAGATCACCTCTTTGTTATATTATACGAATTTTCAAGGCAAAATCCTAATATTTGCTACACTTTGATTGTTTCTGTCTTCAGTTCACATTGCTTGAAAATATTCTCTTGAAAGTTAAAATTAAATAGAAAAGTTTTTTGACTGGAAGGGGTAATTGTCATGTGGACTGTTAATAAAATCAGAGCTGATTATGAGGGTTGGTGGTTGTTTGATGATTGGAAAGAATTAATTACTGAACAATATCAATTCACTTCATATGATGAGATGATTGAAAAATATAAACAATTAATTTGCTGGTCCAAATTAAAGTATGATAATTTCGTAAAAGGAAAGTATAATATTTACGCTTTTTATAATAATTGCGATATGAAATTTTGTGTAGATTGTGATGAAGATATGCAAATATTTTATAGCTTTATCGTTTTATATAATGAAGAAGTTTATTACGACCTTCCAATTATTGACTAATTATTTTTTACTATTTGTATTGCATTGGTAAGGCGAATAGACTATAATTGGTTTTAAGCAATAGTCTTATTCCATATTGCAAAGAATATTTAGCTCAAACATATATAGAAACATACTGATAGCATTGCTTTTGCATTTTCAGCAAGGGTGGTATCGTACGATTTATAATTTGTTGAGTCAATGGCAGTTATTAATCCACCTGTAGCTTTATACATAATACAGTTGAGAAGTGATTTTTAACAAAGATATTTCTGAATGATCCTAGCGATAACCAGAATCATAGATTTTTAAGTATTTTTTGTAATATGCGAATAACGCATATTGAATTTTAGTCTTGGAGGTTTCACAAATTATGAAACAAGGTACAGTTAAATGGTTCAACGCTGAAAAAGGATTCGGTTTTATCGAAGTTGAAGGAGAAAACGACGTATTCGTACACTTCTCAGCAATTAACCAAGAAGGTTACAAATCATTAGAAGAAGGTCAAGCAGTAGAATTTGAAGTAGTTGAAGGCGACCGCGGTCCTCAAGCTGCAAACGTTGTTAAACTATAATTAATAGATTACTTTTATTGATTTTCATTTAAAACACTTTACGTTAAGTAAAGTGTTTTTTTCATATTTAATTTACGGGAGGGCGTGTAAAGGGTGTGGGCGAGGATAGCGTGCCTCGACACTTTGATCCGGCACACTCAATTTAACTCCACGCAGAAAAGGGACTGACCATAAAATAATGTTCAAGTCCTGGGTTTCCGAACTAACTATAAAAAAATAGCTACAAAGAAATCCATCGTTACAGATTTCTTCATAGCTAATCTTTGTATGTTTATTTTGTATCATTAATAATTAATTGACGTAATGATTGTCTTTTAATGACTTCGCGCGCTTTACCATTTTGAATAAAGAAAACAGATGGTTTCTGCATTTGATTATAGTTTGAAGCCATTGAGTAATGATAAGCACCTGTTGATAAAATAGCAAGATAATCACCGCGATGTACAGATTCAGGTAACCTAACATCACGAGCAATAATATCGCCAGATTCGCATAATTTACCAGAGATAGTTACTGTCTCATTGGCAGGTTCTTCGCGATTGACTAATAATGCTTCGTATTGAGCGCCGTATAAAGCTGTGCGAATGTGATCGCTCATACCGCCATCAATAGAAACGTATTTATTAATGCCAGGTATCTCTTTAATCGTTCCCACTTCATAAAGAGTTACACCCGCTTCTCCCACAATTGAACGTCCCGGTTCAATACCGATAGTAGGAAGAGGGTAGTCATTATTTTTAGAAATATCTTTCAACGCGTCTGTAATTTCTTTAATTCCTGTTTCAATAGGGAAGCTGACATCACCTTCAACATAGTGAATACCAAAACCTCCGCCGATATTTAATAATTCTACTTCCAAGTTCAATTCTTTTAACCATTTAATCACAATTTCAGCAGTTTTAATCATGGCATCTGTGCCTTCAATTTGTGAGCCGATATGGAAATGGATACCTTTCAAATGCAGACGTTTGCTTGAATTGATTTTGTGAATTGCTTTGTCTGCAAGACCGTGTTTAATTGAAAGACCAAATTTACTGTCTTCTTGACCTGTTTGGATAAATTCATGTGTATGTGCTTCCACGCCAGGATTAACACGTAATACTACGTCCACAGTTTCTGAAGCATATTTATCGATTAATTCGATTTCTTCTAATGAATCAATTACAAAATAGCCGATTTTATTTTCTAAAGCATATTGAATTTCATGTTTTGTTTTATTATTGCCATGAAAATGAATATGAGAGGCGTCATAGCCAGCTTCTAAAGCTGTATAAAGTTCTCCCTCGGAAACAACATCTAAGTCTAATCCTTCTTCTTGTACCAATTTCACCATTTGGATACAAGTAAAGGCTTTAGATGCGTAAGAAATATTATAATTAATACCGCTTTTATCGAATGCTTCTTTATAGCGACGCATTTGATTACGGATTTGATCTTCATCATAAACAATAGTAGGCGTACCAAAACTTTGCGCAATCATTTTTAAACTTGTACCGCCCATAGTCAATTCGCCATTTTTATACTCTACAACCATTTTATCTGATCTCCTTTATTAAAGAATCATGGTTTAGCGCACTTAGTTGCTCTGAATTCGCGCCGACCCCTTTAAACGTATATTCATCGATACGCATATCTTCATTATATAGTATGACTTCATCTTCTGCAGTAACAGAATCATCCACAGCCACAAACATATGACTCATCATTAAAGCTTTAATCGGATAACGCTTTCCGTTAATAATCGCTTCGTGTTGCGCTCTTGCACGTAATACGCCATCTCCATATCCGATATCTACTACTGCAAGCTTCGAGTGATCACTTTCTACTTCATAAGCAAAACTATATCCGCAGTATTCACCTTTATTAACGTCTCTCACTTGGATGACATTACCTTTTACGGTTAAAGATTGATGAATTTGACTTTCAGACAAACTACTGTAAGGACGAGAACCATAGAGCGCAATACCGACACGTCCATGTGTATGATGGGGCAGTAATTCTTGGCCTTCACGATAAAAGGCTGCACTATTTTGAGCATGAATCATCTCAAATTCGTATCCATCTTCTAATAAAGTATTTACAATATTCAACCAGGCTTCTTTTTCAATTTCATATTCAGGAACATCAAATTCATCAGCATAGCCAAAGTGCGTCCACAATCCTGAAATAATCATTTTCTTGTGGCTACTATTGTTTGAATAATCTTGCAGAACTTCTTTAATTTCTTCAAGGTTACGCAGCCCAGAACGATGCAGAAGATTTTCGAATTCTAAATGTACATGTATCCCTGCTAAATCCTCTTTGTATTGATAATAGTAATTGAGAGAGGGTAGTGTCATATGAATTTCATTATTGCGTACAGTTTCAAAGTCATATACTGCATTCATTAAAAAGATGGTAGCTTCAGGCGCTATTTCTCTAATACGTACCGCTTCTTTCAATGAAGTCGTACTGAAGGTATCAATTCCAGCTTCTTGAAAAGCTTCAACAGAAAAATCCAATCCGTAATTGTATGCATTATTTTTAACTACTGCCATCAAATTTTGTTGAGCCTTAACTTGCTGAGCATTTTCTATAAATTTCTTTTTATCTACTGACCAAATTGCTGTCATGATTCATCCTCCTGACCATACTGGAACAATAAATTTTCATAATAATCCGCGACACGTATAAGTTGGCTTTCATCAAAATTAAGCTTTGGCGTGTGCAGGCCATGCACCCAATCTTTCTCTTCATTGCGGATTCCCACAAAGACAAAATAACTTGGAGCGAGTTGACTGTAGAAACTGAAGTCTTCGCCAAACAAATAAGGTTTATCTAATTCTACAACTTTAAAATCTGCTTGATGCAAAGCATTGACCACTTCGTCATGAAGATTCGGATCATTATAAGTAGGGGGGTAACCTTCTTCAAACTTCACTTCGCAATTCACTCCAAATAATAACTGGACGCTCTGTGCAATCTTAGTCATTTGGTCTTTGACAACTTGTAAATCCTCAGTATCATAGGTACGAATTGTGCCTTCTAAATATCCATGGCTTGGCACTGTGTTAATCGCTTCTCCCGCTTCAAAACGTCCTATATGCACGATATTACGTTGCAACCCATTTAAATGATACTGCTGGATTGTACTTACTTGATTTAAAATATGTTGCAGACCTTCACCGCATGAATGTCCTTGCTCTTTGTTAGCCACGTGACTTGATTGTCCTTCTAAAAAGAAACGATATTCAGTGGCACTTGCTGTAATTTCTTCATTTAAAAGCGTAACAGTACCTTCATCATTAAAAGGCATGACATGAATTCCGAATACTGCTTCAATAGAATAATCTTCAAATGCGCCTGTTTTAATCAGATGATTAGCACCGCCGCCTGTTTCTTCGGCTGGTTGAAAAATAAAGACCACGTTTTGAGGCAGTTTGCCAAGATCCGCTAAAGCTTTGCAGCGTTTAACAAATAATAATAGGGCAGTAGTATGGCCGTCATGACCGCAAGCATGCATTACATTAGGTTTGCTGCTCTTAAATTCAATATCATTTTGTTCTTGAATAGGTAATGCATCGATATCAGCTCTGAAAGCAACTGTATGAGAGCCATTGCCGGCTAAATATGCAATAACGCCTGTCTCAAGAGGACGTTCATAAGGAATCTCTAATTCTTCTAAAAGCTCAATAATATGTTGAGTAGTTTCATGCTCTTGAAAGCTTAATTCAGGATGTTGATGTAAATGGCGTCGATGTTGTGTTACAAATTCTAATTCACTTTGTGTCATAATATCCTTCCTTTTTATACTGAGATATGTATAAAAGGCGTATGTGCTGCTCTAATCAACGCACACGATACGCCTTTCAAATTCATTCTAAATTGATTGCTGCTCGATTATTAATCGTTCAACTTACGTAATGCTGAAACAATTTCACGTTTTGAATCTTCTACTTCTGAAGTTTGTTTGATGACTTTTGCCGGAGTACCAGCTACAACTGCACCCGCAGGTACGTCTTGCGTAACGATTGCGCCTGCTGCAACAATCGCACCTTCGCCGACTCTTACACCTTCAAGAATAACAGCGTTTGCACCAATCAAAACATTATCTTCAATAACAACAGGTGAAGCGCTTGGCGGTTCAATTACACCAGCTAATACTGCGCCTGCTCCTACATGTACATTTTTACCTGTAGTTGCGCGGCCACCTAATGTAGCGTTCATATCAATCATTGTTCCTTCGCCGATAACTGCACCGATATTGATAGTAGCGCCCATCATCACTACTGCCCCGTCTTCAATAACAGCATGCTCTCTGATGAAAGCACCTGGTTCGATTCGAGCATTCGTATTACGTAAATCTTTTAATGGAATAGCAGAATTACGGCGATCCATTTCGATTTCTACTTCTTCGATATAATTTTTATTTTCATTATAGAAAGTATCCCAATCTGAAGCTTCACAGAAAATCACTTTGGAATTTTCGCTTCCGAACACTTTAAAATTCTCAGGGAAGCTAATTTGTCCTAATACACCATTCACATATACTTTAAGTGGTGTTGATTTCTTTGCATCACTGATATATTGAATAATTTCCTCTGCTGAAAAGTCTTTAACCATTTAACTTTCATCTCCTCTGTTTTAATTATTGATATTATCAAAGTTATAATACCCATTAGGCTTTTTAACCAATCGCTCTGCTGCTTTTAAAGCGCCATTGGCAAAAATATCTTTTGACTGTGCGCGATGTGTCAATTCAATCGTTTCATCCACGCCTGCAAATAACACATCATGTTCACCTACAATAGTACCGCCGCGAATTGCGCTGATACCAATATCATCAGGTTGGCGTTTTTCATTTTTCTCATGACGGTCATATACAGGGTTAACATTTTCTTTTAAGTCTTTAATGACATCGTATAATTTAACAAGCGTACCACTTGGCGCATCTACTTTTTTATTATGATGTGCTTCAATAAGTTCAATGTCATAACCTTCGAGTAAGGGAACTGCAACTTCTAATAATTTAGTTAACACGTGAATGCCATAGCTCATATTGGCACTGAAGAATACAGGCATACGCTGACTGAGTTCTTCTAACTTTGCGGTAATTTTTTCTTTTTCCCCAGTAGTAGCAACTACAAGAGGCAAATCAAAGTCCTCATCAAGCAAGGGCAATAATAATTCCGGGTTAGAGAAATCAATTGCGACATCCGCTTCTTTCGCATCTGCAATGCGATCGAAAGAAGGGTAGGGATAGTCGTTATCTTTATCAGGGACAATAATACCGGTAATCTCGTGACCTTCTTCTTCAGCAAGACGTGCTACTCTTTGGTTCATAGCACCATATCCGATTAACAAAATCTTCATTATAGTTCACCTGCTTTATATTTAGCGTATGCTTCTTCTAATTGTTTGCGATCCGCTTCTTCTAAAGTTACGAGAGGCAAGCGTACTTCATAGTTGCCGAACCCTTCAACTGCAGTTAAAGCTTTAATAGGAATAGGGTTAACATCTACTGATAAAGCATTCAATAATCTGCTGATCGGCTCAAAGTCTTTATCAATCGACTCGCCGCGTTTGGCTTTTTCATATAACGCTTGGAAGTCTCCTGGAATAGCGTTAGCTACAACAGAAATGACACCGTTGCCACCTTCAGCAAAGTAACGTACTACATTATCATCATTACCGCTGTATAGAGAGAACTCTGATAAATCCAAACGTTCTTTCAATTTATTGTGATAGTCGAAGTCGTTGGTTGCATCTTTAATAGCTACGATAAATGGATTTTTAGCTAATTCGACCATTGTCTCTACATCAATTGTCATATTAGTACGAGACGGTACATTATAGAGTATTACAGGTAAACCGACAGCATCAGCAATCGTTGTAAAGTGTGCAATCAAGCCACGTTGACTTGTTTTATTATAATAAGGCGTGATAAGCATAATCGCGTCAGCACCGATTTCTTTTGCACGTAATGATGCTTCTAATGATTTTTTAGTCGCGTTTGTGCCTGTACCTGCAATTACAGTGATACGACCATCGACTTGGTTTACTACAGCTTTTAACACTTCATCTTTTTCTTCATCAGATAAAGTAGGGTTTTCTGCTGTTGTGCCGTTAACGATAATCGATTGAATATTGTTATCTATTAAATAATCCACATGTCTTTTAAGTGCTTCGTAATCAACTTCATTATTCGTAAATGGGGTAGTTAAAGCGACACCTACACCTTCAAATAAACGACTCATAATTAAGAAACTCCTTTCAATGATAAAACTTGTTCTAGAATTTGAACGGTATTCAATGCTGCGCCTTTTAATAGATTGTCTGAAGTTACCCAAATATGGAAAGTATTTTCTAAGGAATCATCTTTACGGATACGTCCGACAAAGACTTCATCTTTACCAGTAGAATTGATGGCTAATGGATATTCATTATTTTCAGGATTATCTACCAGTACCACACGGTCATCATTTGCAAATAAATCTTGAATTTCTTTAACAGTAGCAGGTTTATCAAGCGTAACGTCCATTTCGACACTGTGACTATCTTGTACAGGAACACGTACACAAGTTGCTGTTACTTTTAAATCAGGTAAATTTAAAATTTTACGCGTTTCATCAATCATTTTTTGTTCTTCTTTTGTATAACCATTTTCTAAGAAGACATCGATATGCGGAAGAACGTTATTATAAATTGGATGCGGATAAGCTTTAGGTGCTTCTCCTTTTTCTCCATTTAATAAATCTTCGCGGCCTGCAACTCCTGAACCAGAAACTGCTTGATATGTTGTATAGGCTACACGTTTCAATCCGAATTGATCTTCCAACGGTTTTAATGGAACTACAGATTGTATTGTTGAACAGTTCGGATTAGCAATGATACCGCGAGTAAATTTCGGTTCATTCACTTCAGGTACAACTAAGTCAATGTCCTCGTGCATTCTCCATTGACTAGAGTTATCAATGACAATTGCTCCTGCTTCTTCAAAAATAGGAGAGAAGTGTGCACTTGTACCTCCGCCTGCACTCATTAAGACATAATCGAAATGTTCGCTGGCTGCTTCATCTGTTAATTCTTGTACAGTATAAGTTTTGCCTTGATACTCAATTTCAGTACCCGCTGATTTGGGTGATGAAAATAAGACGAGTTCATCAAAGGGAATATTTTTACGATCCACTGTCTCCAGCATTTTTCTTCCTACTAAACCTGTTGCACCTACAATTGCTAATTTTGTCATGTTTTTTCACTCCATTTTATTTTTTAAGACGAAAGAGAAATCCTTCCTCATGTTGTTCTAAGTTGCTGTGTAACGGATAACTTTATATATCAAACGCTTGATATAACTCTTCGACAGCACGTTCACCATTTTTAGCATCAATCACGTAAGAGATGCTAATTTCTGAAGTCGTAGTCTGATAAAAAGGAATACCTGCGTTAATAAGACTGATAAACGCTTTAGAAGCTACGCCTGACATATCTCTCATACCAGAACCGATTAAAGAAATTTTGACGTATTCATCATTTAAATTATAATCTAAAGCTTTGTAACTTTCTGATAATTTTTCCAAAATCCCTTTAATTTGAGTGAGATCAGTATCTTTAATTGAAAAAGAAAGCTGCAAGCCATCTAAGTTAACAATTTGAGAAATCATATCTACATTGACTTGTCCTTCTTCTAACTCAGTAAATAATGCTGTCAGTAATTGATTATCTGAAAGGGGATAGCTGATAGTTACGTGCATCATATGTGTATCTAACGCTACTCCTGTTACTGCTTTCTTCTCTAAAATTTCTGTTTGTGACATAATCCATGTTCCTTTCACGTTTGATAATGTTCTGCCTAAATATAACGGGATATTATAATTATTTGCTAACTCGACACTGCGCGTTTCCAATACACCTGCACCTAGTGCACTCATTTCCATCATCTCTTCATAAGAGACTATACTTAAGCGCTTTGCATCTTTATATACTCTAGGATCGGTGGCATATACGCCATCGACATCTGTATAGATTTCACAAGGTGTCTGGTTAGCTGCTGCAAGTGCAACTGCAGTAGTATCTGAACCGCCGCGACCTAATGTCGTCAGTTCAAATTCCTCATTGATTCCTTGGAAACCAGCTACTACTAAAACATCATTGGTTTCAAAGGCTTTGTCGAAAGTTTCTGGATTAATTTCAGCAATTCTGCTTTTCAAATGATGGCCTACTGTTTTAATGCCGGCTTGATAACCTGTCATTGCTTTCGCGTTCACCCCGATATCATTCAATATCATCGACAGGTAGGAGACCGTTTGCTGCTCGCCCGTTGTAAGTAAAAGGGCAAGTTCTTGCTGTTTAGGTTCAGCTGTCAAAGCAGCAACATTTTCCATTAGTTGATCAGTGGTTTTCCCCATTGCACTGACAACTACAATTAATTGTTCGCCATTTTCTATTCTATCCTTCAGCATTTCAGCAATATTTTTAATTTTCGTAAAATCACTGACCGACGAACCACCGAACTTTAAAACACTTCTCTTCATCTTTTAATATCCTCCTCGATAATAGGGGAGAATCACATATATAAAAAAGCAAGTCCGGAATGCGAACTTGCTCGTAGATTTATATACAAGTGATGCACTCCATTATTTGGTAATAATGACAGACTGTTAGCTCTTAACCTGAAAGTCCAGCGATTATAACTTGCCTTTATAATCACTTCGGCATCTCACCCTTTCTTTGCCGACTGTAAGCAGACAGTTAGAACGACAAATACTCTTGATTGATGCGCCTCATCAAAATATTTATTTAATTAGTATGACTCACATTATACATAGTTCAAATTGAGAAGTAAACCAGAAAAATAAGATTTTTAAAAATTTACTGAAAAAAACCTCTATTCTGAAATCCATTTACTCAATTAGTGTAAATTCTATAAAAGTAGGGCGTTATCCAATTTGCATTCATCATTACCTTGCTAGAAACATTATAACCTAAAATGCTTAATTAAAACATACAAAAATGGTAAGGGGAGCGAGACAGAAATAAAATTGATCCAAATTATTTCGTCGTCTCATCCCGGCCAAGCTAACTAGAATAGGGAGCAGAACAGAAATAACATTGGTTAAAATTATTTCGTCGTTCTGCCCCGGCAAAGCTAACTAGAATAGAAAAAAGCTTGGAACAAGCGTATTTTCTATTCAGATAGCTACTGCCAATACAGAAATTACGGACTGAGGCAGATTAATGCCCCAGTCCGTAATATAATAGTATATATTTAACTTAACACGCCTGTTTCTTTGAGATATTCTTCATAACTGATTTCTTTTGAAACAGCACCTTCAGGATTTAAATCAATTACACGGTTAGCAATCGTATTAATAAATTCAAAGTCATGTGAAGTGAAGATAATTGAACCTTTAAATGATTTCAAACCATCGTTCACAGCTGTAATGCTTTCTAAATCTAAATGGTTTGTTGGTTCATCCATTAATAAAACATTAGCACTCGATAACATCATCTTACTTAACATACAACGTACTTTTTCGCCCCCGGATAAGACACTGGCTTTTTTCTTAACTTCTTCGCCGCTGAATAACATACGGCCTAAGAAACCACGTAAGAACGTTTCAGTTTGTTCATCTTCAGGTGCGTATTGACGTAACCAATCTACCAAGGTCATATCTACACCATCAAAGTATTCTGAGTTGTCTTTAGGGAAGTAGGTTTGTGAAGTTGTAACGCCCCATTTGACACTGCCTTCATCTGGTTCCATTTCACCTGCTAAGATTTTTAATAAAGTAGTCTTAGCAATTTCACTGTCACCGACTAATACCGCTTTATCATTTGGATCCATTGTAAATGAAATATTATCTAATACTTTTTCGCCATCGATTGTTTTAGAAAGATTTTCTACGAATAATAAATCATTACCGATTTCACGTTCTGGTGTAAATTTAACAAATGGATATCTGCGTGAAGAAGGTTGAATATCGTCTAATTCAATTTTTTCTAATTGTTTTTTACGGCTTGTTGCTTGTTTGGATTTAGAAGCGTTCGCAGAAAAGCGTGCCACGAAATCTTGCAACTCTTTAATTTTTTCTTCTTTTTTCTTGTTTTGTTCTTGAGCCATTTTTTGAGCTAATTGACTTGATTGATACCAGAAATCATAATTTCCTACGTATACTTGGATTTTACCAAAGTCTAAATCTGCAATATGCGTGCAGACGTTATTTAAGAAGTGACGGTCGTGAGAAACTACAATAACGGTATTTTCAAAATTGATTAAGAAATCTTCTAACCAATTGATGGCAGGAATATCTAAACCATTCGTAGGCTCATCAAGTAATAGCACGTCAGGGTCGCCGAATAAACTTTGTGCTAATAACACTTTCACCTTTTGATTATTTTCAAGTTCAGACATTTTTTTATCTTGTAATTCTGCAGGAATACCTAAACCAGAAAGTAGGGTAGCTGCATCCGCTTCAGCATTCCAACCGTTCATTTCAGCAAACTCACCTTCAAGTTCTGCTGCACGAATTCCATCTTCATCGCTGAAGTCCGGCTTCATATAAATTTCGTCTTTCTCTTTCATGACTTCAAATAAACGTTCATGACCTTTTATTACTACATCTAACACTCGCTCATCTTCATAAGCAAAATGATCTTGTTTTAATATTGCTAAGCGTTCATTTTTCCCCATAGAAACATGACCAGTTTGTGAATCTAACTCGCCTGATAATATTTTTAAAAATGTTGATTTGCCGGCGCCATTAGCACCTATTAATCCATAGCAATTACCTTCTGTAAATTTGATATTTACGTCTTCAAATAATTTGCGATCGCCAAATCGCAAGCTCACATCAGTAACTTGTAACATGTAGTTCCTCCATAAATTGATATTTCTAACGCATGAATTATACCATAGATAAGCGATTCTTTCGACGGGATAAGTTTTTTGACGTGTTTCTTCATTAAAAGGTGTTGTTTTGAATGAAACTGTAAATTCAATACTCGAACGTGTTATAATGTTTCTAATACTGAAAGACAAAGGAGTAAATATGGCTTTAAGAGAAAATGATATTATTGGATCAATTGAATTCTTGAAAGTATTAGGATTAAATGGTTCAACTTATGAATTAGAAGGTCCTAACGGTGAAAAAGTAAAACTAAACCAATCAGAAGTCAATGAAGATGATAATTTAGAAGTGGGAGAGGAATATAGTTTCTTCATTTATCCTAACCGTTCAGGCGAATTGTTTGCGACTCAAAACATGCCTGATATTACAACAAGCAAGTATGATTACGTGAAAGTATTGAAAACTGATAGAGACGGCGCAAAAGTTGATGCCGGATTGCCAAGAGAAGTATTGATTCCTTGGGAAGATCTTCCGAAGATAAAATCACTCTGGCCGCAAAATGGTGATTATGTCTTAGCTACTTTACGTATCGATAGTGAGAAGCAAATGTTTGCGCGTTTAGCTACTGAAACCATCGTCAGCCAAATGTATACTCCAGTAAACAATGATGAAATGCAAAATAAGATGATAGAAGCAAGACCTTACCGTGTATTGAAAGTAGGAAGTTTCTTATTATCTAAAGACGGCTATAAAATTTTTGTACACGAAAGTGAACGAAAATCTGAACCTAGATTAGGGGAACTTGTTGAAATTCGCGTAATTGGTCATAATGAAAAAGGGGAATTGAATGGTTCTTTCTTACCATTTGCACATGAACGTTTAGACGAAGATGGACAAGTCGTGTTTGATTTACTTGTAGAATATGACGGTGAACTTCCATTTTGGGATAAATCCAGTCCGGAAGCCATTAAAGAAGTCTTCAATATGAGTAAAGGTGCATTCAAGCGTGCTATCGGACATCTCTACAAAAGAAAAATCATTGACATTGAAACTGGAAAAATACGTTTAACTAAAAAAGGAGAAGCACTTGCTGCTTCTGAAAATGAATAACTGATAAAGAGCTGGGGCCAAATAATGTCTCCGCTCTTATTTTTTACCGGGATAACAACTTGATTTTAATTAAGATTATAGTAATCTCCAACCTTTCTCAATTGTAATATAACTGTAAAAAATAGCTTAAAATTAAGTATTATCCTAGATAAAACCTCGAAATATCCTCTAAACAAAATCTTTTTCAAATTTTTTTCTGCAAATTATCTTTTAAAATCGCATTGAGCAATTATGAACTTAATATTAACGCAGTATTAAAACGTTGCTGCTACAAGGGTTTCAGACGTTATATTAACTTTGTAAAGATTGTAAATTTAAAGCGGTGTTCCATTCACGATTAATTTACAATTCCTCTATTTTGAATTAACAATACGCATGTAATATATGAGTTGAAAGTAATTACATACAGCTTGAGCAAACAAAAATTCACAACGCTCAAATGTTTATTTTTAGGAGGATTTCTTACAATGAAAAAGTGGCAAGTATTAGGAACTACAGTAATTGGTGCTTCATTATTATTAGGTGCATGTGGCAACGGCGGTAACGGCGGCGGAGACAGCAAGGAAAGTGACGCTAAAGGAGAAGTGAAAGGTGACGGTTCTTCAACTGTAGGACCAATTGTCGAAGTTTTAAATGAGAAATTTAATAAAAAATATCCAAACATTACTGTATCATCTGCAACATCAGGTACTGGCGGCGGATTTGAAAAATTCATTTCTGGTGAAACAGACTTCTCAAACGCATCACGTCCAATCAAACCTGAAGAGAAAAAGAAATTGGATGATAAAAATGTTAAATTCAGCGACTTCAAGATCGCTCAAGACGGTGTAACAATCGCAGTTAACAAAGACAACGATTTCGTTAAAGAATTAACAATCGATGATTTGAAAAAAATCTACTCTGGACAAGCTAAAACTTGGAAAGATGTAAACCCTAAATACCCAGCTAAAGAAATTAAAGCATTCTCACCTGACCAATCTCATGGTACTTACGATTTCTTTGAAGAAGAAGTAATGAACAAAGAAGATATCAAAGCTGAGAAAAACGCAGATACTAACGTAATCGTACAATCAGTGAAAAACAATAAAGAAGGTATCGGTTACTTCGGTTACAACTTCTACGAACAAAATAAAGATAAATTGAAAGAAGTTAAAATCAAAGGTAAAGACGGTAAAGCAATTGAGCCAACTAAGAAAACAATCCAAGATTCTTCATACGCTCTAAGTCGTCCATTATACATCTACACTAACGATAAGAAATTGAAAGACAATAAAGCATTTGGCACATTCATGAAGTTCGTACTTGAAGATAAAGGTAAATCAGCTGAAAAAGCTGGATACGTTGCACTTCCTAAAAAAGACTATGATGACCAACTTAAAAAGTTAAAAGACTTAACTAAATAATCACAGCATCACTCAAGTTGAACATCGATTTACACTAGAGGTTAAGACCTCTCACATAATGTACTTG
Source organism: Staphylococcus debuckii (assembly GCF_003718735.1). Taxonomy (NCBI): domain Bacteria; kingdom Bacillati; phylum Bacillota; class Bacilli; order Caryophanales; family Staphylococcaceae; genus Staphylococcus; species Staphylococcus debuckii. The sequence goes on along the minus strand of NZ_CP033460.1, from coordinate 1,498,365 downwards.
TCCACCCGAGCTGTGTCTCGGGTGTACTTATTTCATTGAAATCACACACAATTTATTCAATAAATAAACTTATTAATTTTTCCAAGGGAAGGAAGAAGGGAATTATGAAATCTCAAGGATCTATCAGAGAGATGATCGCAAATAACCAAAAGAAAAAGAAAGGGTTAAGCGATAAAATTGTACCGATTATTCTAGCAATTATCGCAATCATTTCTATCTTAACAACAATTGGTATTTTGGTCACACTCTTAACTGAAACAATTACATTTTTCACTCGCGTTCCACTCACTGAATTCTTATTCACTAAAGATTGGAATCCATTCTCATCAACACCGAAATATGGAATTTGGGCATTAATTTTAGGAACATTAAAAGTTACCTTTATTGCAACAATTTTTGCGGTGCCTGTTGGCTTAGGAGCAGCTATTTACTTAAGCGAATATGCTTCAAAGCGTATGCGCAGTATTATTAAACCAATCTTAGAAATCTTAGCTGGTATTCCGACAATTGTCTTTGGTTTCTTCGCATTGACTTTCGTAACACCGATGTTGCGCCATGTTTTCCCAGACTTAGGAAGCTTTAACTCTATCAGTCCTGGTTTGGTAGTTGGGGTTATGATTATCCCATTAATCACTAGTTTAAGTGAAGATGCAATGGCTTCTGTGCCTAATAAAATCCGTGAAGGCGCACTAGGTTTAGGAGCAACAAAATTCGAAGTATCCTTAAAAGTTGTATTACCAGCAGCAGTTTCTGGTATTGTCGCATCCATTGTCTTAGCGATTTCAAGAGCAATCGGTGAAACAATGATTGTATCATTAGCCGCAGGTAGTACTCCGGATCCATCATTCAGTTTTACAGGTTCTATTCAAACGATGACAGGTTATATCGTACAAGTAGCAACTGGTGATGCGACATTCGGATCTGATATTTATTACAGTATTTATGCAGTAGGATTCACACTCTTCCTCTTTACACTTGTAATGAATTTAATTTCTCAATGGATTTCAAAACGCTTCAGAGAGGAGTATTAAGATGGCAACTACAGCAACTACTCATCCAAATGAAAACAAAACACTTGTGGATCAAAATAAAGTTGAAAAAAATATTTCTAGTAGAATTACTAAAAACAAAGTGCTTAAATGGGTTTTCTTTGCTTGTACAATGATAGGCTTATTAGTTTTAGCAGCCTTATTAATCAATACCTTAATCAAAGGGGTTCCTTATTTAAAACCATCGTTCTTTACTAACTTCTCATCTTCTATGCCACAAATGGCAGGTATTAAAGGCGCGTTAGTCGGAACGTTATGGTTAATGATTACAATTATTCCTATCTCAATTATCTTAGGTATCGGAACAGCAATCTACTTAGAAGAGTATGCAAAAGCTAATGCGTTTACAAACTTTATTAAAATCAGCATCTCAAACTTAGCTGGTGTACCTTCAGTTGTATTCGGTTTATTAGGCCTTACAATTTTCGTTCGTGGTATGGGCATTGGTGCCTTATCACTTGGACAATCAATTTTAGCAGCAGCTTTAACCATGTCCTTACTGATCTTGCCGGTTATTATCGTCTCAAGCCAAGAAGCCATCCGTGCTGTACCTAAATCAGTGCGTGAAGCTTCATACGGACTAGGCGGCAATAAATGGCAGACGATTTATAAAATAGTATTGCCAGCAGCTTTGCCTGGTATCTTAACTGGTTTCATCCTTGCATTATCACGTGCATTAGGTGAAACTGCACCATTAATCTTAATCGGTATTCCAACGATTCTACTGCGCTTACCAAGCAGTATCTTCGACCAATTCCAAGCAATGCCGATTCAAATTTATAACTGGGCAAAAATGCCGCAAGAAGCATTCCAGCACGTTGCATCAGCAGGTATTATCGTATTATTAATTCTTTTACTTGCAATGAACGGTTTAGCAATTTTCTTAAGAAACAAATTCAGCAAAAAATATTAATCATGTCAGTGTAAGACTCACGATTACTTTTTCATAAAAGGAGTTTTAACAATGGAAACAGTTAAAAATAAAAAAGAACAAGAAACAAACGATCAACCGATTAAAGTTGAACGTCAAACAGAAAAAACACCGCAAGAAAGAAAACAAGAGGACGCTAAAAAAGACGTTGTTTATTCTACTCAAAACTTAGACTTGTGGTATGGTGAAAATCACGCACTTAAAAATATCAACCTAGATATTTTAGAAAATAATGTAACGGCAATCATCGGACCTTCAGGTTGCGGTAAATCCACTTACATTAAAACTTTAAACAGAATGGTAGAACTTGTACCATCTGTTAAAACAGCAGGCAAAATTTTATACCGTGGCAATGATATTTTCAGCTCTAAACAATCAGTTGAAAAACTACGCACAAACGTAGGAATGGTCTTCCAACAACCTAACCCATTCCCTAAATCGATTTATGACAATATCACTTATGGACCAAAAATCCATGGTATTAAAGACAAGAAAACATTAGACCAAATCGTAGAAAAATCCCTTCGCGGTGCAGCAATTTGGGATGAATTAAAAGACAGATTAAACGAAAACGCATATGGCTTATCTGGTGGTCAGCAACAACGTGTTTGTATCGCTAGATGTTTAGCTATCGAGCCAGATGTTATCTTAATGGATGAACCAACATCTGCACTTGACCCGATTTCAACTTTAAAAGTTGAAGAACTCGTTCAAGAATTAAAAGAACAATATTCAATCATCATGGTAACTCATAACATGCAACAGGCAGCACGTGTATCAGACAAAACAGCATTCTTCTTAAATGGTTACGTTAATGAATATGACGACACTGACAAGCTCTTCTCTAATCCTTCTGACAAACAAACAGAAGACTATATCTCAGGACGTTTCGGTTAATGACAGTTATCCGTCAACATTACGAAGAGCAGTTAAAAGATCTAATCAGAGATCTGCGCGCTCTTGGCGTCAAAGTTTACTACAGTATTGAATGTGCTGTAGTATCTTTGAGCAAAGAAGACCGCAACTATGCGCGTCAAGTCATTAAACGTGATTTAGATATTAACCAATTAGAAGATGAAATCAACGAAAAAGTAATTATGCTGATTACCAAACAACAACCGATTGCAACTGATTTAAGAATGATGATTGCAGCTTTAAAAATTGCTTCTGAATTTGAACGTATTGGAGATAATGCCGCAAGCATTGCTAAAATACGTAAACGTGTTAAAATTACCGATCATTATATTTTGACACGCTTGAAAACAATGGGGAACTTAGCGTTACTCATGCTTAAGGATCTCGATACAGCGTTTAGAAATAAAGATGTTACTTTAATTTTAGAAATTATCGAACGAGATAAAGATATTGATGATTTATACAAAGACATCGTCAATACAACTTATCTTATTGATAACGATCCTTTTGTAGCAGGGCAAGCTCATTTAGCAGCAAGACAGTTAGAAAGAATGGGTGACCATATTGCTAATATTGCCGAAAACATTTATTACTACATTACAGGAGAAACATACGAATCATACGTATAAATAAACAAGGAGCCAGGACAACTGGCTCCTTGTTTTATGTTCTCTTACTTATTTTGTTTCATTATCAATTTCTTTAGTCAATACTTCTAATTCATCAACCAACGAACCGATATAAGAAATTGTTTCTCTTAATGGTGCATCTGTTGTGATATCAATACCTGCAGTTTCAGCTAATTCAACTGGAGATTGACTGCCACCTGCTTTTAAAGTATTCAACCAATCTTCAACTGCTGGCTGTCCTTCATTTTTAATACGTTGGGACATTACCGTACCAATTGTTAAGCCTGCTGAATACGTATAGGAGTATAATCCCATATAGTAATGCGGTTGGCGCATCCATGTAAGTTCAGCGCCTTCAGTAATCTCAACTGCATCTCCGAAGAAATCTTGATAGACCTTTCTCGTAATGTGATTCAATTTGGCCGCCGTTAAGGATTCTCCTTGATCGACCAAGCGATACACTTCACGTTGATAAGTCGCTTCTAACAAATGCGTTACCATATTATGGTAATAAGTACGTGAAATAATCGATCCGATTACCCAGCGCTTGAATTTCGGATCATCACTGCTTTCAAATAGATAATTCGACATTAACATCTCATTCATAGTAGAAGGTGCTTCTACAAAGTACATGGAAGCTTCAGACTCTAGGAAGTTTTGATGACTTTGTGCTAAGTTGAAATGTCCCGCATGTCCTAATTCATGTGCTAATACAAATGTTTCATTCATTTTTCCAGTCCATGAAATAAAGACATAACTGTGAGAAGCGAAAGGACTCGCACAATAAGCACCAGTTTCTTTACCTTTATTTTGTGCGAAATCAATCCAACGGTCTTCATAGGCATCTTGGACCATTTGCAAATAATCATCGCCTAAAATTTTCAACGCATTAAAGATATATTCTTTAGAATCTTCAACCGAAATTTCAGGTTCATAGGATGGATCAATTGAAATTTTCAAATCTTCGAATTTCATTTTTTCCAATCCATGCACTTCTTTAAGCAATGTAGCATAACGTTGCATAATCGGCGCTAACTCACTCATAATCACGTCAATTTGACGGTCATACATTTCTCTCGTTACTTCTTGTTCTTCAAGTAAATAATCAATGACTGAATCATAGCCTCTTAAATCCGCTTCAATCTTCTCTTGTTGTACATGCGTATTATAAATCGCTGCTGTAGTATTTTGATATTGGCGCAATGCATCGCTGAAATAGCGGAAACTTTTACGACGGAATTCAGTATCCGGATTATCTTCGTATTCATTTTCGAAAGTCGCATAATCTAAAGGATATTGTTGGTTATCTACTTCAAAGGCTTCGAAATGAATATCCAGCATTTTTGTAATGCCATACATATCATAAGCTGCGCTGAAAGTAGGGGAAAGTGCTGCTAATGTTTTTTCGACCTCGTAAGAAAGTTGATGTGGTTTACGCTGCTTTAATTTTTTCAAATAATGCGGGTACGGTGTTTCAGCAATAAGTTGATCCAATTGTGAGTCAGATAATGCCAAAATTTCTGATTCAACAAAGGCCAGATTACTAGCAATCTTTCCATAAGAGGTGCTTAATTTCGCACTGAGTTTTTGTCCCGCTTCATCTGTTGTATCTACGCTATAACGCATTTCAGCATAGTTGCCGAGACGATCAACCTGGATTAAAATTTCACTGAGTTCGGGCAAAGCGGCTTTTACCTTCTCCACTGTATTCAGTTGTCCAGCATATTGATGATTAAAGTTTTCTGTGTTTTTAAATACTTCTTCTAATGTTTGATAAAATACCTCATCTGACTGGAATAAATCAGATAAATCCCATTTTTCCTGCTCGGGAATATCTTTTCTTAATGGTAATCCTTGACTCATTTAACATTCCTCCTGCAAATTTTAATTTCACTATAGCTAAATTATACAGCAAGCAATCTTTGAAAGCATCTCACGCCATTCCTATATAGTTTTGATTTAATATACTTTAATGTACAATAAGAAGAAAGAATGATTATGCTCATATTGATGAGAGGAGAAACATAATGACGATATTTGATATGCCGAATTATTTATGGATTTCAGTAATTGCAGTACTTGTGGTCACTGCGTTCGGCGGTCTAGCTTTAAGTAAATGGGTTGCGCCTGCAATTGCAACATTTATTATCCTAGGCGTACTGGCATTCTTTATTCCAAACTTTGAAAAAATTACGTATCAACCATTATTAGGATATGCCGCATTTATGGCTATCATCAGCTTAATTGAAAGTTTCCTAATATGGTATTTCACTAGAGGTTGGAGACGTAGACGACTAGAAAAACGTTTAGCAAAAGCAGAGCGTCAAGCTGATGATCGTCAAGAACGCTTACAACGTCATAATCGAAAATAAGTCTTGCAGGATAGGGGATTGAGACAGCATTTTGTCTCAATCCCCGTTTTTAATTCGAAAGTGTAAGTATACTCTTTTGAAATTATAATTTAAGATTTTCTTTAATATAATATAGATTAGTATTATAATATTAAAGCAGAGTGTAATGCAGAAAGGATGATTACATTGAAAAAAATAATCTACTCTACCGCTGCAACAACGTTATTACTTGCAGGTTGCAGTAATGGGGGAAACCAACATAATCAAGCCGATAATTTAAATATCGAGCTTCCGTTAAAAACGAATACATTAGCCCCTTATGACACAGATGTTCCCGTTTCAATCGGCGCTGCCGAAACACTTTTCAAAACTTCATCTGAAGGTAAAATTCAGCCGTACCTCGTTAAATCCTATCAACAACCCGCTGACGATACTTTAAAACTTACATTAAAAGACAATATCAAATTCCAAAATGGTCATCGCTTAACAGGAGAAGCAGTAAAAAATAGTTTAGAAAAAGGGTTAAAGGACAGCGATTTGCTTAAAGCCACACTGCCCATTCAATCTATACAAGCATCCGGCCAAGATGTCACTATCAAAACTAAAGGTGCTTTTCCCGAATTAGTATCTGAACTCGCAAGTCCATTTACAGCGATTTATGATACTCATGCGAAAACAGACGTTAAAAAAACACCTGTAGGGACAGGGCCTTATGTGATTAAAGATTTTAAGCGCTCTCAAAAAATTGACTTGAATCAAAACAAAGACTACTGGCAAGGCAAGCCTAAATTAGAACATCTCGCCGTAACCTTTAATGAAGATGGCAGTTCACGTACGGATCATGTATTATCAGGAAAAACTGATATCACTACCAATGTTCCAGTCGACAAAATCAAATCGGTAAAAGATTCTGATAAGGCAGATTTGAAAGCGACTTCAGGTTTCAGAACTTCCTTACTCCTATATAATCATACTAGCCCTAAAATGACCAAAGAGGATAGAGAGGCTCTGGATAATATTATTAATCGTGATCAAATCACTTCTAAAATCGCGGATAATTATGCTAAACCCGCTACAGGTCCTTTTAATACTAAATTAGACTTTATCCAAGATAAAAAAGTAGCTAAGCAAAATATAGAAAAAGCTAAGAAATTGATGGAAAAAGCAGGTTATTCTAAAAAACATCCTCTTACTATTAATGTGTCTTCTTATTCTGGCCGTCCTGAATTAACTAAAATAGCTCAAGTAATTCAATCTGACGCTAAAAAAGCGCACATCAATATTAAAATACAAAATGTAGATGATATTGAAGGCTTCTTGAAAAATAAAAAAGATTGGGACGCTTCAATGTATAGTTTCGGTACCATCCCACGCGGTGATACTGGCTACTTCTTCAATATGGCCTATAAAAATGATGGTGCAGTGAATAAAGGAGATTATCATAACCAAAAAGTAGATCACTTAATTGATGAATTAAATCATACGGTGGATAAAAATAAACGTCATGCACTTACTAATGAAATTTTAGAGGTATCTAAAAAGGATATACCTAACAGCTATATCACATATAACGATCAAATTGATGCTATCAACAAAGACGTTCAAAACTTTAAAGTAACACCTGAAGGCATTTATTTAATTGATTATAAGGTAGATAAACAAAAGCATGATTAAAAAAATTATTTTTAGATTAGGACAAATGATGATTGTATTGTTTGTCCTGTCTACGCTTACGTTTATTCTGATGAAACTATCACCTGGTGATCCTGTAAATAAATTATTGCATATTGATGTAGCTAACGTATCGCAAGACAAAATTGAAGCCGTCAGAGATAAATTAGGGTTGAATCAACCTATACTCATTCAGTGGTGGGAATGGTTTACGCGTATCTTACATTTAGATTTCGGCAAGAGTATCCAAACAGGTGAACCTGTTACCTCTGAATTACTTTATTTTACACCGCCGACCTTAATGATTGCTGGCTGGACTTTACTGGTAACATTTATTGTTTCTGTCAGTTTAGGAACATTAGCAGCCTTTAAATATCATACTTGGATTGATCGAACAATCAGAATTTTGACTTCAGCTTTTGTAAGTATTCCATCTTTTTTCTTAGGTATACTTTTAATTTATCTCTTTTTACAAAAGTTACAGTTATTACCAGCCTCAGGGGTTGATTCGGCTACTGGCTATATTATGCCTGTAATAGCTTTGAGTATCGGGTTATGTGCTTACCATGTACGTTTAATGCGCTCCACATTGATTGATTTATATCAAAGTAAAGAAGTAGCTGCTTCTAGAGCACGCGGAATGTCAGAACGATATATTCTCTTTTCCGATATCTTCAAACCTGCCTTAATTCCTGTGATTTCTATTTTAGGCATGTCAATCGGCGGTTTGATTGGCAGTACGGTAGTCATTGAAAACTTGTTTGATATACCAGGCATCGGTTCTTTCTTAGTAGAAAGTATTCGTTCAAGAGACTATCCTGTGGTGCAAGGTGCCGTTTTAATGATTGGCTGCTTTGTCGTAATCGCTAACGCCTTAACCGATATTATCGTACTCTTTTTAGACCCTAAACAACGTTATACTCCTATGAAAAAGAAAACTTGGTGGGGCGGTCGGCGTAAAGGGCAGGTGAAACAGCGATGAAATTCAAATGGAAAAATCTTATTTTTTATTTATTTTTCATTTACTTATTGCTCTTAGTTATTTTGCAGTTCACTACGTCTACGGACAAAGCATTAAGTGTCAATTTGGACCAAGCGCTTCAAAATCCAAATTTGCATCATTGGCTCGGAACTGATGATTACGGAAGAGATTTATATGCACGTTTGGTCATTGGTGCTCGCTATACTTTAGCGATTGCCCTCATGACCCTCGTAATGATAGTGTTGATCGGTGTACCTTTAGGTTTGATAGCTGGTTATAAAAAGGGGATTATTGACAGTGTTATTATGCGTATTATCGATATTGGTTTAGGTGTTCCAGAATTTGTCTTGATGATCGCTTTCGCTAGTTTCTTCAAACCTAGTATTTGGAATCTAGTCATCGCAATCACTATCTTGAACTGGATGACGTATACCCGCGTAACGCGTGCTATAGTCAATACTGAAATGAGTAAACACTATATCCAGTTAGCGCGACTCTTTCATACACCTACTCGCGTTATTATTTTTAAACATCTCTTACCACAAGTAATACCTTCATTAATCGTCTTGATGATTGTAGATGTGGGTAAAATCATATTATATATCTCCTCATTATCATTCCTAGGATTAGGTGCGCAACCGCCATCTCCAGAATGGGGAGCAATGCTTTCTGCAGGTCGAGATTTCATGACTCAGCATCCAATAATGTTGATTGCGCCTGCCTTTATGATTGCATTGACAATTTTATTATTTAACTTTGCGGGTGACACTTTACGTGACAGACTATCTGAAAAGAGGGATTTGTATGACTGATTATCTCTTACAGCTGCATGACTTAAATATTATAGATAGCGATGGTAATCATCTTATTAGAAACTTAAATTTAGATATCTTAAAAGATAATGTCAATGTATTGATTGGTCAAAGTGGCTCTGGCAAAAGTTTGACGGCAAGTGTATTGGTGCAGCAATATCCGCCTGATTTAATTGTTTCCTTCGATAGCTACCACTACCAACAAAAACCTATCGATAATGTAAAACATTTATTAGGTACTAAAATTGGTTATATCTCGCAAAATTATGCCTACAGCTTCAATGATCACACCAAACTTAAGAAGCAACTCTTAGCCATTTACCGTACGCATCGCAATGTATCTAAAGCTGAAGCGCAGCAACAAATCGAAAGGGCGCTTCGATGGGTCAATTTAGACAGCACAGAAATTTTAGAGAAATATCGCTTTATGCTTTCAGGAGGTCAGCTCGAAAGAGTCTATATCGCAAGTGTTTTAATGCTAGAACCTGAACTGATAATTGCGGATGAACCTACAGCCGCCTTAGATGTTATAAACGGTAAACGTGTGATGGATTTAATACAACATATCGCTAAAGAACATCATGCAACGTTGCTGCTAATAACCCATAATCTCTCACATGTTTTAAAATATGCTGATTATATCAATATCATTAAAAACGGTGAAATGATTGAACAAGGTTCAGCAGACTATTTTAAAACAGCAAAACTGCAACCTTATACGCAACAATTATTCAATGCTAGAAGCCGGTTGATTAGGAAGGAAGATCATCATGCTGAAACTTAAAAATATATCTTTTTCATATGCAGATCAACCAGTCTTAGAGCACCTCAATTTGACGATACCGACAGGGGAGCTGGTAGGAGTTATAGGGGAGAGCGGTTCCGGTAAAAGTACCCTTATGGAACTGATACTAGGAGAATTGGAACCTGATGAAGGGATAATAGATAGCAATACACAACGTATTCTGCCAATTTTCCAACAAGCTTCACAAAGCTTCAACCCTAGACAACGACTGAGAACAGCTTTACTAGAACCATTGAAATATTATGCTAATGCTGATAAATCATTTGATCAAATTGTATTGCTATTAATGGAACAGCTGGATTTAGATAAATCTTTGTTAAATCGTTATCCAGACCAAGTCAGCGGTGGCCAATTACAACGCTTTAATGTACTTAGAACTGTGATGTTGCAACCGGATGTATTAATATGTGATGAAATTACAGCCAGTTTAGACGTTATAGCGGAAAGTAAATTAATTAATATATTAAAGCAAATACATGCCGAACAACAATCGACAATGATAATAATTTCACACGATATTGCTGTATTAAATCAAATAGTCGATCGAATGATGGTCTTAAATAACGGAACTATTGTAGATGATTTCAAAATTCAAGATTTGTTTAGTGATGAACGCAATGACTATACCAAAGCATTAATCGATGTCTATCAAGAATAACGCAGCAAACACACCAGATATACAAGGCTGGTGTGTTTTTTAGTATAAGGTTTAGATTATGTAAACTAAAAATTCGTTTATACAGACTAAATTTATAGTAAATATGTATGTAACTAAGTTAGCTGTTTTTATCGTTACTTTATGATATCTAGTATATAACTCGTTAATGGTTACTATATCGTTATACATATCTATACCGATATAGTCGAAACGTAAAAACTCATACATAAGAAATTACGCATTCATCAGCAAGCAAAGTTCAAAGCTAGTTACACATATTGAAAACTCAAATCTGTAACCGCAGCTTTATAAAGGTATATAAGTAAAATAGGGATATGAATAGTACTCTCTCTCGTTCTATGGATAACTTCCTATAATATATATTATGTAAACTAAATTATCAAAAACGAAATACTGCTTACTCATACCTCTATTATTTCGCTTATTACAGCTGCTTACTTATTTACTGTATTTACTGTATTTAAACGCGTATTTGAATCCGCTTTGCAACTTCGTTAATTTAAATTAGCTGCTCACTCGTTTATATATTATAAGTTAAGCGTCTGTAATTATATAGCTAGTTATTCAAGTTTGAGTTAATTTATTATGATACTGGCTCTGAATTTTTAGCATCTATGGATAAATGAATCATCAAAGTTATTTCTCAATGCAACTCAGACGTTCTCTCAGCATCTTTGAATCATCAATCCACACGTAAACTACTTATAAATTACGAAACACTAACAACAATTTCTAAAATTTGATCTATAGTTTGCTGAACTCAGATTGCTATTTTAAGAGTTCTACCTGATATATAGTATGGCTGATTGTGGGACTTTGAAGCTTATATATGTATTTATAGATATCTTTATCATGATTTAAACACTAATAACCTTGAATTAATAATCCTAAACCACTGAACTTAATTTAAAATATACTACATTAGTTTACATAACATAGATATAGTTATATTTATTCCTTATTTATATTTCGCTTTTTGCAACTTATATGTAGCAAACACGTTTGATACTTTCCAGCTTAGAAATTGAACCTATGCCTCTGCAGAAAGTCACTTTTTGGACATAACTTTCAACTTTTTTTACGTTATTTTTACATAAAAGTTAAGGTTTAGGGTATTCATGTATATATACTTTTATAAAGAGGTGTTTATATTTATGTCAACTAAAAACATCAGATGGTCAAGTTTGCTTATTGGGATTTTATTTGCGATTATCGCTATTTTAGCTGTGAGTTTCCCAGTTCAAAATATTTATGCTATCACTTGGCTCATCGGTATTTTCTTCATTGCTAATGGCATTATGGAGTTATTCTTCAGACGTTTAACTAAAGCATTCGTAGGAATTTCAAGCGGTTGGATTCTCCTATTAGGTATCTTAAATATCATTTTCGGTATTTTACTTATTATTTTTCCAGGCGCTGGTTCAACATTTATCATCTATTTATTCGCTTTTTGGTTTATCTTCAGCTCTGTGCTTGGAATTTTCGTGGTTACACCTGAAGAACGTACGAGCAAATGGTATCATTTCTTCTCAGTGCTCGTTAATATTATTGGTGTGATTGCAGGTATCATCTTACTCTTCAATCCGTTATTAGGCGCTTTTGCTGTATCTTTCTTCGTCAGCGTAATGTTCTTACTCATCGGAATCAATTATATTTTTGATGCATTCGCTCATTAATATTAAAAAAAGAGTGCTTTTGAGGGAATTTTCCTTAAAAGCACTCTTTTTTATTACTTACTACCCTACTCTATTACTTTTTAATTTTCTTTCTTACTTTATCCAAGGTAGTGAATATCCAATATTTCACTTTTTGAATAGGTTTATAGAAGTCACCGATCAACTCTTCAATTTGCACATTAAATCCACGTTTGAAGCGGTATACCCCATAGTCTTCACTATCTTCAGTAAAGTCACCTGATAAACCGTAGAAATTATATCTGTCATAACCATGTTCAAAGCAGTAATTAATCATATACCAATGCATCATGTAAGGGCCCATGTATTGGTTGTATTTTTCAGAAGAACCTCCTGAGAAATAATTGACTTCATAAGCGTTTGTAAAGTAAACGCCTGCAGCTAAGTCAAGGATTGAACCGTCTGTTTGGCGCAATTCGCTCGCTTTAAGCAATTCTTTTTGATCATGATCGATTTGTTTATCTAGTTCGGAAATTTTCTTCAGTTGTTTATCTGATTTATTTTCTTTAGCCATCATTTGATCGCGACGGCTTTCTTTGTCGTTAAGTCCTTCTTGCAATGATTTAATATATTCATCTAAATCAATATAAGCTAAAGGCACCAAAACTTTATCACCGTAGTGTTCGATAAAGTTTTTAAAGTAGTCATCTGTTTTTGAAGCGAATCCTGCACGTTCTTCAGTTTCGCGATAAAGTTTAAAGAAACGATCTAATTCGTCTGGGCCGAGGAACTTCACTTTAACACCGTGGTTAATTGCTTTATTAATATTACGTTTACGTTGGCTATCAAATTTCTTCTTGATAGAGGCAGGTGTTTCATCTTTTAAATCCAATACACCCATCCAACGCACTTGACTTGATGAATCGTATTGCGTTGTAAAGCCATGGTGTTGATAACCGTGCGCTTTAAATAAATTCACGATTGCATCATTTTTTTGACGGCTTGGGAAAGGATTAATATCTTTATCGTAAATGTGATAAATCCAATATGGATCCAATTTTACATAAAGACATTGATGTTGGCGTAAGTATTTTTCTAACTCCCGTAAATAAAATTCAACTAATCCTAAGTCGCTATAATCCATAACTGGACCACGATTTGAATAATAAACATAACTTCCCATAGTCGGTATTTTAGAGAATAAACTTGCTGCGATTACTTGGTTGTCATCATTCTTAATCCCTAATAACACTACTTCAAAACCGTCAGCTTCACGTGTCCCTATGTTCTCTTTAGTTTGAAAATAGTGGCTTTCAAGTGATGGATTTTGAACAAAATTGTCGTATTCTTTAACTGTCAACTCTGTAAATTTCATTGATTTATTTCCCTTCTACCATATGTTTATCTATCTTTGATTTTCTTCAAAGTTGTATAAAGTTTATACATTGGCTTATTAATAGGTGCAATAAAGTCTCCAACATACTCAATTACATCTGCATTAAATCCTTTTTTAAATTTCACAACACCAGCGTCTTCAGCATCATCTGTGAAGTGACCGCTGATTCCGTAAAAGTTATAACGATTAATACCATGCTCGATAGCATAATTAATCATTTCCCATTGTACAGCGTAACTGCCGGCAAAATGACGGAACTCATTCGCAGTACCGCCTGCATAATAAACGACTTCGAATGGATTGATGATAAAGAAGCCGGCTGAAATCGGCAGTTCATTCCCATGTTTTTGCTGTAATTCTTTTGCTTCTGCTACTTTTTGGTGGTGTGCTTCTAATTGTTTTTCAAGATTTGCTTTCTTTTTCGCAGCTTTTTGATTATCTGGATTTTTATTCAAATCTTTTTCGGCTTTATTGATTTCTTTTTCCAAATTCTTTTGTTCAGTTCCTAACTCATTCAAGTATTCATCGAAATCAATATAAGCCATTGGCACTAATACACGGTCTTTATAATGTTTCAAACGATGGTAGTAAAACTCATCTTCGCGATCATCAAAATCCTTTGCTTCAGCCGTGTCTTCCATAAATCCTCGGAAGATATCCATATCTTCTTCACCTAAGAAGCGGATTTTAACACCATTTCGTTTTACTTTCTTAGTATTACGTTTACGCAAGCTGTCCATTCCTTTAAGTACATCTTGCGGTGATTTGTCTTTTAAGTCTAAGACTGAATGGAAACGGATTTGAATAATCGGATCAAAGCCTGTTGTAAAACCTTGATGATGATAACCTAAGTCTTCCATTTTATCAAAAATCCAGTCATTCCCAGCATTACCCGTAATTTCACCATCGTGATTACGATATTGATATGGTAAGTATGGATCAACACGCAAGTACAATGCGTTATATTGTTTAACATAAGCTTTTAATTCTCTGAAGAAATAATGAACCAGTTCTTTGTTATCATAATCGATAACAGGACCTCTATTTGAATAGAAATATTTAAAAAATTTCATTACTGGTACAGCTGTAAGCAGACAAGCTGCAATCACATTGTCATCATTATCTTTCACACCAACTAGATGTGTTTCAGTTCCTTCAGCAACTTTCAACTCATAGTTGCCTACCATTTGGGTAAAATGGCTGTATGGCATTTTATCAGTAAATGCTCCGAATTCAGCTGTAGTCAAATTGGTAAACTTCATATTTTAATAACTCCTAATTCGTATTCTCTATCTTATTTATCATTTGCAATTATGGATTTCAATCTTAATCATTATACAATACCCGTATAAAAAACTAAAATTGTAACCATTCAAAATAAGGAATGAATTTTATGTATTCGGTGCAGTGTTATAACATTAATTTTTCTTTAATATGTTTTAATGTCGATTATCAGCAAGTTCATATTTTTCCTCGTCCCTCTATCATAACATGCAGTAGTAGATGTTGCTTAAGATAACACCTGAAAAATGAGAAAGAGGATCAGAGCAAATGAATGCCCTAATCCTCTTAATCCCGATTAATATTTTATTTATGAATTTGCTGCTGCTTTCGTTTCATCTAAGGCACGACGAATGCTTTGTAAATATTCACGAATGGATGTTTCGCTGTCATTAGCAAAACGTTTTACGATTTCACTGCCGATGACAATACCATCTGTAAATTCAGAAAGTGTAGCTACTTGTTCTGGATTTCTGATGCCGAAGCCAGCTACTACTGGTACTTCAGCATTTTCTTGAATGTATTCGATTTTATTACGCAATTCTGGATGGAACTGTCCGTTTTCTCCAGTTGTTGCGTTCATTGTTACCGTGTAGATAAATCCTTCGGCATGTTGTGCAATCTTTTGAATGCGGTCATCTGAAGCGGTCATCGCAATTAAAGAAATAATCTTAACTTTACTGTCTTTAAAACGCTCTTTCAATTGTTCACCTAATTCAAATGGTAAATCAGGAATAATCAATCCATATACGCCTGCTTCTTCGCAATCTTGGATAAATTTTTCTTCTCCGTAATGCAGAATAATATTATAATATGTCATTAGTACATATTTTGTATCTTCTAATTCTTCTTTATGTGCTTTCAATTCTTGTAGAATTTTATGCGCGTTCATACCTTCTTCAATCGCTTTGTTGCCTGCTTCCATAATAGTTGGACCATCAGCCACAGGATCAGAGAATGGTAATCCGATTTCCACAATATCTGCACCTTCATCACTTAATACTTTTAAATTAGAAATAAAATCTTTATTTCCCATTATATATGGAATGAATAACTTACTCATTCTCAGCACCTCTTTCTTTCATATATTTTCTGATAGTATCCATATCTTTATCTCCACGTCCAGAAACTGTTACTACGATAATTTCGTCTTTATCCATTGTTGGTGCTAATTTTTCTACATAACTTAATGCATGCGCACTTTCAATAGCTGGGATAATGCCTTCTGCTTTCGTGAAGCGAACTAACGCTTCCATTGCTTCTTCATCTGAAGCACTTGGATATTCAGCGCGACCGATATCGTTATAATAACTGTGTTCTGGTCCAATACCTGGATAATCCAGACCTGCTGAAATAGAGTGAGCTAAACCGATTTGACCTTCTTCATTTTGTAAAAGATACATTTTTGTACCGTGAAGCACGCCGACAGAACCTTTACTGATAGCAAGTGCATGTTTATCTGTATCTGCACGGTCTCCTGCAGCTTCAACTCCGTATAGTTTCACGCTTTCGTCTTCTACAAATGGATAAAATGTACCGATTGAGTTAGAACCGCCACCTACACAAGCAACCACTGCATCTGGTAAACGCCCTTCTTTTTCTTGTAATTGTTCTTTAATTTCACTGCCGATGACACTTTGGAAATCACGCACCATAGTCGGGAACGGGTCTGGTCCAAGCACTGAACCTAATAAATAGTGTGTGTCATCAACATGACTGACCCAATATTGCAGCGCCTTGTTCACGGCATCCGATAATGTACCTTGTCCGTCAGTTACAGAGACTACTTTTGCCCCTAACAATTCCATTCTGAATACATTCAAGGCTTGACGTTGGATATCTTCTTCACCCATAAATACTACTAGTTCCATATCGAATAATGCGGTAACTGTGGCACTTGCTACACCATGTTGTCCTGCTCCAGTTTCAGCAACCAATTTCTTCTTGCCCATACGTTTAGCAAGTAAAGCTTGACCTAAAGCATTATTGATTTTGTGTGCACCTGTATGGTTCAAGTCTTCACGTTTTAAATAAATTTTTGCTCCACCGAGTTCTTTAGTATATGAATCTGCATAAGTAAGTGGCGTAGCACGGCCGACATAATCCTTTAAATAACTAGCTAATTCTTCTTGAAAAGCTGGATCATCTTTCGCCTCTTCATAAGCTTGTCTTAATTCTTGGACAGCTGGCATTAATGTTTCTGGGACGTAGCGTCCACCGTATTCTCCGAAAAATCCTAGCTCGTCAACTTGTGTTTGAATAGGTTGTTTTGTATCTTTAGTCATATTTGTTTCTCTCCTTTAACATATTCTGCAATCTCTCGCATTTTTATTGGATCTTTTTTTCCATCAGTTTCAATTCCGCTCGCTATATCATAGCCGAACGCATTTAGATTGAGTGACTCGAACTGCTGAATCTTTGCTTTATCCATCCCTCCAGCGACTAAATACGGAACATCTTCTATATCCTCTAAAATACGCCAATCAAAGGATGTTCCAGTTCCACCATAATGAATGGAGGGTGTATCTATAATGAAGAGTTCTGTGTCATCTTTGTATTGATGTATTTTCGTTAATAATTCTGCATTCGCAGGTAATGCTTTGATGATTTTGATGCTGGGATAAGTTTTTTTACACCATCGCAGCAGTTCCTTTTCCTCATCCCCATGGAATTGAACAGCATTAATATTAGTTTTGCTTACCAAGCGATTAATAATATCTGGAGTAGGATTGACCACGACTGCCACACTATAGATAGAATCTGGCACTAAATTGCTGAGTATTTCAATTTCATCGAGAGATTGATGTCGTTTGCTTTTTGGATAATGAATAAATCCAATTGCATCTATATCTTCTTCGACAGCGTATTTAATATCATCTTGAGCTTGAAATCCGCAATATTTTAAAAACATGCCCTCACTCCTTTTTCAATTGCAAGCTTGGTAAAAATTCTGCCAGGTTATCGCATTTCATTAGTGATTCTCCTACTAAAATGCCATCTATCCCAGAACCGACAATTTTTTCTACATCTTCTTTATTGTGAATGCCGCTTTCGGAGATATAGTAGAAACCTTTACGCTTACGTTCTAATATTTCATTCGTATGTTCAACATTCGTTACAAACCGCGTTAAATCTCGATTGTTGACTCCAATAATTTCTGGATGCAGATCATAAGCTCGACGTAATTCTTGTTTGCTGTGCACTTCTACCAACACATCTAACCCTAAAGATTTAGCGTATTGATATAATTCATGCATTTGCTCATCAGTTAAAATGTTGACGATAAGCAGGATAACTGATGCACCTGCTTTATATGCCACATCAATTTGAATCGGTTCAATCATAAAATCTTTGCATAGTACAGGTAACGATGTTTCTTGAGTCAGTTGATTGAGTCTTTCGTAACTGCCTCCGAAATAATATTCGTCTGTCAGTACTGAAATTGCTTGAGCCCCATATTCTTCGTATTCTTTCGCTTGCTTCGATAAATCACGATTCGGTAACACAGGTACCGAAGGACTTTTTGATTTAATTTCCGCGATTACGGATAAGTGGTCTCTTTCAGCGAGTCGCATACTTAATTTTTTCTTATATCTGACATCTGTAAATGGCAAACTTCTTAGTAAATCATCATAATAGCCGTCTTCTAATAATTCTTTTTTGTATGCGACAATATCATCCAATATGGTCATACACTTGGCCTCCTGTATTTTTGTATTGTTCAAAGGCTTTGCCCTCATCTATCAATTGTTGCGCAAATTGGACGCCCTCTTTAATCGAATTTGCTTTTTCTGATACATATAAAGCAATACCCGCATTCAATACGACTACATCTCGTTTGCTGGAATGATCTTTGCCTGTCAGGATATCTAAAGTGATTTCTAAATTTTCTGCTGGTGTGCCGCCTCGTAACGTATCGTTCGCTGCTGGTGTTAGACCAACATCTTCAGCATTGAGATAATAAGATGTTACGCCTGTATCTTGGTTTACTTCGTAAATCAAATTGTCTCCGGATAATGTGGCTTCATCCATACCATTTGCGCCGTGCAGCACAATCGCTTTCTTTCGGCCTAAATCGTAAAGTGTTTCAGCCATAGCTTGCGCGAAGTCTGGATTGTAGACCCCTACAACTTGATAATCCAAACGATACGGATGAATCATCGGTCCCAGAATATTGAATATTGTCGGGCCATCCATCATTTTGCGGATAGGTTGAATATGTTTCATCACAGGATACGTATCAGTAGCATTCAAGAAAGCCAAACCTTTGCTATTCATTGTCGCTTCCACATCAGGTACAAGTGTAGGCGCGATTCCCATTTTGTTAAGTAAATCAGTACTGCCTGAAGCGGAAGTAATACTCTTATTACCATGTTTCAAGACGTTAACGCCTGCTGCAGCAACTACAAAGGAAACGGTTGTAGAGATATTGAAGCTGTTAGATTTATCGCCGCCTGTTCCACATACACACATAGCTTGAGGATAAACCGGTTGTACTGGGTACATCGTTTGAATCATAGCTTGTACAAGATAAGTCACTTCTACTTGATTCAAAGGTCTTTTAGTATACTCTGACAGCAAAGCTGCTTTATCTTCATTAACGATATCAGGGTCAATTAATGTTTGAATAAATTCATTAATGTCTTGCTGCGTTAAGTTCTTTTGTTGTTGAATTTTTTGAATAAGTGTCATGGCGATGTGCCCCTTTCTCTACAATATGAATGAAATTTTTAATGATATCTGCACCATGCTCTGTTGCAAAGGATTCAGGATGGTATTGAATGCCGTAATGCTGATATTGGGTATGCTCAAAAGATTGAATACAATCAGCTGTTTTCCCTGTAATTTTCAACGCTTTTGGAAAGCTATTCGGATCACTGATCAAACTATGATAGCGCATAATATCAAATTCATCTGGCAAATCTTGATATAAGATGGTTGGTTTAACTTGATGCATGGTGTCAATTTTACCGTGCAGTACGGTTTCACCTTGAATGACTTTTCCACCGTAATAGCAAGTCAGTGCTTGCGAGCCTAAACAAATACCTAGGATTGGCAAGTCATGATAGTGATCAATAATATTCTTCAAATCATCAGTGTCTTCTGGATGACCAGGACCTGGTGAGATAATGATACCGTCTGGATTTAAATTAAAGACTGATTGGTCATCTGGGTATTTTACGGTAACGTCCGTCAATCCTGCTGCGATATCTACTAAGTTATAGGTGAATGAATCATAATTATCAATAATCAAAATCATGGCGTAACCTCCAATAAGCTTTTAGCTTTCAATAACGTTTCTTGCAATTCTTTTTCAGGAACTGAGTCATAAACAACGCCACAGCCTGCTTCGACATTAACGTAAGTGTCATCAATCAACATTGTGCGGATGGCTAAGGCAAAATCTAAATCGTGATTGCAATTAATGTAACCTACTCCGCCGCTATAAACACCGCGTTTATAAGGGTGCACTTCATAAATACGTTCAATCGCTCTCAACTTCGGTGCACCTGACACTGTGCCAGTCGGTAAGAGACTTGCAATAATGTCCATTGGAGAAATCTTTTCTTTGAGTTGTCCAGTTACTACACTGACAATGTGCATGACGTGTTCATATTTCTCAATTTCCATTAATCTTTCAATTTTAGAGGAACCTGTTCGGCTGACTCTATGAATGTCATTGCGTCCAAGGTCAACCAGCATGCGATGTTCACTTAATTCTTTTTCATCGTTCAACAATTGAGCTGCGTTTGCATCGTCTTCTTCATCTGTGGCACCGCGTTTGATAGTACCTGCAATCGGATTTGTAACAACTTCATTATTTTTCACTTTCACAAAACTTTCTGGTGAGCTGCCGACAATGATTGGGTTTTCAATATTCAAGTAGTACATGTAAGGGCTCGGATTCTGTCGCTTCAATCTTCGGTAAAGTTGATAAGACAACGGCTGCAGTTTGCTTCCAAATTCGTGCTTATAACGGTAAATTCTTGAAGGTACAACTTGGAACATATCGCCTTCTGTAATCAGCTGTTTGAATTTCGAAACTGTTTGAATAAACTGATTATCAGGAATATTCGGAATTATTTCTTTCTGACTGGCTTTAAAAGAAGTATCCGGTTGGTACAAGACAATATCTTGTAAAGCCTGCACTTGATTTTGAACTCTTTGTTCGATTTTACCTCTCTCTTCATTTGAGAATAAGTTAGTAGAGATGACGTATAAATATTCTTTATAGTGATCAAACACATAGACATTTTCAACCATATTTAATTTTACATCAGCTTGTTCTGGGTCTGTATGAATTTCACGGCGTTTTAACACTGGAAACTCATGTCTGACTAAATCGAAACTACAAGACCCTATAAATCCTGAAATAAAAGGTAAATCTTTTAAATTTTCATCTTCTACTTCTGCGTAATACTTTTGCACATATGTTTTTAACTTTTGATACGGCTCCTCTGTTTCGGTAATTGTTCCTTCAGGTGTGCGTATCGTTAATTTATCTTCAGTAAGTATCACATCTCCATAAATATCAAATGCGACGACTGAGTATCTGCCTTTAGTTTTATTTTGACTCGCACTTTCTAGAATGATTTTTTTATCTCTTAATTGCGCCAATGCTTCTGGCGTAATATCTGCATTCAATCTCTCATATACAACTTCCATTTACTACTCTCTCCTTTCGACGACAAAAAAGCGCCCTTGTATTCGACAAGGACGCTTCTGCGCGGTACCACCTATGTTAGCAGTTCTTCACAACTGCTCACTCATTTCCTGATTCAATTTGCAGCTTCCAATAAAACCCAATTCGTTCAACAGAGAGGTTAGTTCACATCAACCACTAACTTTCTGAAAGCTCTTACCTGCTGATCTACTTCATTTTATCTCATCACTGTATTTTCTTTGTAAAAATTAAAAAACACCACAATAACACTATTCCCAATAAGGACGTGTTACCGTGGTGCCACCTTAGTTCAACATTTAAAATGTTCTCATTCTGATATTAAAGTTTGAAAAATCTCTTAAAAGCCCCAATTCACATAATATGCTGTACTGATTTACATCTGCCATCAGTTTTCTGCGTGCTACAAAACATATCAGCTACGTTTACTTTTAATTTTTTTAATAATGTAGTTAGTATCTTACACGTGGTTTTATAGAATGTCAACACTCAACTCTAAATTTTCTGTCATCTTTACAAAAAACTTACACTTAGGTGCTAGTCTTCTACTATTTCAGAGAAGATATAAGCCTTCAAGAGCGCCTGTGTCGCTTCAATTGAAGTGATGTGTGTACGTTCTAATGCATGCGAAGATTCAATACCTGCTCCGAACAAGCCATGTTTGACATCCGCTCCTGCGCGTAATGCTGCTGAGGCATCTGAACCATAATATGGATAGATATCTACTTTATATGGAATATTGTTAGTCTCACAAAGCTGTGTGAGATGTTGACGTAATTTTTTATGATAAGGACCAGAAGCATCTTTAGCACAAATGGAAACCGTGTATTCATCAGAAGTCTGGCCATCACCTAAAGCGCCCATATCAAACGCAATATACTCAACAACTTTACTTGGAATAGAAGCATTCGCTCCATAACCGATTTCTTCGTTATTTGAAATATAGAAATGTGTTGTATAAGGTAATTCTTTTCCGTTCTCTTTATTTTCTTGCAAGAAATCCATTATCATCGCTACGCTTGCTTTATCATCTAAATGACGTGATTTAATAAAATCATTTTCGGTAATTTCAGTTCTAGGATCTAAACTTATAAAATCTCCGACTTCGATTCCTAGTTTGCGTGTATCTTCATCATTATGAGTGACAGCATCGATACGTACTTCCATATGTTCTTGGTTTCTTGGAATATTTTGATTATCTTTATAAACATGCACAGAAGTTTCGTGCATACAGATTGTACCAGTATAATCTTTGCCGGAATCTGTATGAATCGTACAATATTCGCCTTCAATTGCATTAAATGCGTAACCGCCGATTAAGTCGATTGCTAAACGGCCATCTTCTTTAATTTCTTTTACCATAGCACCCAATGTGTCTACGTGAGCTGTAATACAACGCTGTTCGACATCATTTTCCCCTTTTACAGTAATCATCAAAGCACCCTTATTAGTTATACAAGTTGGATAACCTAATGATTCCGCATAATCCTTGACGTAATCAATTGCTTTGTATGCATCACCTGACGGACTCGGTATTTCAGTTAAAGCTTTAATTGTTTCTAAAATATTCTTTGTCATGAAAACCCCTCCTTACATTCATTGTAACGATTTAATTTGAAAATAGAAATTGAATTCACTTTATCCTAGGTTGCTTCATCCTATAATTTACTTTATAATAACGCTATTCTGAAAATTTTGACAGAGGTGAGTCTTTTGACACAAAATGTATTATTTGTAGGTTTAGGTTTAATTGGCGGCAGTTTAGCAAGCAATCTCAAGTATTATCAAGATGATATCGTAATCTCAGCTTATGATGCAAATGAGAGTCAATTAGACAAAGCCCTTTCTATCGGTTTAATTGATCAAAAAATTGAAAACTATCAAGAAGCGGCGGCTGAAGCAGATATTATTATTTATGCGACCCCTGTCCAACAAACTGTTCAGTATTTAAAAAACTTATCAGAGATTGATACTAAACCAGGATTAATTGTTACAGACACTGGAAGCACCAAAGGAACAATACAGCAATTTGAAAAGCAGTTATTAAATGAACAGCAGATTCATTTAATCGGCGGTCATCCTATGGCTGGAAGTCATAAATCAGGTATTTTAAATGCTAAAAAGAACTTGTTTGAAAATGCTTATTATATTCTTGTACATTCAGAACCAGAAAATGATCAAGCATCTGAAAAAGTCGAGGCGCTGTTACAAGCTACACGCGCTAAAATAATTGCAACCTCCCCTTCTGAACACGATTTTGTTACGAGTATTGTCAGTCATATTCCGCATATTGCTGCAGCTTTGCTTGTTAACTTAAGTCGAGATCATCAGCAAGACTCTCCTTTAGTTCAACAGTTAGCTGCTGGAGGTTTCCGTGATATTACGAGAATTGCCAGCAGCAGTCCAGAAATGTGGAGAGATATTATGCATGAAAATAAATCTTACATTTTGGATGGTATACACGAATGGCAAGCACAATTAACTAAAGTTGCACAACAAATTGAAAATGATGATAATGAAGGTGTTTTCCAATTTTTCGAACAAGCACGTGACTACAGAAATCAATTACCTTCCAAAACGCCCGGTGCTGTGTCTAGTTCTTATGAATTGTATGTTGATGTACCTGACGAACCTGGTATGATCAGCAAAGTAACTTCTATCTTGAGTTTACATAATATTTCTATAAGTAACATAAATGTTGTAGAAGTCCGCGAAGATATTTATGGCGCCTTACGTATCAGCTTCAAATCCCCTGAAGATCGTGAATTAGGTATTAAATATTTACATGAATTTGATACTTACAGTCTTTAAGGAGTATCCAGTCAGGGGTTGGGGCATAATAATGTCTCAGCTTTTCTCTTTGAACTGGCAGTAGCTATCTGAATAGAAAATGCGCTTGTTCCAAGCTTTTTTCTATTCTAGCTAGTTTTGTCGGGGCAGAACGACGAAATAATTTGAACTAATATTATTTCTGTTCTGCTCCCTTTACATTTTATGCCCTGCCATCAGTCCGAGGCGTCCATATTTTGTTCCGGCATCTGTATAAGACACTGCTTTAGATACAATTCCTTTTCCGTATTTTTGTTGTAATTGATCGATGGTCTTCGCTAAAGCCTCACTGCGTTTTCTTTCATATTCATCAACGAAAAGATTCAATTGTTGAATACCTTCAGGAACAAATTGAGTTAAAGAAATACTTAAGGTACGATACAATAATTCTCTATCGCAGAGCTTATCTGCCCATTTTTCGACCATTCCCCAAATCTCTTTATCTAAATTAGTCGGTTCTTGCAGAGTAAACTGCTTATGCACCCCGCCGCCATCTCTATAACCGAACGCAAAATGAATCGTTCGCGCACGCATTTTACGTAAACGCACACGCATCGCTACATCTTCTATTAATTCTTGCATCACCACTTTCGCATCTTCATAGTGATAATCTCGCATCAGAATTTGACTTTTACAGATAGAAGGATTAGTCGTTTTATATTTCTCTCGAATTTTACTTTGATCAATACCATGCGCGTGTAAATGCAAATCAATTCCTTTAATACCAAAATCCCTTTTCAGATAGCGATGAGGATAATGTGCTAAATCTCCAATAGTAAAAATACCGCGCTTATTTAATTTCTTTTCGGTGCGCTTATTGATACCCCAAAACTTATTAAGCGGCTTTATCTTCCATAATTTCTCAGGCACATCTTGGTAACGCCATTCTGCCATCCTGTTCGGTTGATGTTTCGCTTCAATATCCATTGCTAATTTACTCAATAGCATATTAGAACCTATGCCTACAGTACAATAGATTTGTGTTTTATCATAAATCTCTTTCATCAACTTAATACAAAATGAATGCAAAGTACTGCTGAATCGATGATAGCTGTCTGTTACATCCATAAAGAACTCATCAATACTATATTGATGTAAATCCTCTGGTGGTACATATTGCAAAGCAATTTTAGAAATCATAATAGATACGTCCAGATACTTGCGCATACTTGGATTAATAATATAAATATCATTCCGATGTGGTATTTCAAATAATCTTGAACCTGTTTTAATACCGATAGCTTTAAGTGGTGGTGTAGCAGCTAATACTACAGACCCTTGCCGCTTTGTATCTGCTACAACTGCTAATTTTGTAGTCATAGGATCGAGTCCTTTAGATATACATGATACGCTTGCAAAAAAACTTTTTTGGTCAATACATAAGATGTCTCTATCTTCTAACAAATGATAATCATACATATTATCGCCCCCGCCATTTGATATTTCTATTACATACGAACATTTGTTCTTATTCAACGCAAAGGGGAATAAACGTTCTAAAATTTAGCATACAAATTTTGAATACAACCGTTTAAAAAATGCTATAATAACTATGAATTAAACAAAAGGAGGGGTTCACATGCCATTAGTGAACATTAAATTAATTGAAGGACGTTCTGATGAACAATTAAAAGACTTAGTTAAAGAAGTCACAGATGCTGTTGAAAGAACAACTAAAGCAGACCGCAATGCTATCAGCGTCGTATTAGAAGAAATGAAACCTACACATTATGGTGTTGGCGGCGTCAGAAAATCAGATCAATAATCAAAACAAAAGTAAGCCCGGAAAATCAGAAACAATTTTCCGGGCTTACTTTTTGACTATTTCTTTTGAGTATCCTCTTTTTTAGAATCAGAATTATTTTTTAAGAATTCCTGAATAGCTTTTTTATTTTTCGGCTTATCTACTTCTAAAGCACTGCCGCTTTCCGCTGTTTGAATATCTTGGTAAGTCCCTTTCATCGGTACAGTTAATGTTTTAACGTCTTTATCTCCTCTGATACCGAAATTGACACCCGTTTGAATCAAGGCAGAATCTGGAATATTAGTATTTAAATATCCTCTTAAAATACCTGCTACCTTCGGCAATTTAAATATCGCTCCAGGTTTAGTCATTTCTTGTTTAAGTGCTTGAATTACTTGCTGCTGTCTGCGCACACGTCCGAAGTCACCTTCTGGATCGTGACGGAAACGCGCATAACCCAATAATTCTTTACCATTTAAATTATGATGACCTTTTTTCAATGATACGCCAATGAGTTCAGACATATCCTTCTCGACATCTATCGGCACACCATCCGGCGCTAATTCATCAATCATTTTTTCGAAACCTTTAAAGTCGACAACCGCATAATACTCTGGATTAATACCATAATTTTCCACTAAAGCTTTCCGTAATAATTCAGGGCCGCCTAGTGAATAAGCTGCATTAATTTTATAATTTCTGTATCCTGGTATCTTAGCGTACGTATCACGCATGACCGAAACAATTTTCATTTTCTTATGAATGTAATCATATTGAGCGACCATAATAGAATCTGTGCGGGATTTACCACCATCAGATTTATCAGCACCTAGCAGTAAAATAGAAATTTTCCCATCATTTTTAACAGGACCGTTAAATTTTTGAACTTTCATATTCGAATTATGCTTTTTCGCATAATCGATACCGCTTTTATAACCAGACACAGCATACACAACAAATGCTATTAAGATAACCAGCAGGCCTAACAAGATGAAAGGCAATTTACGTATCTTTTTCTTCATTCTCTTCTTACGTGGAGGAGGCGGACTACCACTACTTCTTTTATAATTTTCTTTATTTTTATCTTCTTCAGTCATTTTTCCCCAACCTTATATCTTCAAAATTGACAGTCTATGTAATATAATTAATACATACTAAAGTTATATAATTTCCTTTTAAAAATCAAGTATTTTATTAACAAATAGTACTAAGGTCTCAGACAAAGAAAGGATAGATAGCATGAATATCAACACTGCATACTTTGCAGGCGGATGTTTCTGGTGTATGACTAAGCCTTTTGATTCGTATGACGGTATTGAAAAAGTAATATCAGGTTATATGGGCGGCACAGTAGAAAATCCGACTTATGAAGAAGTTAAAAAAGGAAATACAGGACATTTAGAAACGGTGAAAGTAGAATATGACGTTGCACTATTTTCTTATCATAAATTATTAGAAATTTTCTTTTCTGTCATCGATCCTACTGATGCAGAAGGCCAATATCAAGATCGCGGTAATCAATACCGTACTGCTATCTTCTATACCAACGAAGATCAAAAAGAAACAGCAGAACAGTATATTGAGGAACTAAAATCTACTATTGATCATCATAAGGCAATTGCAACACAAGTATTGCCAGTATCTGAATTCTACGAAGCAGAAGACTATCATCAAGATTTTTACAAAAAGAATCCAGAGCGTTTCGCTGAAGAGGAAGCACAGCGCGAAGCAATCAAACAGCAAAAAAATGGTAAGAGGGACTAAATGAACAGGCCCTCTTGCCATTTTTGCATTTATAAACATTCTATTATCAATCTAAAATATTAATTTCATTATGATGCCATCTATTCTTTTCCATCATATCTGCCCAGTTTTGGAAGAGTTGCTGAGCATAAGGAATCCAATAAGCAGGAAGTGGTGTGAGCGATTCTCCTCGGAAATAATTCTTAGGTTTAGCAGCCGCTTCCCCATTCTTCTCACTATCTCTCTGATACTCATTCAACAACGTCTCTGGTTCATATTCAAAATGACCGCCGATATATAAATCGGTCTGTGCTTTATTGGAAATGAAATCTACTCCAGTATACGGACTATAAGTAATCACATCTAAATCCGCTTCCTCCATCACCTCATAAGGATCCATAAAGGAACCGCGAGATTGAGGAATGATATATTCAGGAATCTCGCATAAAACAGGGTGTGCTTGCATAATATGATAGCGGTAAATTCCTGTTAATTTTTCAGGAAACATTCTTTTGTGAATACCGTAACGATAATTCAAAGCAAATTGTGCACCCCAGCAAATAAACAGACGTTGTTTCACATGAGTTTCTGACCACTCATAGATAGTCTTTAATTCCTCGATATAATCTACTTCAGAAAAATCAAGATGTTCAACAGGTGCTCCTGTCATAATCAAACCATCATAATCCTTATCCTTGATATCATCAAATTCCTGATAATACTGCTCCGCATGCACATTTGAAGAAGTTCGGCTTTGATGAGTCACTGGATAGGTAAAATCAATATTAATCGGATGATCCGTTTGTCCAAGCAATCGCAGCAGTTGTCTTTCTGCATCTTCTTTTACCGGCATTAAATTAACAATCAAGAGATTTAAACCATCGTTGATTCTTTGTTTTGCAAACTCGATGTGCTCCTCTTGTAGTATAGGCAGTATAGGAATTTTATTCGTAAATAACATGTTAAATCGCGTCTAATCCTTTTTCCAAGTCATTAATGATATCATCAATATGTTCAAGACCTACAGAAATACGAATCGTTTCAGGAGTAATACCCGCAGTCAATTGTTCTTCTGGAGTTAATTGAGCATGTGTCGTAGAAGCCGGATGAATCACTAATGATTTAGCATCGCCTACATTCGCAAGCAATGAGAATAATTCTAACGACTCGATAAATTTAATGCCTGCCTCATAACCGCCTTTAACACCGAAAGTGAAAATAGAACATGCACCTTTAGGAAGATATTTTTCTTTCAAATCATAGTACTCACTAGAAGGAAGACCCGCATATTTCACCCATTCTACTTTGTCGTGATTATCTAAGAACTTAGCAACCTTTTCAGCATTCTCAACATGACGTTCCATTCTTAAAGATAATGTTTCTAATCCTTGAAGGAGTAAGAAAGCATTTAAAGGAGACAGACAAGCACCTGTGTCACGTAATAACG
This sequence comes from Staphylococcus debuckii, assembly GCF_003718735.1. Classification (NCBI taxonomy): domain Bacteria; kingdom Bacillati; phylum Bacillota; class Bacilli; order Caryophanales; family Staphylococcaceae; genus Staphylococcus; species Staphylococcus debuckii. The sequence continues at coordinate 1,468,785 of NZ_CP033460.1, read as the reverse complement.
TCGTTCTGATTTTGAACGCTAAAGCAGCTTCTCCAAAGGCATCCGCAAATACTAAATCATGATAAGATGCATCAGGTTCAGTCAAACCAGGGAACTTGTCATTTTGTTTCCAATCGAAGTTGCCGCCATCTACTACGACGCCTCCCATAGAAGTCCCATGTCCGCCAATAAATTTAGTCGCCGAATGTACCACGATATTCGCGCCATGTTCTAATGGTCTGAATAAATATGGAGAAGCAAAAGTGTTATCCACGATTAATGGAATTCCCGCTTCATGCGCAATTTCTGCTAATTTCTCTACATCTTCTACATTACCTTCAGGATTGCCGATTGTTTCAATATAAATCGCTTTAGTATTATCTTTAATAGCATTTTTAACTTCATCAAAGTTCTTGCTGTCGACAATAGAAACATCAATACCATACTTAGGCAAAGTATGACTGAATAAAGTATAAGTACCACCATATAAAGTAGAGCTTGCTACAATGTGATCTCCTGCTTCAGCTACTGTTTGTACAGCATACGTAATAGCCGCCATACCAGAACCCACTGCTACCCCTGCAACACCGCCTTCCAATTCCGCAACACGTGTTTCAAAGACAGCCACGGTCGGATTCGTCAAGCGAGAATAAATATTGCCTAATGCGTTTAAACCGAATAAATCTGCCGCATGTTGTGTATCATCGAATGTGAAAGATGTCGTTTGATAAATGGGTACTGCTCTCGAATTCGAAGTAGGATCTACCTCCTGTCCTGCGTGTAATTGCAATGTTTCAAATTTAAAATCGTTTGTCATGTTCTATTTCCCCCTTATTTAACATAAAAAATAAGCCTACCTGAAAAGATAGACTCAAAACTTCTTATCTTTCAGGTCTTCACCTGCTGGAATTAGCACCTAACTTAAATAGGTTGCCTGGTATCGTCGGGCCAGTCCCTCCACCATTCTGGATAAGTTTTATATAATTTAATCAGAGTATAAAACTATTCTTTCTCCTTGTCAACAGACTATTCTCATTTTTCAGAAATTAATTTAGACTTTGCTTGCTGAAAAACACTGTCCCAGTACTCTCTTTAAAAATAAAAACCCGATTGCCTAGCTTTCAGACAATCAGGTTTCCTTTTCCATATGCTATTGTTTAGAACGAATAACACGCAGTACTTTCAACATATTCTGCCATAAGGAACTATGTCTAGAATATACTAAGTATCTTGGTTCCCAGTGAGGTTTAAACTTTTCTTTATATTGTCTCAATCCGCGGAAGCGATATAAATTGTTGAAGTTTTCGAATATGCGTCCTGCGATACGTTCATTCAAGTAAGAGAACTCCGTCTGTCCAACATTAGATAATGTCGCCATTCCCATGTTGAACGCTTTATAATCATGTTCTTGGCCCCATAACAACATATGAAGGTATAAACCATCCATCAATGGTAAATCAACATCAGGGAGCCAACGGATAAGGTCTACAGAGAATGAATCATTATAATGCGTCGGCATTAAAGTACTGAACGCAATAATTCTACCGTCTTTTTCTTTTAAGATACCGACCGGGGCTTTAGAGACATAGTTGTCTGTAAATTGGCCGACTGAAAAATGCATTTCATTTTTTCCATCCAGCCATGCATCACTGACCTGTTTCAATTGTTTCATCAATTCCGGTGAAAATGGTGGTTCTATAATTTCAAATTGGATCTCTTGATCAGCAATTTTATTCAATGTTGCTCTGAAGCCTCTGCGTTTCTTACCTGAAGTCGTAAAGGTCGTTAAATCAATTACCGCTTCTTCCCCTAATTTAAAGAACTGATTACCGAAATCATGATACAACGGCATATAACGATCGCTCGCTTGATAGAAAATCACTTCATAGCCCATCTTCACTGCATAATCATAAATTGTCTCTAATAAATGGTGGAAACGTGCCGGGTTACCGATAGGATCTCCAAGTACAACTAAAGCATTGGATTTGTAGCGGTACATCACAAATGCTTCTTCAGATTCATCCATAAATACTTCTTTATCGCCACTATAGATAAGGTGGCTTAAATAGTTGCCGCCGTATTGCTGGATAATCTCTGTACAACGTTCGAAATCCGGTTTCGGGCGCTCTTTAGAATATGCTTGTTCAAATAACCAGACAATAAATGCCACAAGGATGAAAATGACGAGTGTCGTCAACCATAAATAATAACGTAGGAGCGAATTATCTAATTCCATCTTGTATGCATCTAACGCATTCAACACTAATTTAATAATATAATGATTTAAAATCAGCATACCTGCACTGACAAAAAACATAGCGACAATATGACGCAGTCGAAGTGGTCGTTTCAAAATCGTTGTTTTGTTGAATGAATAAACCAACAATGCGAATAGAACTACTAGCCAAAACATCAGCAATACCGATGTATTCATATACAAGGTAATCGCAAAAATGATAATAATCGCAAATAAAGCAAATAAAATGGCACGTCTGCTTTGTTTAAAAATTCCTCGTACATTCAACATTAAAATCAAACAAGCACTCGTATGAATCGTCACAATAATATAATAAAACATGTGATTAGGATCGTATAATCCATCATAAATAATCGATACATTGTTTAATAAGAACATCAAGCTAGTAAAAGCGACTAAAATTCCTAAAGATAACGAAGGAATCTTAGAAACGACAGCCTTTTGATAAGAAAATAAGAAACTAGTGACTTCTTTTGCCGGTGTATAATATCTGGATTGTTCAATATAACGTCTTGCAGAAGTACCGAATTCAAAGATAGATAATATCATTGAAATGAGCAGCGGTATAAAGTAATAAGCAAAACGATACATTAAGAGACCTAGCAATATTTTTTCTTCTGGCAAGCCTAAGTATTTCAAACCTACTAAAATCACGACATCAAAGGCTCCGAAGCCACCAGGGATGAAACTGATCAAACCTGCTATGGCAGCGATAATAAAGATACCGATTACCGAAGTATATGGCACATCTAAATGAACGACACGCAATGAAAAGTACAATACTGTACTTGCAGCAATCCATTCAACCGCTGAAACCATCGTAAGATAAACACCTGTTAACCGATGATTCTGTTGAACCGGCTTCTTGATGGTAAAAATGATAAATGCCGGTAAGAATAATGCCACGACATACATCATAATATGTACAGCAGGATAGCGATATAACAAATGAGATGCATTGAAGACATGTGTGACTACCAAAATCGATAGGAAGCTCAATCCTGTCAACATCGATAGCAAGACTAACGAAATATAATGCATCAAAGTCTTGGTATCTTTAGTATAATTTCTATAAACTGCCAAACGCATGCCTGCACCGATAAATCCACCAAATCCAATGATGGAATTCAAAGCATTGATAATATAACTAATTCTAAAGACTTTTCCTAAAGGTATAGACAACTTCAATGTGCGTACCATGATATAGTCATAAAAGCTGAGCAGTAAAATAGATGCGGCACCGATTGCAAACACACCCGTTAACTGTACCCTATTCAATTTTTCAAAGAGAATAAACGCCTTTTTAAAATCCATGTGCGCAATTTCTCTATACAAAATAGTAGCTACAACGATAAATAAAACTGTAGCAAAAACGATTTTCGCTATGGTGAACAAGCGACCTTTTAATTCTTTTGACATTTTTTCACTCAATTCTTAATTGATATTTTTTGTTATTCTTTAATTATTTAACTCGTTTACTAGCAAATAATATCAACTTACATAGTAAAAATATACCACAACCTTAAGTGATTCAAAACGTAAAAACAGACATAACCTCCTAACAATAGTGTCATGCCTGTTTCTGTTCTGAATTATTTTTCCAATTCATTATTCGGATTGTTCGCCCATTCTTCAGTACTTACCTCATAAGGCTCAGAATCATGGCCGTAATAGCGGTTGTAGCGACGTTTGAATATATCAAAGAGGTGCATTACCAATACTTTAAGTACGGCGTAACCTGGAATCGCTAAGATGACACCTACAACACCTAATAAATTTCCGGCACATAATAATACGAAAATAATAGTTAACGGATGAACTTTGAGCGTTTTACCCATTACGTTCGGTGAAATGAAGTGACCTTCAAAGAATTGTACCAAAGTCCACACCACTACTAATTTCAATAACATAATCGGTGAAGTAATTAATGCAATAATAATTGCTGGTGAAATCGCGATAGTTGGGCCTAAATAAGGCACTACGCTGGTTACAGCAGCAATACATGCAAGTACCAGACTATAATCTAAGCCGATAATAGAGTAACCGATGAAGAGCAAGATACCAATACACAGCGATACAAACATCTGGCCTTGGATATAAGAACCTACTTGCATACTCATACTTTCAATAATTTCATGAAAGTCTTGACGGAATTTCGGCGGTACAATTTTGATTGCTGTTTCTTTAAAATGATGTCCATCTTTCAAGAAGAAGAATAAAACAAATGGAGTGGTTACTAATACTACCCCAATGTTAACTACCGCTTCTGCAAACGACATTACCTTTGTTCCGAATCCATCAAAGTAATTCGAAATCATCGTAGGTGCCTTTTTCGCTAGTTTATCCAATTGATCTTGAATTTGGCCATAAAAACTGGAAATACCAGTACCTTTGGACATACTCATCACTTGATCGACGAGACCGTTGAATTTATCCACGTAACGCGGCATATGGTGGCCGAAACTCTTGATTTGGCCGCCGATAACTGGAATTAATAAATTAATAATCAGTGCGATAACTGCTGCAGCGACACAATATAGAATAATAATGCCCCATAATCTCGTGATGCGATAACGTTCCATAATGTTAATAATCGGATTAAAGAGATAAAAGAGAATTAACCCTAAAATAACCGGTGCTGCTATCGTATTAAAAATAATTACAAAAGGCTGGAATATGTAAGAGACTTTATCAAAAATAAAAATAGCGATACCGATAAGTATCAACATGACTAAGCCAAATAACAAATTCTTGCCTCCGATAAATTTCATAAAGCGCGTTTCACTAATTGAAAAGCGTTGCGGCTTATCGTTATTTGCCATATAATTCACCATTCCTTGTGCTTAATTAAACATATTCTATCGTTTCTTTGTTAAAAAAGAAACTTTTAACGCTATGAACTTGTTTTACCTATATATTTTACCACTACTGTTCAAAAAGAAACCGGACAATTAAAAAGAGAGATTGAGAATTTCATGAAATTCCAACCTCCCTTGTCAATCTATATCTCTTCTATTGATTTACTACAATCAATTTTTCACCTTGTTCTACTTTTCCTGAATGCAAGACTTCAATATTTGCGCTTCCTGAATTTGTAATAATAATCGGTGTTATAGTACTATCAGCATGTTCTTTAATATAATCTAAATCTACTTTCATTAGTGGTTGACCTAAAATAACAGGTTCATTTTCTTGTACTAAGATTTTAAAACCTTCTCCATCTAATTTAACGGTTTCTAAACCAAAATGAATCAGGAGTTCGATTCCATCTTTAGATTCTAAACCAAGCGCGTGTTTTGTTGGGAAGACCATTTTAACTGTGCCGTCAAATGGTGCTACGACTTCACCTGTTTCTGGTTTAATTGCGATGCCGTCACCCATCATTTTTTCAGAAAAGACTTTATCCGGTACTTCACTTAAAGCCACCGCTTCTCCCGTAATCGGCGCATAAACCAAAGCACCGCCTTCAGCTACAATCTCAGCTGTTCCAAGATCACCGTCTTCAGTAACCGTAGTTTCAGCTGGTGATGTAATCTTGCCATCTATAATTTGTTGCATATCGTGTTTAATCTGATCAGATTTCGGTCCGAAAATTGCTTGCATGTTATTGCCGACTTCTAATACGCCTGAAGCACCGAGTTGTTTTAATTTTTCTACATCCACCAATTCTTTATCTCTGACTTCTACACGCAAACGCGTAATACAAGCATCTAAATGTTTAATATTCTCTTTATGGCCCATCGCTGCTAAAACTTCAAAAGGCAATTCACTGACAGAAACATCTTTATTCTCAACTTCTTTATCTTCACGGCCAGGTGTTTTCAAGTTTAACTTTTTAATCAAAAATGTAAATAAGAAATAGTAAATAAAGGCATACACAATACCTACCGGAATAACGAGCAAAGCATTTGAACGATCCCATGATAATAATCCGTACAGAATATAGTCGATAAAGCCTCCTGAGAAAGTCATACCAATTTGAACGTGCAGTAAGTGCATGATTAAGAATGATGTACCTGCTAAAATTACATGCGCAACGTAGAGAATCGGCGCTACAAATAAGAATGAGAATTCTAAAGGCTCAGTGATCCCTGTTAAAAATGCAGTCAAAGCTGCAGATAACATCAATCCGCCGACGACTTTACGACGTTCAGGTTTTGCTTGGCGGTAAATCGCAAAAGCGGCTGCCGGTAAACCGAACATCATAAATGGATATTTACCTGTGGTGAAAGCACCCGAAGTAAACGGTACGCCATCTTGATATTGTGCCATCCATATACGTTGGTCTCCACGCACTAAATTACCTGCTTCATTGACATATTGTCCAAATTCAAACCAGAATGGAGCGTAGAAAATGTGATGTAAACCAAATGGAATCAACGCACGTTCGATAGCTCCGAAGATGAAAGTTGTCAACGCTAAATTTTTACCTAATAAGAAGTTAGATAAAGCATTCAAACCCTCTTGTACTGGCGGCCACACAAAACTCAATACAATCCCTGTCAAGATAGCGACAAGCGAAGTAATAATCGGCACGAATCGCTTTCCTGCAAAAAAACCTAAAAATTGAGGGAGTTGGATATTATAAAATTTATTGTAGCACCAAGCGGCTAATCCCCCGATAATAATCCCGCCGAATACTCCTGTTTGAAGTGTCGGTATGCCTAAAATCAAGGCGTGCGCTGGATCTTTAGCAGATTGTCCTAATGTTTTTGCACCATCAGCATAACTGAAGATGTCATCAATAGTAATTCCTGCAACTTTACCCATTGTTGCACTCATGATTAAATAACCGACCAAAGCCGCAATACCTGCTACACCATCGCCGCCAGCTAATCCTAAAGCTGTACCCATGGCAAAGAGTAAAGGTAAATTATCAAAAATGACTTGCCCGGATGCTTCCATAATTTGGCTTACAAGCTGAATTGCATGGTGTTCCATCCATGGCGCAAAGTGTAAGATTTGTTCATTATGCATCGCATTACCAAATGCTAATAAAATACCGGCAGCCGGTAGAATCGCAACTGGCAGCATTAATGCTTTACCGATCCGTTGTAATTGACCGAAAAACAATTTTAATAGATTTTTCATTGTGTCCTCCTAAGATGTATATTCTAAAAAACACGAACAAGAAAACTAGAAAATCTAGATTCCTGTTCGTGTCGGTAAACCTTCACTAGCAAAGAAATGTGTAGTTTTGAAGCAAGAGCAGTAGCTTCAGTGAATTATTTTACTAAAATCACTTTATCGCCTTGTTTCACTTCACCATGTTGCAATACTTCCATTGCACGGCCATTTAAATTTGTCACCACAATCGGTGTTATAGTACTATCAGCATGTTCTTTGATGTAATCTAAATCTACTTTCATTAATGGTTGTCCTAAGACAATGTTTTCATTTTCTTTCACAAGGATGTCAAAGCCTTGACCTTCTAGTTTAACTGTTTCTAAACCAAAGTGAATCAGTAGTTCGATTCCATCTTTAGATTCTAAACCAATCGCATGTTTTGTCGGGAAGACCATTTTAACTACTCCGTCAAACGGCGCTACGACTTCACCTGTTTCTGGTTTGATTGCGATCCCGTCGCCCATCATTTTTTCAGAGAAGACTTTATCAGGCACTTCTGAGATATCCACTACTTCACCTTTAATCGGTGCGTAAACAACGCCACCGCCTGCTGCAGCGATTTCTGCAGTTTCTTTATCGCCTTCTTCAGTGACTGTTGTTTCTTCTGGAGACGTAATCTTACCATCCATAATTTGTTGCATATCGTGTTTAATCTGATCAGATTTCGGTCCGAAAATTGCTTGCATGTTATTGCCGACTTCAAGCACTCCTGAAGCGCCCAAGCCTTTCAATTCTTCAACGTCAACTTTCGTTTTATCGTTGACCTCAACACGCAATCTTGTAATACAAGCGTCTAAATGTTTGATATTTTCTTTACCGCCCATTGCATCTAAGACTTTAAAAGGCAATTCGCTGGCTGCAACGTTAGATGATTTAACTTCTTTATCTTCACGTCCAGGTGTTTTGAAGTTGAATTTAACGATAAGGAAGCGGAAGATAACATAGTAAATCACCGCATATACTAGACCGACTGGGATAACCATCCACCAGTGTGTCTTATTCGGCAAGATGCCTAGTAAGAAGAAGTCGATGAAACCACCTGAGAAGGTGTAACCGAGATGCAGGTCTAATAAGTATAAAATTAAGAATGATAATCCATCTAAGACAGCATGGATAAAGAATAATAAAGGTGCTACAAATAAGAATGAGAATTCTAATGGTTCAGTAATACCTGTTAAGAATGAAGTTAAAGCCCCTGATAACATCAAACCTGCGACAACTTTTTTATTCTCTTTCTTAGCAGTTTGGTAAATCGCTAAAGCTGCTGCTGGTAAACCGAACATCATTACTGGGAATTCACCTTGCATGAATTTACCTGATGTTAAAGGTACATTATCACGGATTTGTTCGATAAAGATACGTTGGTCCCCATGAATAATTTGTCCCGCTGCATTTTTATATGATCCGAATTCAAACCAGAACGGTGCATGGAAAATATGATGCAAGCCGAATGGAATCAATAAACGTTTGATGAAACCGAATAAGAATACGGCAAGTCCTGTATTTGAAGCTAATAATCCTTCACTGAAGGCATTTAATCCGCCTTGAATCCATGGCCAAATCAATGCCATTGGAAACGCTAAAATAAATGAACAAGTTGCCATCATAATCGGCACAAAGCGTTTTCCTGCAAAGAACCCTAAATAACTCGGCAATGATATATTATAAAACTTGTTATAACACCAAGCGGCTAATGCCCCGATAATAATACCGCCGAACACACCTGTTTGCAGTGTCGGAATGCCTAATACATTTGCAAAACCTGTGGCCGCATCTGCCGCTTTTTCAGGTGTTACATTTAAGAACATTCCCATTGTTTTATTTAAGACAATAAATCCTACGAAAGCTGCAATGGCTGCTACACCGTCACCGGATGCTAAACCGATTGCTACACCGAGTGCAAAGATAATCGCTAAATTATCAAAGATAATTCCGCCGGCCCCTTCCATCATTTTGGCAACATTTTGAAAACCATCTGCTTGAATGAATGGCAGTAGATGTTGTAAAGCGTCACCTTGAAAAGCGTTTCCTAAAGCAAGCAATAAACCTGCTGCTGGCAAGATTGCAACTGGAAGCATTAATGCTTTACCAATACGTTGCAGCTGACCGAAAAACTTTTTCCACATAAAAGTTTCCTCCCAAATATTAAATTGTAAATATCAAGAATAGATTCAACAGCACAAAAAAAGGCATGAGCAAAAAAGTCGGTATCCTTCCAACTTTATCACTCATGCCTAATCGAATTAGTTACACGTGCATATTCTCTTCATTTTGCTGCGTGAAATGATAAATATGTAGCGTTAAATAAATCAGTTCTGCTTCATATACATCCACGTCCAGATGCTGCTGCATCATTTTAATGATTTTAACAGCTATATTATAGCACAGTGGATAATGCGCTTTCAACATGTTTCCGAATTCATCTTTTACTTGAATGACTTCACCCTTTTGAAGGCGTCTGATTAAAAATTGAATATGTCGGATAAAGCGTTGGTACTGAATCGAAGCTGTATCTATTCGGCACTTCAAATCATGTTCCATAATTAATACGCTTTTATTAATAATTTCATTAGTTAAACGCACTTCATGCAATGACAAATCATCTTTACTGCTAGCAATGTGCAAAGCAATAAAACCAATTTCATCTTCTGGAAAGTCAATATCCAAGAGACGATTCAAGTGTTCAATCACTCTCTCTGCAATTGCATAAGATTCCGAATATAACTGTTTAGTCTCGATTAAGAATGGATTCTTAATAAATTGCTGTTGTTTAATACGTTTATAAGCAAAGATAATATGATCAGTTAAAGCAACCATCAAATCTTCATCTGCTACAGAATGATCAGCATGCGTAATGATGTCCATTGCTTCAATAATCGTTTGTAATACCTTATCATCAGCGATTTCTACTAAAGCCTTGTAGTGATCTTGTTCTTTCTTTTGTTCTAATTTATAAACTTTATCTATCAGTGCTGAATCTGAAAGCTTCATTCCGCCCTTTTTATTGAACCCAATACCTCTGCCAATCAGAACAACTTCATGATGATTTTCGTCTGTGCAGATAATGACGTTGTTATTCAGTGTTTTCTCTATGACGTAGTTGCTCATGCTAACCACCTTTTCTTAATTCCTACTCTGTCTATGAGTATATCTTGTATGACTTTATGCAGATATAGTTAATATTAGTGTCCATTTTACCATATATTATTCTTGGTATGAGATAGCAATTCACACAATTCTGTATGAAAAGGGAGCAGAACAGAAATAACATTTTTAAATTATTTCGTCGTTCTGCCTCGACAAAGCTAACTAGGATAGAAAAAAGCTTGGAACAAGCGCATTTTCTATTCAGATAGCTACTGCCAGTTCAAAGAACAGAGGGGAGGACATTATTATGTCCCACCCTCGAAAAGTTAATCATTATTTACGTGTTAATTGTTTAGCAGGATCTCCCCAACATTCAATACCGAATAAATTAATTTCTAAGTTTTCTGGCTTGAAGATTGGTTTCTTGCCTTCTTTACGTTGTTTGAAGTAATCTTTCATGACAGCGAGTGCAATATTAGATAAGCCGATAATAGCAACTAAGTTGACTATCGCCATTAATCCCATAAACACGTCTGCCGTACTCCATACCGTTTCTGTTTTGATAACTGCCCCGAAGAATACGAGCACAACTACTAAACATCTGAAGATAAATAAAACTGTCTTGTTGTAAGACAAGAATTCAATATTAGATTGGCCGTAATAATAGTTACCGATAACAGACGAGAACGCAAATAATGTAATCGCTACTGTTAAGAAGATACCGCCGGCACTGCCTAAATGTTCATTCAATGCAGATTGTGTTACAGCCACGCCTTGTGGTGCATTGTCTCCAAATTTCAAACCGCCATATAATAAGATTACAATCGCTGTTGATGTACACACTAAGATAGTATCGAAGAATACACCTAATGATTGTAATAAACCTTGTTTTACTGGATGCGGAACCGCTGCAGTTGCGGCTGCGTTAGGCGCAGACCCCATACCAGCTTCGTTAGAGAATAAACCACGTTTAATCCCTTGCAAAACAGCTGCACCGACTGCTCCGCCTGTAGCTTGTTCGACACCAAAGGCATTTTTGAAGATAGTCGCAAGCATCGGAATAATTTGATCATAATTCATAATTAAAATGACAAATACTACACCGATATAAATGATTGCCATAATTGGTACGATGATTGATGACAATGTTGCGATACTACGGACACCGCCAAAAATGATAATACCTGTTAAGATGGCTAATACAATACCTGTAATAACAGGGCTGATATGATATTGCGTATTTAAAGATTCAGCAATTGTATTCGCTTGTACAGTGTTAAAGACGAATGCAAAGGTTACAGTAATCAATATAGCAAAGACTACACCCAACCATTTTTGGTTAAGACCTTTTGTAATATAATACGCAGGCCCACCGCGATAGCCGCCATCTTTATCTGGTACTTTATAAACTTGTGCGAGCACTGCTTCTACAAAAGCACTGGCTGCACCGATTGACGCAATAATCCACATCCAAAACACTGCACCAGGACCACCAAGAACGATTGCGGTTGCGACACCTGCAATGTTACCTGTTCCTACCCGAGAACCAGCACTGATTGCAAAGGCTTGGAAAGGAGAAATACCTTTTTCGCCATTGTCTAAGGTTTCAGGCTTTTCAACTAAGGCACGCAACATCTCTCTGAAAGATGTAAATTGGATAAACTTAGAACTGATTGTAAAGAAAATCCCAGCAGTTAATAATAAGCCGATCAAGTATTGTGACCAAATCAAATCATTTCCAACACTGATAAAGGCTTTAAACCAGCCAGGGATTAAACTATCAAAGTCTTTCAATGTTAAAACCTCATATTCTTTTTAAATTTATGTAAAACGTTACACATGGAGTTTGAAATTCAAGTCTGTCTGCAAGACTGAAATTTCCGCTTCATTTTTCTTCTAAATCAAAAAAATAGCAAGTGGTACAATTCTGCAAGAGAATGTTTACCGCTTGTTATTTGGTTAATCTATTTTCCATTCTATCATCTTACAATATTTCTGACTATATTTTTTTGAAAAGTAGAGAATTTCACTAATGATAAAAAGCTATTTGAATAGAAGTTCATCTACTCAAATAGCCTTTAATTTATGCTTCTTCAGAAGTATCAGCTGTAGAGATTGAAAGTGCATTCACTTCTCCGAATTCATCTGTATCTACCACAAATGAACCGTTTGTATATTGTTCAGTAAGATGAATGTCACTCACTTTTCCAGCATAGCTGTCTTTATTAGAATAAAGCGTATAGATACTGTCTGGATTGGTGATAACCTCAGCACCAACAATGCGATGCGGTTTCGATTTCAATTCTTTCAACAGTTTGATACCGCGTTGTGCGCGTTTCGCTTCCGCCAACACTTTGAAACCGATACGTTTCACTGCACCGCGTTGTGTTGCTATCAGGATAGTATCTTCAGGTTGGATGAGCTGTGTCATTTCGACTACGTCATCATCTTTCAAGTTGATAGATTTAACGCCAGCTGCACGCAGACCTGTACTTGATAATTCATCTGTAGAATAAGTAAGCGACATACCTGTGTGTGTCACGATCGTTATCAATTGATCTTGCTCGATCCGCATAACATTAATCATCTTGTCGTTATCCTTTAATTTCATAGCAATCAATGGTTTATTAAAACGTGATGTCTTGAACAGTTCTAGCTCACTTTTCTTAATCATACCGTTTTGAGTAGCCATAATATAATCGACCTTTTGCTTAAAGTCAGGTTCGGTAAAGACATCGATAACATATTCATCATTTTCAATTGGTACCAGTTGGGAAACATGCTGTCCTAAATCTTTCCATTTAATATCTGCTAACTTATGCACTGGAAGATAGAGATAGCGTCCCTTATTAGTGAAGACTAAAGCAATATGCTGAGTATTTGTTTCAATATAACGCAACAGCGCATCTCCGTCTTTCAAACCGACTTCATCTACCCGATTGGCGTTAAAGCTGCGAATAGAAGTACGTTTGATATAGCCGTCACGTGATAAACTTAAAATCGTTTCTTCACTTGGCACAATCACTTCTTTTGAAATTTTAATTTCCGCAATTTCCGCTTCAATACGTGATAAACGCTCTGTTTTAAAGCGTGTACGAATTTCTTTCAATTCATCTTTAATCACGTTTAATAAAGCATCGTGATTATCCAAGATATTACGTAAACCTTTGATTTTATCCTCTAACTCACTATGTTCTTTTTCTAAAGCCACAATATCTGTATTAGTTAAACGATATAATTGCAACGTCACGATAGCTTCGGCTTGTTCTTCTGTAAAGTCAAATTCAGCCACTAAATTATCTTTGGCATCTTTTTTATTTTTAGAACCACGGATGATTGCAATGACTTCATCTAACACGGATAAAGCTTTCATTAGCCCTTCCACAATATGCATACGTTTTTCAGCATGGAATAGGTCATAGCGCGTACGTTTAGTTACCACATCAATTTGGTGATTCAAATAGCTGTCGATAATTTCACGGATTCCCATTAATTTAGGACGTCCATCACTGATGGCTACCATGTTAAAGTTATAGGAAATCTGCAAGTCTGTATTTTTGTACAAGTAATTCAATATCGCTTCACTATTGACATCTTTTTTCAATTCAATAGCAATACGCAAACCAGTTCTGTCTGTTTCATCGCGCACTTCCATAATACCATCAACACGTTTATCAGCACGCAATTCATCGATTTTCTTCACAAGTGAACTTTTATTCACTTCATAAGGAATTTCACTCACAATCAATTCTTGACGACCGCTTCTCAACGTCTCAGTTTCTACTGTCGAGCGTACTACAATACGCCCTTTACCTGTTTCATAAGCTTTCTTGATTCCATCTCGGCCTTGAATAATACCGCCAGTCGGGAAATCCGGTCCTTTAATATATTTCATCAATTGACTAACTGTAATATCAGGATTATCGATATATTTTAAAGTGGCTTGAATCACTTCACCTAAATTATGAGGTGGAATATCTGTCGCATACCCTGCAGAAATACCAGTTGACCCGTTAATCAATAGGTTCGGAAATCTAGCAGGCAATACCATAGGTTCCGTTGTCGTATCATCGTAGTTCGGTACAAACGGTACAGTATCTTTATTAATATCTCGTAATAATTCTTCAGATAACTGACTTAATTTAGCCTCTGTATAACGCATTGCGGCTGGCGGATCGTTATCAATACTCCCGTTGTTCCCATGCATTTCAATTAAGACATGTCGCAATTTCCATTCTTGACTCAGACGCACCATCGCATCATAAACAGAAGTGTCACCATGAGGATGGAATTGACCGATAACATCCCCGACTGTTTTAGCACTTTTTCTGAAGTTTTTATCATAAGTGTTTCCGCTGTCGTACATTGCATAAAGAATGCGGCGTTGTACGGGTTTTAAACCGTCACGTACATCTGGCAGCGCACGTTCTTGAATGATGTATTTACTGTATCTGCCGAAGCGGTCACCAATTACATCTTCTAACGAAAGGTCTTGGATGATTTCACTCAATTTGCTTCCTCCTCATCATATTCCTCTTGATCTAAGAATTGGATTTCATCATTTTCCAAAATACTTTGATCCTCTTGAAGACCGAATTCAACATGACGTTCAATCCATTCACGTCTAGGAGCTACTTTATCACCCATTAAAGTTGTAACACGTTTAGATGAACGTACTTCGTCTTCTACTTGTACTCTGATTAACGTTCTTGTTTCAGGATTCATCGTAGTTTCCCATAATTGGTCTGGGTTCATTTCCCCTAAACCTTTATAACGTTGTAAACTGAATCCTTTACCCAGTTGTTTCTGTAATTTTTCTAATTCTTCGTCTGTCCAAGCATATTCGACTTTTTTGGACTTACCTTTACCTTTTTCCAATTTATACAATGGAGGTAAAGCGATAAATACACGTCCTGCTTGCACAAGCGGTTTCATATATTTGAAGAAGAAAGTTAACAGCAAGACTTGAATGTGTGCACCGTCTGTATCGGCATCGGTCATAATAATAACACGATTATAGTTGCTGTCTTCTAATTTAAATTCATTTCCGACACCCGCACCAATTGTATGAATAATCGTATTGATTTCTTCATTTTTGAAAATGTCTTCCAAGCGTGCTTTTTCAGTGTTGATTACTTTACCACGTAATGGCAAAATCGCTTGATATTTACGGTCACGGCCTAACTTAGCGGAACCGCCGGCAGAGTCACCCTCTACAAGATACAATTCTTTCTTCTCAGTATTCTTACTTTGAGCGGGTGTCAACTTACCAGACAATAAGGTATCTTTACGTTTATTCTTCTTGCCTGTACGTGCATCTTCACGCGCTTTGCGAGCAGCTTCACGTGCTTGTTGCGCTTTCACAGCTTTTTTCACCAACGACTTAGAAAGCTGGCCTTTCTCTTCTAAATAGTAAGGGAGTTTCTCAGTAATCACTGAATCGACTGCACTTCTAGCTTCTGCAGTCCCTAACTTAGATTTCGTTTGTCCTTCGAATTGCAGTAATTCTTCAGGAATACGTACAGAAATAATCGCTGTTAAGCCTTCACGAATATCGTTCCCGTCCAAATTCTTGTCTTTCGCTTTCAGTTCACCAATTCGACGTGCGTAATCATTGAAGACACGAGTCATAGCTGTTTTGAATCCGACTTCGTGTGTTCCGCCGTCTTTGGTACGTACGTTATTTACAAAACTCAAGATACTTTCAGAGTATTGATCATTGTATTGGAAGGCTACATCTACTTCAATACCATGCGATTCGCCAGAGAATGTAGAAACGTCGTGCAAGACTTCTTTGCCTTCATTGACATAACTTACAAATTCTTTGATTCCTTCTTCATAATGATAGATTTCTTCACGTTCTTTTCCAGGACGTAAATCTGTTAAGGTGATTTTTAAATCTTTCAAAAGGAATGCAGACTCTTGCAAGCGTTCGCTTAATGTATCAAAGTTGAAGGCTGTTGTAGATTTAAAGATTTCAGGATCTGGTTTAAAAGTGACTTTGGTCCCTTTTTTGCGTGTTTTGCCTTTTTTCTCTAATCCTGTTGCAGGCAATCCGCCTTTATTAAATTTCTGTTCATAAATATATCCGTCTCGATAGATTTCCACATCCAGCCATTCGCTGAGCGCATTCACTACTGATGCACCTACACCGTGTAAACCACCAGACGTTTTATAGCCGCCTTGGCCGAATTTACCGCCGGCATGCAAAATAGTAAAGATAACTTCAACAGTCGGTTTGCCGGACTTGTGAATACCTGTCGGCATGCCTCGACCATTATCTTCGATTGTGATACTATCGTCTTTATTGATAGTGACTTTAATTTCATTACCGAAACCGTTTAATACTTCATCGACTGAGTTATCAACGATTTCATATACTAAATGGTGCAAACCGCGTTTATCGGTTGACCCTATATACATTCCTGGTCTTTTGCGGACTGCTTCTAATCCTTCAAGAACTTGAATTGAATCGTCCGAATAGTTTTGTCGTTTATTTGTTGCCAATCGATTCTTCGCCTCCTACAAACATACGTTCGTTTATAAAACATTACAATAAACATTCTTACTTAAAATCTGCTAAATTGCAAGCCAGAAATTATTTTTCATGACTTCTCATTTTGAACACTTTCAAAATTATTTTCGTGCTCCGCTAAATTTATCACTCTACTATTCATGTGTCTTTACTTTCATTAAACATGTAAAAATGTATAGAAAAAATTCTTACTCAAGACGTCAATCTCTATCTTATCTATGGTAAAATAACGTTATCATCAACAAAGGATGTGTCATGCAAAATGATGATTGTACTCATGCTTCTGCTCGCCTACCTTGTAGGGTCATTTCCGAGCGGAGTTATCATCGGAAAATTGTTCTTCAAGAAAGACATCAGACAATTTGGAAGCGGCAATACAGGCGCTACGAACAGTTTTCGTGTTCTAGGGCGACCCGCAGGTTTTGCCGTCACATTTTTAGATATATTTAAAGGTTTTATTGTGGTGTTTTTCCCATTATGGTTCCCGGTGCATCCGACAGGTCCTATCAGTGAATTCTTTACACACGGCTTAATTGTCGGTGTGTTTGCGATTATCGGCCATGTTTATCCGATTTTCTTGAAATTCCAAGGTGGTAAAGCGGTAGCTACAAGTGCCGGAGTCGTATTAGGAGTTGCCCCAATATTATTATTAATATTAGCAGCTATCTTTTTCCTCACACTTTATTTAACAAAGTATGTATCTTTATCAAGTATTGTTGCAGCGATTTGTTGTGTCATTGGTTCGTTGATTATCCATGACTATATATTGCTCGGTGTAAGTATCATTGTAGCAATTCTCTTGATATTAAGACATCGTACTAACATTGTACGTATCTTTAAAGGTGAGGAACCTAAAATTAAATGGAT
Organism: Staphylococcus debuckii; assembly: GCF_003718735.1. Classification (NCBI taxonomy): domain Bacteria; kingdom Bacillati; phylum Bacillota; class Bacilli; order Caryophanales; family Staphylococcaceae; genus Staphylococcus; species Staphylococcus debuckii. Next base: position 1,450,933 of record NZ_CP033460.1, on the reverse strand, counting down.
GTAAACGAAAACGAACGGGAGCGGGACAGAAATAACATTGATTAAAATTATTTCGTCTTCCCGCCCCGGCAAAGCTAACTAGAATAGAAAAAAGCTTGGAACAAGCGTATTTTCTATTCAGATAGCTACTGCCACTTCAAAGAGAAGAGCTGAGACTATTATTATGTCCCAGCCTTTTCCTACGATTAGTCAAGTGTTTATATTTAAAGAATGCATTACTGAACTAAACCGTTCAATTTTATTTTTTTGAATAAGGTGTTAAACTATATATGATTATACGAGTGGCTAATGTGGAGCCATTTGATAGTCGTATAATTTATGATTATTCACTAAATAGTGAATTGTTTTTAACAGCTTGTTTATACAAGCTACTACGGCAGTCTTGTGAGATTTACCATAAGGCTGCTCTTTTAATTTATAATAATAATCTGCAACATGATTATCGTAATGGCGCTTTCCCTTTAAAATATTCATGATAATAGAATAGAAAATTTGTCTTGCTTTTTTATTTCCTCGTTTATTTATTGTATCTCTGCAATGGGTATTGCCTGATTGATATCTTTTGACATCAATACCTACAAAAGCATTGATTTGTTTATGCGAGTAAAACCGTGTAATATCTCCTAACTCACCGACAATCATAGCCGCTGTCAGTTCACCGATACCAGGTATTGAATAAATACTTTCAAAACAATCCATTTGTTTAGCTAATTCGATCATAGCTTTATCCAATTCCTTGAGTTTTTGCATGGATGATTTTAAATCCTTTATTAATATACGGGCTTTTTCAACTAGAAAAGAATGTCTGTCGACATTGGGAAAGCTTTCATGAGCAATATTTATTAATTGAACCGCATGCTTTTCTGCTTTATCTCTGGACATGGCTTTGTCTGTAGAATTAAATATTTCTTCTACAAGGCGCTCTTTGTCTAATTCGACTACTATATCCGGGTGAGTAAACAATTCAGCGATATTAAGTGCAATCATTGAATAACGGTTACTGAACAGTTTTTCCAAACCAGGAAATGTCTGGTGCAGCTGCTCGATAATTCCAGTTTTGAGCTTGTTTTGCTGGCTTTCGATTTGAAGATGAAAGCGTACACGTTCTCGCAACTCAAAATATATTTCTTCGTATGCCTGCGGACTCTCAGTTGCTGGTAAATCATGAACCATTCGAGCGAGTTTATGCGCATCGGATTTATCGGTTTTCCACGATCTTAAAGAACTGGTTTTGAACTTGGCTTCTAAAGGATTCAACTCAAAATAGTCGAATTGATGCAGACGACAAAATTTTTTCATGCTTCTTGAATAAATTCCCGTTGATTCGAATACAATTTGCAGACTATCCATCTGGTTCAGATACTTTAAAAGAAAATTATAACCGTTTTCATTGTTTTGAATGGTAAATTCCTTTTGGAATTTGTCATTTTGGTAATGTGCCACCACACTGGTGTTTTTACTGATATCAACGCCTAAATAATTAATAGATAAAACCTCCTATGTTAATTTTGAGAAGTTGAAAACTTTACTTAACCTTTTTCATTTCTCTTTCCTATACACGGTTTCAAGAACCCAACATACTACAAACGAATTTCAAAAGGTGAGAGTAAAGCTGACTCGTTTTTAATACGGATTTAAAACCCAAGAGGCTGCACAGTCTACTTCTCTCTCTAACTATAAAAAAATAGCTATGAAGAAATCCATCGTCATGGAATGCTTCATAGCTAATCTTAGTATGTTTTTTATGATACAGCAGAATCATAATGCTAATCCGCTCTCTTTAACAAAATGTGAAGAAAATTTGAGTTCTAAGTAAATTTTTTTCAAAAAAATCGAGATTTCATGTTAAATTACACCCTAAAACGGTTATAACTCATAATATAAATCACTTGATGTAAGTGATTTATAAATATCCGGTAATAATGAGAGGAGTTTTTTACCATGGAATTCAAACTTACAGACAATGCAGTGAAATGGTTCAAAGATGAATTTGAATTACCGCAATCCGACAAAGCTATCCAATTTTTTGTACGCTACGGTGGAGAAAACCAATTAAAACAAGGTTTCAGCCCAGCATTTAATATTGATAATAAATCAGATCAAGCCGTAGAAATTGGATTTGAACAAGACTTCGATGGCGTTGATGTCATTATTGCCGAAAAAGACTTATGGTACTTCGCTGGTGAAGATTTAGTTATTGATGTTGGCCAGCATGATGAAATTGAATTTGTACACAATAATGCTTCTCAAGCATCTTAATATAAAGACAGCATGAACGCGCAGTTGCTTCTCAGCTGCGCGTTTTTTTCATACTATTAAATGCCGTTAGTAACCTCAAATGTTTCTCCGGCTCTATTTCTTTTTTCGACTTCTTGATAAGTTTCATGCCAATCTGGGAAGCGGCGATCTAAACGAATCGGAGTACGTGTATCTCTAGTCATACAAATAATTTCAGTCGAACCTTTAGTTACAATCTCATCTTGTTCATTTAGTATCTCATAACAATATAATGAACGAATACGTGAATAGCGCTCTACCCACGTTTTAACTCTTACTTTTTCTGGATAAGTAACAGGTTTAATATATTTGATATTCAAATCAGTTACAGGAGAAATAATACCGCGTTCTTCCATACCTGCATAATTAAAGCCTAATTTATAAATATAATCTGTACGTGCAACTTCAAACCATGTCACATAGTTGCCATGATAAATAAAGCCCATCTTATCAGTTTCTTGATATCTTGAATCAATTTCAGTGATACTGTATATCATATTTTTACCACGCTTTCTTTTTTCCTTTGCATAAAATATCATATCACAAATGAAAGAGTGAGCGGGAATGAAATAACATGAGTTGCAGTTATTTCATTATATCCCACCGACACAACTATCTAGAATAGAAAAAGGGATGGAACAACTTAATGTCCCACCCCTTCAATTTATTCAAAACTCATATTTGTTAACTTAAGCATTTTGTAATTTTTTACGTAATACTAATTGTAAGATACCACCGTGGCGATAGTAATCTAATTCAACAAGTGAGTCGAAACGAGCAATAGCTTCAAATTCTACAACTTCGCCTGATTCTTTTTTCGCTGTCACTTTAACTTTGTCATGTGGTTTTACATCTTCATCAATATCAACAGAAATTTCTTCTCTGCCATCTAATCCTAAGCTGTCAGCTGATTCGCCGTCTAGGAATTGTAACGGAAGTACACCCATCATAACTAAGTTTGAACGGTGGATACGTTCGTAACTTTGAGCGATAACTGTTTTAACACCTAAAAGGTTTGTACCTTTAGCTGCCCAGTCACGTGAAGATCCCATACCGTAGTCATTGCCTGCTAATACAACTAAGCCAGTACCGTCTTCTTTGTATTTCATTGCAGCGTCATATATCGGCATTACTTCATCAGTTGGCCAATAAGTCGTGAAGCCACCTTCTGTACCAGGAGCTAATTGGTTTTTAATACGGATATTCGCGAATGTACCACGAACCATTACTTCATGGTTACCACGTCTTGAACCGTAAGAGTTGAACTCTCTGATTGGTACATCGTTATCTTGCAAGTATTTACCTGCAGGTGTATCTTTACCAATTGCACCAGCTGGTGAGATATGGTCAGTAGTTACTGAATCACCGAATTTACCCATCACACGTAAGTTTTTCAATGGTTCAATTGTACCAGGTTCTTTAGATAGACCTTGGAAGAATGTTGGGTTTTGAATGTAAGTTGATTTAGGATCAAAGTCATATAATGGCTCGTCTGTAACATCAATTTCATTCCACATTTCATTGTTAGTGTATACATCTGCGTATTCTTCACGGAATAAGTCAGGTGTAACAGCACTATCAACTGCATCCGCAACTTCTTTAATTGAAGGCCAGATATCTTTTAAGTAAACATCGTTACCATCTTTATCTTTACCTAAAGAATCATGTTGAAGATCGATATCCACAGTACCTGCTAATGCATAAGCCACAACTAATGGTGGTGATGCTAAGTAGTTACCTTTTACTAAAGGATGGATACGTCCTTCAAAGTTACGGTTACCTGATAATACAGATGTCACTAATAAATCTTCGCCTGAAATAGCTTTCTCGATTTCTGGTAAAAGTGGACCAGAGTTACCGATACAAGTTGTACAACCATAACCTACTAGGTTGAATCCTAATTCATCAAGATATTCTTGTAAACCAGAATCAGCTAAGTAACCTGTTACAACTTTTGAACCTGGCGCTAATGAAGTTTTAACGAACTCAGGAACTTTCAAGCCTTTTTCAACAGCATTTTTAGCTACTAAACCTGCACCTAACATAACGTATGGGTTAGATGTATTAGTACATGATGTAATTGCAGCGATTGCAATGTCACCAGTAGTCATTTCAGCAGTTCTGCCGTCTTCAAATTCAATTTTCGCTTTTTTATCGAATTCTGATTCATCAAACCCGAAGCCTTGGTTACCTGCTGGAGCAGTTACAGATTTTTCGAATGATTCTTTCATGTCGCCTAATTTAATTAAGTCTTGTGGACGTTTAGGACCTGATAAAGAAGGTTCAACTGTAGATAAATCTAATTCAACAACGTCTGTGTATGATGGATCTTCTTTTGATACATCAAAGAACATATGATTTTGTTTCAAGTATTCTTCAACAAGTTCAATTTGTTCTTCAGAACGGCCAGTTAAACGTAAATATTTAAGAGATTCTTCGTCTACTGGGAAGAAACCACATGTTGCACCGTATTCAGGCGCCATGTTAGCAATTGTAGCACGGTCTGCTAATGGAAGGTGTTGTACACCAGGGCCAAAGAATTCAACAAATTTACCTACAACGCCTTTTTTACGTAATTCTTCTGTTACACGTAACGCTAAGTCAGTTGCTGTTGCACCTTGTGGCAATGCATTTGTCAAGCGCACGCCGATAACTTCTGGAATTGGGAAGTATGAAGGTTGTCCAAGCATTCCTGCTTCAGCTTCGATACCGCCAACACCCCAGCCTAGAACGCCAAGACCGTTGATCATTGTTGTATGAGAGTCTGTACCTACTAATGTATCAGGGAAAGCTACTGTTTCGCCGTCTACGTCTCTAGCGTGTACAACATTTGCTAAATACTCTAAGTTTACTTGGTGAACGATACCAGTTGCTGGTGGTACTGCATTATAGTTATCAAATGCTTTAGTAGCCCAGTTCAAGAATTGATAACGTTCATAGTTACGGTGAAATTCTAATTTCATGTTACGTTGTAAAGCTTCTGGATTAGCATAGCTGTCAACTTGTACAGAGTGGTCAATTACTAAATCAACTGGAACTTCCGGATTGATTTTGTCGATATCCCCACCAACATCATTCATTGCTTTACGTAGTGAAGCTAAGTCTACAACAGCTGGAACACCAGTGAAGTCTTGTAAAATTACGCGTGAAGGTTTGAATGGTACTTCGCCTTCTCCGCCATTACCAAATTTAGATAACCCTTCGATATGCTCGTCAGTTATAACAAAACCATCTTCTTGACGTAAAACTGATTCTAATAATACTCGAATTGAGTATGGCAGTTTGTTGATGTTTGTTAAACCTTGTTCTTCTAATGCTTGCAAATCATAATAAGTGTACGTTTTTCCATTAAGAGAAAACGTTTTCTTTGCCTGCTCTTTTAAGTTAGAAGACATGTATAATCCCCCCTGATTCAATATTATGCCTTTAATTAAATTGTATAGGTATAAGTAAGGGATTACAACTATTAAACGGTAGAAAACAACCTGTATTCGTTTTTGTTTTTTAATCAGTATATATAAGTAATAGTTATCATATTAGGTTTGTGTAATAAGTATCTTTTATTGATTGAGAATTATTTTCAATTAAAACGCAGAAAGGATTTTTCATAAAAAAGAAAAAACCTGCCCCGCTTAAAATAGCGAGACAGGTTAAATTTAATCCTGATTATGATTTAGTTTGTTCTTATTGTTGACGTGCTTTACGTTTGTCCAGAATATCTTCTTCATAATCTTGTTGAGAATATTTCACATACTCTTCTAAACGATGTTTGTTAGGCGTTAAAGTCAAGCCTAAGAATTTACGTTCTTGGTTAGCATCTTTGTAGAAGCTGATCATCATGAGTATCACGATAATCGAGAATGGCAAGGCACTGATAATCGCCGCACTTTGCAGTGAGTTCAATCCTGTATCTCCACCTGAGAATAACAGAACGAATGCGATAAGTGATTGTGCAATTCCCCATGATACTTTAATGTAAGATGAAGGCTCTAGAGAACCAAATGAAGTTTGCATACCTAATACGAATGTTGCTGAGTCTGCTGATGTAATAAAGAATGATGCAATCAACAATAATGCGATAATAGATAATAAGAATCCCATAGGCAAGTGGTGGAATACACCAAATAATTGTGTCTCAGGAGCCATTTTGAATAGTTCATGATGTTTCTTACCAGTTTCAATACCTAGTACACCAAACACACTGAACCAAATAAAGCTGACAATTGCTGGCACTAGCAATACGCCTGACATAAATTCTCTGATGGAACGTCCTTTAGAAACACGGGCGATAAATACACCTACGAATGGACTCCAACTTAACCACCAGCCCCAATAGTATAATGTCCATGATGACATCCACTCACGTTTTTGCGGATTTAAAGCAGCAGTATCAAAACTGTTGAATAAGAATGTATTGAATAAGCTACCTGTTGAACTTGTCATCATATCCAAAATAAGAACTGTTGGTCCGACAATTAAAGCGATAATCATTAAAATAGCCCCTAATCCAATATTAAGGTTACTTAAATATTGAATACCTTTACTTAGGCCAGACCAAGCTGATGCGATAAAGAGAATAGTTACGATAATGATAATGATACCTTGAACCCAAACGTTATTCGGGATTCCGAATAAGTAATTTAATCCACCGTTAATTTGCAACGCACCCATACCAAGTGATACGGCAACGCCGACAACTGTTGCGAATACTGCTAAGACGTCAACAATTGTTCCAATCGGTCCATCTACTTTGTCTCCTAAAATAGGACGTAAAGTTTTAGATAGTAGACCAGCTTCCCCTTTTCTAAATTGAGCATAAGCAAGTGCTAAAGCAACAACACCGTAAACTGCCCAAGCGTGGAAGCCCCAGTGGAAGAAAGAAGAACGTAATGCTTCTGTATAAGCTTGTGCTGTTTCCGGTTTGGCATTCGGCGGTGCAGCAAAATCTCCCATTGGTTCCGCTGCGCCATAGAATACTAATCCGATACCCATTCCAGCGCTGAATAACATTGCAAACCAAGAAATAGTGTTAAATTCTGGTTTATCATTTGGTTTACCTAGTTTAAGTTTACCAATCGGGCTGAAAATCAAGAATACACAGAAGAATACGATTACTGTAGTTAGAATTAAGTAATACCAACCCAAATCATTGGTAATCCAAAGTTTGACACTGTTCGTTATTTTGTCAAACTGGCTTGGAAAGATAGCACCGGCTAAAACAACGATTAAAACTAGAATCGATCCATAGATAAATACCGGCGATAACTTCTTGCCATTATTACCATGCTGAGAAGAATTCATAATCAATTACTCCCTTTCTATTTATTTTATTGTCCAAAAAATATAAAACTGATTTTATAAGAAAAAATCATTTTCGCGAAAAACCATTTACTAGCATAACAAACGCTTAGCACATTATCAAACTTTCTAAAATTAATTATACAATAATCTTTTTAATGTCTATCTTAATAATCAATTTTGGCTTGATTTGATTTAATGCGTTTTAAATAAGACGACATTATATTTTCCTTTACCCTCTTTAGAAAGGAATAAAGATGAAAACGCTGTAATTTACTATAAATTAATAATTTTCAGTGAAAAGTGTTAAAACAACACAAAAACCTATGTTTTTCTTAAAAGAATTATTGTATAATACACTTTAGTAAATTTAGGAGGATATGTATTCATGTTTAAGGAATTCAAAGAATTTGCCTTCAAAGGAAATGTATTAGATTTAGCAGTAGCTGTAGTAATGGGAGCTGCTTTCAACAAAATTGTTACTTCTTTAGTAACTTACATTATTATGCCCCTTATCGGTTTAATTTTTGGAACTGTTGATTTCGCTAAAAACTGGACATTTATGGGTATTAAATACGGCTTATTTGTCCAATCCATTATTGACTTTTTAATTGTTGCCTTTGCTCTATTCATTTTTGTTAAACTTGCTAATACTTTAATGAAAAAAGAAGAAGTCGAAGAAGCTCCAGAAGAAAATATTGTACTTCTTACTGAAATCAGAGATTTATTGCAACAACAAAATGGTACAGTTAAAAATGAAGCGACTGAAATCATCACTGAATCCGATGATACAAACAGTAAGAAATTTTAATAGATTTCTTAAATACAAAAACGACTTGCAATAGTGGCAAGTCGTTTTTTTGTAGGTTAAAACTTAAATTGTGTCGTACTTTGGTAAGCGTCTGTTTTCACTTCTAGAATTGTAGGAATACGTTGTTTCAACTCACTCACATGTGAAATAATACCTACCATTCTTCCTGTCGATTTAATATTTAAAAGAGTATCTAAGGCTGTTTCTAACGTTTCTTGATCTAGTGTACCGAACCCTTCGTCTATAAACATCGATTCTAAAGTAATACCTCCAGATTCCTGTTGTACAACCTCGCTTAAACCAAGCGCTAATGCTAGAGAAGCTTGGAATGATTCTCCTCCTGACAGCGTAGAGATATGGCGCGTTTTATTCGAATGTGAATCAAAGACTACGATTTCTAAACCGCTGTAACCTTGTGTCACTTCTTCACTACGCTTTAAGATATACCTGTTATTGGTCATTCTCATAAAACGTTTATTAGCATACTCCAGTATCATTTCTAAATAGTAAACTAAAACGTAATTCTCTAACGTTAGCTTTTGAATATTCTTTCCTGATAGTACTTCAGCCAGATCGAAGATTTCTTGTTGTTCTGCTAATTCTTTTGCTAAAACATCTATATGTTCCTGGATTTCAGTGAAATGACTCGCATTTAATTGCAACTTAAAGTCATGCTCATTTAAACGCTTCGACTTCTCCTCAAGTACGCTTTTCTGCGTTTCCAGATTGTTCGACAATTGCTCTAAATCAGGACTCTCTTGATTTCCGATAATCGCTTTTAATTCAGCCAGTTTATGAGATAAATTATTTTCCTTATCATGATATTTTTTTATTCGCTCTTCAATTTGTGCTTTTTTCGGCATTAAATCTAAAATTTCTTGCACTTCGTCTGAACTTTGTATGCCAATATTTTCCATTTCTATTTGAGATTGCTGTTTTAATTGTGCGATTGCTTTATCAATTTCTTTACGGTTATCTTGTACAGAAGTATGCTTTGTTTGCTCAACTGCAATTTGTTGCTTCATTTCTATTTCTTGTTGTTTTAATGCATCTGTTTGCTTTTGATAATCTGTGACTGCATCTTGTTTCTTTTCAAAATCATTCATAAAATCCGTTACATTGCGGAAAGAGGTGCCTTTTTCAAAATCCTCAATTAAACGATTAATTTTTTCAGTATCAGCTTTCTTTTGAGTGAGCGTGAGTTGTAGATTTTGAATGTCATCTTTAATTTGCTGAACTTGTGCGTTAGTCTTCTCAATCTCTTTATTACGTTTATCTTGATGCTGCTTATCTGTTTCCGCTTTTTCATATTGTTTTTTCAGGTCTTGAAGTGTTTGCGTATTGTTTTCTGGCAACTCTTGTTGCTCGAATTTTTCGGTTTCACTTTTGAGCACATTATATTCAGCTTCTAATTTTGAATGTGCCGTTCGAATTTCTTCTTTGTTTTCATGCAAAGTATTCAATATTTCCCTTTGAGCTCTTAGCTCCTCAAAATCCAAGTGATCGGAAAGCGATTGAATTGTATTGCCGCATATCGGACATTGGTCTCCAGGTTGCAGCATGGATTGCAGCTTTTTGATCATTGTTTCTTGATTATCTAACTCTAATTGATTCGTGTTAAATTGTGAAATTTTTGCTTGAAGCTCGTTCAATTTTTGAGTATTATCTGTTAACTCTTGTTCTAATGTTTTTAGTTTCGTTAAACGTTGCGCTTGCGCTTCTTCTTTTTCGATAGACGCTTCTGTGTCTTTAATTTGTTGTTTTAAACCGAATATTTGTTGTGTCAGTTGATTCAGTCGTTCATAATCAGGCTGCTCGTTCTGATAATCTGCTTCAATATCCTTTAATAACTGCTCATTTTGCTTTAAATCTTGCTGTGATTGCTCATACTCTTCTTGTACTTGTGCTTGATTACGATATGCGTTTTGGTACTGTTGATGATTTTGATAAAAGTACTGCGTTTCATTCACAAACATTCGTTGGGATTCGATATCATTTTGAGTTTTCGCTAATTTTTCTTGTTGTGTTGTAATCGTTTGCAACTGAGACTGGTATTGTTGAATGTTAGCTTCAATTTTCTCAAACTTATCATTTAATTCATTTAATTTTGTAGTTTGAGTAGAAATATTTTCTATAATCTGGTGAAGCGGACGTACTTCTCTAATTTTCTTCAGTTGAGCTTCAAGTATTTTAATTTCAGAAGCTTGCTTTTCAAGTGTTTCCAGTTGAGTTGTTAAGTCATTTTGCTCTGTAATTTTCTGACTCAATTCTTCGGCTTCTCTATAAGATTTCTCCGCTTTTTGTTTGAGCTTATCTTGTTGAATTTTTTCATTTTCCAATTGTTGATAAATTTCATTCCCAATTCGTTCAAATTCAGGAATGGTATTTAATATTTTTTCAGTTTGTATACTTGGAAGTGTTTTATATTCTTGCAATTTTTCATTACCGAAATCTTCTACTTTATTCCATAATTGTTCAATCTGTTGGTGTCTCATTTCAATCTTTTTCTTTTCTTCTTTATTTTGATTTACTAATCGTTGTTGTAATGCTTCAAAACGATTCGTATTGAATAAAGTTCTAAGAATTTCTTGTTTTGAAGAACTCCTAGAAAATAGAAACTTTTTAAATTCTCCTTGCGGCAAAATGAATAACTGTCTGAATTGTTCTATATTTACACCTAATAACTCTTGTATATAATTATTCCCATCGTTCACTTTACTTTCTCTAAGTGCATAACTGCCATTTTCTAATTCATACACTGCTAAATTGGGATTTGTTTGGTTTTTATTGCCTTCTTTGACGAAAGCGCCCTGTCTAATCACCTTGAATTGCTTATCTTTTAATTGAAAAATAAGTTCCACTTCCATCGGAGATTTTCCATCAGCAAAGTGACTTCTCAATGCACCTTCTTTTCTGGACGCTGTAGAAGCTTTTCCATATAACGCAAATACAATGGCATCAAACAACATAGACTTACCTGAACCTGTCTTTCCGCTGATTAAAAAAAGCTCATTATTATGCAATTGAGTAAAATCTATAGTTTCATCCATGAAAGGACCGACATTTTGTAAATGAAGCTTTAAAGGTTTCATGTTTGGTCACCTCTCATAATTTCATTCAATAATTGTGATACTTTTTTCTGTTGCAATTCCGACAACTCTTTATGCGTCATTTCTTCATAAAAAGTTCCGATAATGGTTTGGTCAGGTAACTTTTTAATCTCTCGTTCTGTAAATTGATGTTCAAATGTTTGTGAGTGGTTGGTCAATGCCAAAACATTTTTATACAATTGCTTAATATTCATTATAGGATCTGTAATATGTGACATTTCGCTTAATTTGAAATGAAAATAGTTATCTCTGTTTTTAACATCTATTCGATCTTGAATAACATCTTCATAAGTTGCTTCTATAACCTCAAGTTCTCGTAATGGCCGCATTGCTACAAAGGTACTTTTCACTTCATGTGGTGCCTCTAACACTACACGGCGATAACCTTTCGGCTGATTGGCTTCTGAAAAAGAATACTGTAAAAGTGAACCGCTATAAAAGACGTAATTCGATTGAATACTAAAAGGATGATGTAAGTGTCCCAGCATGACAGTGTCAAAATGTTCCATATATTTTTCGGGCACTTGTTCGACTGTACCAATTGTTAATGGTCGCTCTGATTCACTTCTGATTCCGCCAGCTACGGTCATATGGGCAATTAATACATTCTGCTTATCCTTATCTAATTCTCTGCTGATACGTTTTAAACAACACTCTACCGCTTCATCATAGGATTTTAACTTTTCATCTGGAAAATAGTGCTGTATTTCACTTAACGTCGCAAATGGCAACGTATAGAAGTCTACATTTTCAAATGAAATAGGTTGATGCATTGTGTCTAGTTTGGTACGTATATAGAGTTTTGAATGCTCGAACCAAGAAGCGCCGTAATTCAAACGTTCTTTACCATCATGATTGCCGCTGATCATAATAATTGGAATTTGCAACTTTAAATTTAATTCACCAATCGTTGATTCAAGTAATTGTATCGCCTCTTTGCTTGGATAACTCGTATCGTATAAGTCCCCTGCAATAACGATTAAATCAGGCTTTTCTTCTTTCATTGCAACAATAAATTGTTCTAAGATATATTTTTGGTCTTCTAAGAATGACTGGCCGTTTAATATTTTCCCTAGATGCCAGTCAGCTGTATGTATGACTTTCACAAGATCACCTCATGTTTCTTATTATATAATAAACCGCTTATCTTCTCATCGAAAATAAGCGGCATCTCTTATGTCTATTAAATTATTCGATATATTTAGTATAACTTTTGGAAAAAAGAAAATGTTAATGCTAAGCCGGCTACAATGAGTCCGATTAAACTAACTACATGTTTTAGTTTCAAATAAATCAACTTTTCTTTGTATTCTTTTAGTATTATACCCTTTATAACAAAATTGAGCGGGACGGAAATAATATTTGATTAAAATTATTTCGTCGTCCCGCTTCCTAAACTTTCTATTAACTTATAAGTTTTCTTTTTAACTTTTTATATTTCATCAACATAGCAATTCGCCATGGTAAAATCATGCAAAATGCAAGTAAGAAGAACATTCCAGCAAGTTGCCCAGGATCAATCTGATTGCTGACAATTACTTTAATAAACGTTCTGATAACGAGTAATGATATTAAAATAATCGGAAATGCTTTCGAACGTTTCATATAAATCTCTGAACCTTTTACTTCGAAACGAGATGTCCAGATCAGAACTGTTGAGAATAGTACACCCATGATAATTGCTTCAATAATTTCCATACCATTTAATCTAAAGTAAGGAACGACGAACATTAATGCCCCTGTGGACATAAATATAGGCGGTAAAATCAGTTTCTTTTCATTAACAGGAAATTGTTGCGCTTTCATTCTGACGACTATTACAACAGCGCCCATTATGAATGCTATACCGATAGAAAATACAAGATATAACACAATGACACCTTCTTTACATGGTTAAGTATTTAATTTAAATCATTGTATAGTATATCACTGCAACTGAAAATTTCCATAGAAAAAGTTCATTTTTTCCCAGATAATTCCAGTCTGCACATCTATTTTTATATAAAAAAGCTTTCTACCTTTACTCTTTTGAGAGAATGAAAACTTTTTAAAAGCAAAAAAAGAAACGATACTCTTCTTTGAGCAAAGTTTCTTTTTTTATTAGAGATTATTTCATTTTTTGATCCATATTTTTGTTCATCATCGTCATCATTTGATTGATTTTCTTTTGAGATGGTTTTTGACCCATTTGCATCATCATCATACGTAACATTTCTTCATTAATAGGAGGGTTCTTTTTAAGATAATCCATCATGTATTTTCTTGCTAAGAAGAATCCACCAACTAAACCGATGATAAGTGCAGCAACAATTAAAAGAATTGCTAACCAAGTTGCCATTGTCTCACCCACTTTCTTTATCCTTTTGCATTTTACTAAACTTATAAATTCATTTCAAGTTGTTCTATTACACTCTCACATTGAATTCACAAAATAAGAGCTATTCCTAGCCCTTTGAAATTATAACTGTATTATACAGCATTTCAAGTATGGAATAGCTCTCTCTTACTTACATTGTATTGCATTTATTATAGATTGTTCAATAACTTAAGAACATTTTCTTTTGTGAAACCATATTTTTCAACGACTAAGCCGCCTGGAGCACTTGCACCGAATCTATCGATACCTAATACTTCGCCTTCTAAGCCGACATATTTATGCCAACCTAGTGTTGCGCCCATTTCTACAGCTAAGCGTTTAGTAATTGATGGTGGAAGAATTTCATCTTTATATTCTTTAGATTGTTGTTCAAATGCGTGCCAGTTAGGCATTGATACGACGCGAATACCTTTGCCGCTTTCAGCAAATGATTTTGCTGCTTCAACTGCTAAGCTCACTTCAGAACCAGTAGCAAGCAATAGATATTCAGGTTCAGTATCTGATTCGTAAACTACATATGCACCTTTACGTACACCTTCTTCAACTGTGTCTTTCGGTACATCTAAAACAGGCAAGTTTTGACGTGTTAATACTAATGAAGTTGGTGTATTTTCAGTTTCTAATGCAACTTCCCAAGCAACACGTGTTTCGTTACCGTCAGCTGGACGAATTACATTCATATTCGGTAATGAACGTAAGGCCGCTAATTGTTCAATCGGTTCATGAGTAGGGCCATCTTCACCTACAGCGATTGAATCGTGTGTGAAGATAAATGTTGAATTCAAGCCCATGATTGCTGATAATCTTAACGCTGGTTTCAAGTAGTCACTGAAAACGAAGAATGTAGCGCCATATGGATTTAAACCGCCATGTGCAGCCATACCATTTACAGCAGCTCCCATTGCAAACTCACGTACACCAAACCAAATGTTTTTACCTTCTGGAGTATTACGGTCATAGTCTACTGCTTCTTTAACATTTGATTTGTTTGAACCTGCTAAGTCAGCTGATCCACCGAAGAATGAAGGAACATGTTTACTCAATGCTTGAATGACTTCACCTGAGTCAGCACGTGTAGCACTTTCGCTGCCTACTTCAAATTCCGGCAAATATTCTTTGTAGTCTTCTGGCAATTCGCCATTAATAGCTTTTTTGAATTCTGCAGCAAGTTCAGGATATTCATCAGAGTATTTATCTACTAATTTTTTCCAAGCTGCTTCATTTTCATCGGCACGTTTTAACATTGTGTCATTGAAGATATCATATACTTCATCTGGCACATAGAAGCGTTTTTCAGGATTTAAGTGATAGTTTTCTAATGTCAATGTACGTTCGTCATCGCCTAATGGTGCACCGTGTACGCCATGCGTACCTGATTTATTAGGTGAACCGTAACCAATAACTGTTTTCACTTCGATCATAGTAGGACCTTTTTGTTTCTTAGCTTCTTCAATAGCATTATTGATTTCTTCTAAATCATTACCATCTTTAACTAAGATGTGGTTCCAGCCATATGCTTCAAAACGTTCTTTGATATTTTCAGAAAATGCTTTGTCCAAGTCACCGTCTAGTGAAATATCATTTGAATCGTAAAGTGCAATCAATTTATCCAATTGCAAATGACCTGCTAATGAAGCGGCTTCATGAGAAATACCTTCCATTAAGTCACCATCAGAAGCTAACACGTAAGTGTAATGGTCTACTACTTCAGCATCCGGTTTATTGAATTTACCCGCTAAGTGATTTTCAGCCATTGCCATTCCCACAGACATAGCAAAACCTTGTCCAAGCGGACCAGTAGTTACTTCTACACCTTGAGTGTGTCTGAATTCAGGGTGACCTGGAGTTTTAGAATCCCACTGTCTGAATTGTTTCAGTTCTTCTAATTCTAAACTTCCAGAAACATGAAGTAAGCTATAAAGCAACGCAGAACCATGTCCTGCAGATAAAATAAATCTATCTCTATTAAAGTATTCATTTGAATTAGGGTTGAAATTCAAATGGCGTGTCCAAAGCGTATATGCCATTGGCGCAGCGCCCATAGGCAATCCTGGATGACCAGAATTCGCTTTTTCTACTGCATCGATACTTAAAGCTCTTATCGTATTAACTGCAAGTTCATCTTTTTTGTCGAACATCAATAAAACTTCCTTTCTATACAGCATCATTTTATGCCATTATACATTATCTATTATCAGTTTTACATTCTTTGTTCTTATGAAACCGCTAACAATTATTATAAATTTATTTATTTTTAAATTTTATGCTAAAAAAAGCCACCTCATCACTGTAATAAGGCGGTTTTTTATCTATATTCAAAGTCATTTTTTTTGCAAGAAAAATTTAGCTTCTTTTATTTTGATCACGTTGGACTTGTTTCAATTTGTCAGGAGTTACATCATTGCCTTCTGGATCTAAAACTTTCGTATTCTCAAGTTGTTGTTTGAAGCCTTCACGGAAAGTACCAAGGTATTTCTGATGAAGTTCTGCTCTTTCTTTTGCTTCTTCTTTAGTTAAGCCCTCTGTTTTTTTCTTTTTAGATAATTCATTGATTCTCTTAATCGTTTCTTTATGTTCTTCAGACACTTTAAATCCCTCCATTGCTCTGATAATTATTAATGATACCAAAAAGATTGGCAGTAATAAAAATAAAGGAAACTTGTTATTGTACAGTTCCCTATTCTCAATAATTATACACCTAGAATGGAATTAATCGTATTTTTAATGCGCCACAGCAATCACAGGTTTACTTTCTTGTTCGCCTTCGCTTTTAACATAACCTTCTTGTTCGGCTTTTTGTTCTGCTTTAGCGGATATAGTATGATCCGTCATTTCGTACACTTGTTCTTTATTCGCAGTTTGATTAGCACTTACAATAAAAGCTGAAAACAATACAAAAGAAGTCAATAATACTGCTGAATATACTAAAAAAGTTGATTGGTATTTCTTAATCATTTTTCAACACTCCCAGAACATTTGTTTGTATTAACAAGATATCAGAACGATTGTTCGCTGTCAACACTTTTACGAACAAATGTTTGTAAATGTTTTGTTCGCATGCTATAATAAGAACAAACAAGAAGAGGATGTGCTTTAATATGACAGAACTAACGAAACGTCAAAGCGAAATTTATGAATATATTAAAACCGTAGTCCACACAAAAGGGTATCCGCCAAGCGTCAGAGAAATTGGTGAAGCGGTAGGATTAGCTTCTAGCTCGACAGTACATGGGCACTTATCGAGATTAGAGAGTAAAGGTTATATCCGACGTGACCCTACTAAACCGAGAGCAATTGAAATAGTAAGCGATCAACTTGAAGAATCTGCTGAAATGGAAGGAACAATCCATGTTCCAGTTATCGGGAAAGTTACTGCAGGTGTTCCTATTACTGCAGTAGAAAATATCGAAGAATATTTCCCTCTTCCAGAACATCTTACTTCTACACATAATAGTGATATTTTCATCTTGAATGTTGTGGGAGACAGTATGATTGAAGCTGGTATACTTGATGGAGATAAAGTGATTGTACGCAGCCAGACAATTGCTGAAAATGGAGATATCATTGTAGCTATGACTGAAGATGATGAGGCAACAGTTAAACGTTTTTATAAAGAAAAACACCGTTACCGCTTGCAACCAGAAAATAGTACCATGGATCCTATCTACTTAGAGCAAGTAACGGTTTTAGGTAAAGTAGTAGGTTTGTTCAGAGAACTCTAATTCGCCTTTCTGTTTGCATATTATCTCTTCTTAACACGTATAAGCTAAAACAGGTGCTGGGACAAATTAATGTCTCAGCACCTGTTTTATGAACTGGCAGTATATATATCTAGATAGAATCAGAAAGAGCCGACGAAATTAATCCGTGTTATTTCGTCGGCCCTCTTCCTTTTTAACTTGTATAATCTTCTGTCCAGAATGGTTGTCTTTCTTCGTTGAAACTTACACCTACGCCTAAATTTTTAAAATTAGTTTGTAAGATATTCTTTCTATGTCCTTCTGAATTCATTAGGCCTTCATGCGCAAAAATACTGCTTTGTTGCCCATAAGCTAAGTTTTCACCAGCATTTTGATAATCGATACCGTCTTTTTTCATTCTGTCGAACGGTGACTCGCCTTTAAGGTTGTTATGATCAAAGAAATGATGTTCTGCCATATCTTCACTATGTTTACGTCCAGTATCTGATAATGGTTGGCTATAATTCAATACAGATTTGCCTTTTTGGACACGCTGTGCGTTTACCAAATCGAAATCCTGTAATTCGAATCCTTTTTCAAGTGATGAAGACGGTGCGCCGTATTGCCGGGACAACCGATTCTCCATTTTATTACTTACTTGCATTAAGCCTGTCACTTGGTTATTTTCATGTTGATCATAGAATACAGTAGTATAAATATTATCTTTATCAAATACATCATATTCATCATTGTTGAGTTCAAAACGATAATTTCCTTTAGTGATACTACTCAGAGGTTTGCCCATTCTCGATCTGACAGTCTCTTGCGGTGTACCATACTTAATCTTGGATTTAGATGAAATTATATTTTGATTCGTATAAATTGCATTCACTTTATTATCAATATAGCTGACCATAATAAATGAGTGATATTGATTATGATACGTATACCACTGCAAGCCATATTCGTTAGCAGTTACTCTTTTGGGCTTGCCTAATTGTTTTTCAACTTGTGCCTTATCCATGTTCATTTGTATATTTCTAATTGCAAAGTCTTGCTTATCAGGAACCTTTAATGCTTCCTTAGTCACGTTTTCTCTGGCAGCCAAAGCTTGGATCTTACCTCTTGCGTGCTCTTGCAAATCTAACATCCAAGATGTCTCTTTAATAGGCACACATAAAGCCACGAGTAAGAAAACTGTTATCAGAGCAAAATATCTTCTAATTTTGGGCACCTCCGCCTATCAGTGCAAAAGCTTAGTCTCTATCACCGTTAAAAATAGAATTTCTTACAATCACATAATCTACTTTTCTTAATGAACCTAAATCTTTTCCACCTGCGTATGAAATTGAACTTTGTAAGTCTTGTTGCATTTCAGTCAACGTATCAGCTAATGTTCCTTTATGTTCTACAAACATCTTTTTACCTTCAACATTTTTATGTTCGCCTTTTTGGAATTCAGAGGCGCTTCCGAAATACTCTTTATAAAGTTTGCCATCTAATTCAACTGTTTCTCCAGGTGATTCTTCGTGTGCTGCAAATAATGATCCGACCATAACCATTGAAGCACCGAAACGAATAGATTTAGCAATATCACCATGTGTTCTGATTCCGCCATCAGCAATAATTGGTTTGCGTGCTGCTTTGCTGCAGTGATTAATCGCAGCTAATTGCCAACCACCTGTACCGAAACCTGTTTTAATTTTAGTAATACATACACGTCCAGGACCGATACCTACTTTTGTAGCATCAGCGCCAGCATTTTCAAGTTCTCTGACACCTTCTGGCGTACCTACGTTACCTGCAATAACAAATGTTTCTGGTAAATAAGATTTAATTTGACGAATCATATTAATCACTTGTTCTGAGTGACCGTGTGCTATATCTATTGTAATGTATTCAGGTTTTAAACCTTCTTCAGCTATCTCTTTAACGAAATCATATTCTTTATCTTTAACGCCTACTGAAATAGAGGCGAACAAACCTTTGTCTTGCATTTTTTTAATAAATGGAATTCTTGCTTCTTCATCAAAACGATGCATAATGTAGAAATAATCGTTCTCAGCAAACCACTCAGCTAATTTTTCATTCATAACTGTTTGCATATTTGCTGGCACAACTGGTAATTTGAATCTTCTTGGACCGAATTGTACACTTGTATCACATTCTGAACGACTCTTTACAATACATTTATTTGGAATTAATTGAACATCTTCGTAATCAAATATCTTCATATAAAAAACACCTTACCCATACACTTTATTTATTTTTCCAAAATATCCAATGTATATCATACTATCTTAGCGCCTAATTTACCAACTTAAATTTACTTTTTTTTGGTTAATTTTGAACAAAAAAAGAACACACTTCGATTTTGAAGTGTGTGTACTCAACTTAAAGCTACTCGTTTTATGTTAGACGGCTTACCAGCTTGCTTTTTTAACGCCTGGAATTTGTCCTTTATGCGCATGTTCTCTGAAAGCAATACGTGACATTTCGAATTTTCTCATTACGCCACGAGGTCTGCCAGTAACTTTACATCTACGAGTTAAGCGTGTTGGTGATGAATCTCTTGGCAATTTTTGTAATGCTTCGTAATCACCTTTAGCTTTCAATTCTTGACGTTTTGCATAATATTTAGCAACGAGTTCTTCTCGTTTTTGTTCTTTAACAACTTTTGATTTTTTGGCCATTAAAGTTCCTACCTTTCTTCTATAATTGTTTATAATCGTAATTATTACGATTTATATCATAACACAAATTTCGACTTTATCAATACATTTTGCTCATTTTTTCAAGCAAAGTTGTTTACTAATTGGAAGTTTTTATATAGAATAGAATACATTGAGCTTATGCGCCATTATTGAAACCTCATCTTGCACGTTATGCATGAATATGGTAAATTTAAGTGCGTAAGTATTGCTAATAACTTAATAGAAAGGGTGTCTACATTGCGCGTAAACGTAACTTTAGCTTGCACAGAATGCGGCGACCGTAATTATATTACTACTAAAAACAAACGTAACAATCCTGAACGTATTGAATTAATGAAATATTGTCCAAGATTAAAAAAATATACATTACACCGCGAAACTAAATAATCTAATGAAACCGAGTTATCTTTTAAAGATGATAACGACGAAACGACGATAGTGAACTTACCGTTAATCATAACGTATAAGTTCACTTTTTATTTTTTACGGATATTCAATATACACCTTTAACGTATTTTTGTCTACATCCCCCTCCTCTTTATCCCTCTAGTTTAAGCATTTAACGCTAAATTTCCTCTATTTTCTGAATTTTTTATAAATTTTTCGCTTTAAAGTGCTAAATTCCATTGATTAGTGTTCTAAAAACGATTAGAATAGACTACATATCATTTTCAAATTAAAAGATTAGGGGTAACGCTTATGGATGAAAACAAAATGAACAGGGGGCTCAGTTCCCGGCATATATCAATGATTGCTATCGGTGGCGCAATTGGTACCGGCCTCTTTATTGCAACCGGAGGAGTTATTTCACAAGCTGGTCCGGGCGGTGCAATTCTCGCCTATGTGTTAATTGGAATTATGTTGTACTTCTTAATGTCATCAGTTGGTGAATTAGCAACGTTTTACCCAGTTTCTGGGTCATTCAGTTCTTATTCAACTCGCTTCATCGATCCATCTCTCGGTTTTACAGCAGGATGGTTATATTGGGCGATTTGGTCACTTGTAACCAGTGTCGATACTATTATCGCATCTAACGTACTTTATTATTGGGATACTTTTAAATTCTTTTCTCCATTAACTTGGAGCTTAATATTCATTACTTTATTATTATTATTAAACATTTTTACAGTCAGAGCCTTTGGTGAAGCTGAATTCTGGTTATCAGCCATTAAAGTTATCACTATTATTGTCTTTATTATTGTTGGTATTTTAACGATATTCGGAATTCTAGGTGGCCATACTTACGGTTTGAAAAACTTCACTACAGGAGAAGCGCCATTCGTAGGTGGTATATCAGGGTTCTTAAGTGTTTTACTCGTTGCTGGTTTCTCAGTCGGGGGTACTGAAGTCGTCGCTGTGACAGCCGGGGAATCTGATAATCCTGAAAAATCTATGCCAAGTGCCATCAAATCTGTATTTTGGAGAATATTGTTATTCTATATTCTCTCTATAGCTGTTATTTCAGCTATTCTACCTTATACAGATCCTCTACTATTAAACAAAAGTGAATCAGTTGCCCAAAGTCCTTTCACAATTGTTTTTGATAGAGTCGGCATCGCTTTTGCAGCATCTGTCATCAATGCTGTTATATTAACCTCGTTGTTATCAGCAGCTAATTCAGGTATCTATACGACAAGCCGTATGTTGTTCTCGCTCAGCAACGACAAACAAGCACCGAAATTCTTAAGTTATCTACATCCCAAAACAAAATTACCGCTTCCTGCAATTCTGACAACTTATCTCATTGTAGTAGCCGTAATTATCATTGCTAACTTCTATGCTGATACCGTCTTTACTTTATTAGGAATTATCGGCCAGTTGGTTATCTTTATCTGGGCCGCTGCAGTATGTGCGCAAATTAGGTTACGTCAAGGCATCAAAGCTCAAGGTTTAGATGCTAGCAAAATACTCCCTTATAAAGCGCCTTTATATCCTTTAGGGCCTATTATCGTGTTAGCAACACTTATTTTCTTATTAGTCGGAGGTTCTTTCGAAAATATTGTGAATCTAAGTGTCGGCGGTTTAACGAAAGACTTCTTGCCTATCATCATTCTGGCAACGATTTATCTTCTGCATAAAAGCGTGAAGAAAACGAAATATGTACGCCTGAAAGAAATGGACTTAAGAAACTTTAAAGCGTTCAATAAAGTAAATAAAAAATAAGTGATATGAAAACAGGTTGAATTTCAGCCTGTTTTTTTCATATATCTGATTTTCTCGCAGAACTATATATAGTATAATAATAGTAATAATAAGAACAAATCGAGGTGTTACAACATGGTAGGACAAACTAATTTATTTGACGATGTTTTGAAAGAGGATGAACGTTTTGTCATTGTTGTTCAATCTCTTGAAGATAAACAAGGCAAGCTTGTAAAACGTACTTTAAGAGAATACCCAAGTTTAGAACATGATCAAATGGTTCCGCTATTTGAGCACTTAAAAGATGTATATCTCAATGAACCATTTGAGCCAGGACAATCCGCCTATATTATTACTGTTTATACCAACTTAGATTATTCTGCTGATAATATTTATGCATTGGTTAAACGTAATCATGGCATGCATGAATGGACACATACAGCAAAGTAAACAAAAACAAACACAAGAGCCGGGCAATTTATTGTCTTGGCTCTTGTGTTCTGTAACACTTTTTATTTCAATATTTTTTCTAAAGCGACTACAATGCCATCTGAATCATGATCCAGTGTAACATCATCTGCAATCTCTTTTAATTCTGCTTTAGCATTGCCCATAGCTACTGAATAACCCGCTTCTTCAATCATAGAATAATCATTCAAACTATCTCCGAAAGCAATCGTTTGTGAAATATCTATATCAACTTTACAGCACAATGCTTTTAAAGCATTGCCTTTCGATACTCCATGTGCCATAAATTCTAAGAAATAAGGTTTACTCGTTGTGACATCTACATTGTCGTTGAATTTTCCATTTAAACTTTGAAAAATTTCTTCAATATGAGGAACGTAATCTACTCCCATTGCTTTAGGGACCGGATTTTGAATAAACGTCTTCACATCATCGACCTTTTTCATAGGTAATCCAGTCAGTTCTGACTCAATATTCATATATTCGTGTTCCCCTTCGTAGATAATGTGTCCATCTTGATAAGTTAAGATAAACAAATCATTCTCTCTGCAATAATCTACAATTTTATCAAAATCTTGCTTAGAAACACTTTGTTCGTCTTCAAGTTCATCATCTTTTACCCGCGTCGTTCTGCCACCATTATAACTGATAACGTAACTATCATGTTCATTCAGTTTAAGTGACTTTGCAATCGGCAGCATTCCTTCTGTCGGTCTGCCTGAAGCAAGTACGACATGATAGCCTTGTTCTTGAAGATTTATTAAATATTGAGCTGTTTTCGGACTGACCTCGTTTTCAGAAGTTAATAAAGTATCGTCCATATCCATTATAATCATTTCGTATTTAGTCATTTGATGTCCTTTGCTCCTTTCAAGCTATTACACCAAATTATAACCTATTTCAGTTTTACTCATAAACTTTTTCAGCAATTATTCCACTTTTATTTATGGTAATAATTTCAGAATTGCAACTTTCTAACGCTTTATTCAACCTTCTTACCAACTTACCGCTCTTTGATGGATCAATCAACGTTAAAATTGTGGGTCCGGCCCCGCTGATAACTGTCGCATACGCTTTATATTCTTTCGCTATATTTTTAACTTGCTCAAATTCAGGAATGAGTTTTTGACGATAAGGTTCATGGAAACCATCCATTTCCATTAATTTACCCGCTAAGATATAATCATGCTGAATGAGCGCACTTAACATAGTATTGCTGATAGCGCTGTATTGGGCCGCTTCCCCATGCTTAAAGCTCTCAGGCAGCACTTTTCTAGAATCACTCGTCTTTAATTCATAACTTGGAACTGTAATAACCAAGTTGACATGTGGAGGTTCTATGAATGAAATAAAAGTCTCGCTTGTTTGACTGTTGTAAAAACCAGAAACCATACCACCATAAATGACCGGCGCTACATTATCCGGGTGTCCTTCAATTTCAGTAGCCGCTTCAACCATCTCAAATTCTGATAGTTGTAAATGTCCGAAAAAATCAGCCAGATAAATACCTGCTACTAAAGCTGAAGCAGAGGATCCTAGTCCTCTAGCTAAAGGAATTTCGCTACGCATCGTAATATTCAAAGGTGGAACTGTCACTTCAAATCTTCGCTCTAAAAATTGTACAACTTGATAAATTAAATGGTTCTCATCAGTCGGAAGATCATGCAAATTTTCTCCTTTATGTTGAAAGTACCATTGTTGGTCTTCACTGATTTCAGCCTCTACATATAAAAATTTATTGAGTGCTAATCCGATAGAATCAAATCCCACTCCAAGATTTGCAGTCGAAGCAGGTACTTTGAGTTTTAATCGTTCTGACATTACTGCAATACTCCTTTGATGTATTTAACAATGCTTTCTTTATCGTTCGGCAACGATTTAATAGGATTGTCCAATAATGAGATGGCTGTATCAGGGTCTTTAAGTCCATTACCAGTTAAGACTGCCGTAACTGTAATATCTTTAGGCAATTTACCTGCGCGATGCAGTTTAATCAATCCCGCGATAGATGCATTACTCGCTGGTTCAGCAAATACGCCTTCTTTAGAAGCTAATAATTGATAAGCTTCTAAAATTTCTTCATCTGTAACAGAATCTATTAAACCATTTGATTCTTCCAATGCTGCAACCGCTTTGTCCCAGCTTGCTGGATTTCCAATGCGGATAGCAGTTGCGACTGTTTCGGGATTTTTCACTACTTTATTTTGTACAATAGGTGAAGCACCTTCAGCTTGGAAACCGAATAATTTCGGTAAGCCTGTTTGATGTTTCTCATTGAATTCTTTAAAACCTTTCCAATAAGCAGTAATATTGCCTGCGTTACCTACAGGAATGGCTAATACGTCCGGTGCATGGCCGCCTAGTTGATCAACGACTTCAAAAGCACCAGTTTTTTGTCCTTCAATACGATACGGATTGATAGAATTAACGAGTTCAATATCGCCGCCTTCGTTTGCAACCTCTTTAACAATTTCTAATGCTTCATCAAAGTTACCATCGATAGAAACAATTTCAGCCCCATACATTACAGCTTGAGAGAGCTTTCCTAAAGCAATTTTTCCTTCAGGGATTACTACAATGGCTTTCAAACCTGAGCGTGCGGCATATGCTGCTGCGGATGCAGAAGTATTACCTGTAGATGCACAAATAACGACTTTCTTGCCATCTTCCTTAGCTTTAGTTACTGCCATTACCATTCCGCGGTCTTTAAATGAACCTGTAGGGTTGGCACCTTCGAACTTTACAAATAAATTAATGCCTAACATTTCAGATAATGTATCACAATGAATTAACGGAGTTTGGCCTTCGTTTAAAGTTACATTCGGTGTCTTTTCGTCAACGGGTAAATAATTTTTGTATTCTTGTACTAAACCTTGCCATCTTTTCATAATTAATTAAACCCCTTCTACTGGATATACTTTTTCAACTGGATATTTGCCTTGTGCTAAAATCTCACTCACTGGTACGTCTGTCCCTTTAACCAAAACTGCTGCAGTTTCAGCATTTCGTTCTACGACATTTAGAGACTTATGAAGCGGCAATTGAGATTTCACTTCTTCTTCAACGCGTTTTGCAGGTGCACCATTCGTTTTTAAAACTACATAATAACTATTTTTTTGTTTTAATTTAGTCGGTTCATCTGCGTCGATAATTTCTTTGGCATCTGCTGTTTTCAATTCAAAATGAGGCGGCAATGTGTGCAAGTTGGATTCGAATTGCAATGCTACATTTAATAAATCACTCACGACCGCACTACCTGTTGCTAAACTGCCTGCACCTTTACCGTAAAACATTGTTTCCCCCACATAGTCTCCGATAACATAAATCGCATTAAATTCATCTTCAACCGAAGCTAATTGGTGTGCTTCATCAATTAAAGTAGGTGCTACAGAAGCATCGATATTCCCATTTTCATATGTACCTTTGCCGATTAATTTAATCTTATAACCAAGCGTTTTAGCTGCATTGATGTCATCCACTGATACCTCAGAAATACCTGTGCGTTTAACATCATCTAAATTAATAACATCATTAAATGAGAGATAGGTAACAATAACTACTTTTCTAGCAGCATCTACCCCTTCTACATCATCTGTAGGATCTGCTTCTGCAAAACCGAGTCTTTGCGCTTCTCCCAACGCCTCTTCAAAGCTTGCGCCTTCTTGAGTCATTTTCGTTAAAATAAAGTTGGATGTTCCGTTTAAAATCCCCATGAATTTACTGATATTATTCGCATTCAAACCGTTATTAATCGCATTGACGATAGGAATACCGCCTGCTACACTGGCTTCAAATTTTAAAGCTACCCCATTTTCTTGAGCCAAATCTTCCATAGTTCTTAAATGTACTGCAAGCAAATCTTTATTCGCAGTAATAACATGTTTTCCTTGTTGCAAAGATTGCTTCAACCACTCTACTGTCGGTTCGATACCACCCATTACTTCAACCACAATGTCCACATCATCATCGTTAAGGATTTCATTTACATCTTCAGTAAGATGGTATTGACTGATGTTTAATGGTCGCTTCTTCTTAGTATCACGTACAAGAATATGCTTGATTTGGATATCTTTTTGAATTGTATCTTTAATTTGTTGGTGATTTTCTTCAATTATTTTAACTACACCTGAGCCCACTGTCCCAAGACCGAGCAAAGCGATGTTTAACTTCTTCATTATTCATTCCTCCGTTTGTTCGTTGTAAAAAAACAATTGTACTATTGAAAAATACTTGAATATGGTTTAGTATAAGTTCATTCATCAAAATTGTAAAGTTCAAAAAATTTGGAATATGTTGAAATTTTAGCATTTTTAGCAGAAAAAACAAAGCAGTAAATTATTAAGATCGATAGAAAGGTTGCGTTAATATGAAAGTAGCTAAATTCGGCGGTAGTTCCGTCGCTTCAGCAAGCCAAATTAAAAAGGTGTTAAATATCGTTAATAGCGAAGAAGAGAGAAAAATCATCGTTGTTTCTGCACCTGGTAAAAGGCATAGCGAAGATATTAAAACTACAGATTTACTCCTAAGACTCTATGAAAAAAGTGCAGCAAGTTTAGATTATCAAAATAAAAAAGAGGAAATTATTACTCGCTACGCAGATATTGTAAACGATTTAGGTATGGACCATTCAATATTACAAGAATTCTCTGCTATTTTAGAAGAACGTATTGCTCAGCATCAAAATCACCCGCCACGTTTAAAAGATGCCCTCTTATCATGCGGGGAAGATTTCAACGCTCGGCTTATTGCGCAATACAACAATAGTCAAGGCGTTACAACTACATATATTTCGCCGCTTGACGCTGGTATTACCGTCACAGACACACCGCAATTCGCCCAAATATTAGAGGAATCTTACGATAATATTTATAAATTACGTGATATTAAAGGAAAAATTATTGTGCCTGGATTCTTTGGTTACTCTAAAAAGGGAAATATTGTAACCTTTCCACGAGGCGGCTCTGACATCACAGGTGCGATATTAGCTCGAGGCGTTCGCGCAGAATTGTATGAAAACTATACAGATGTTTCTGGTATTTATCGCGTCAATCCTAACTTGATAAAAAATGCAGAGATTATGGGTGAAGTCACTTACCGAGAAATGCGTGAACTTTCATATGCCGGCTTCAGTGTCTTCCATGATGAAGCTTTGCAACCTGTTCAAAAAGAACGCATTCCAGTGGTCATCAAAAATACCAACAGACCGCAAGATCCGGGTACGTTCATTCGATACGATAGAGAAATCAAACCCGATCATCTCATCAGCGGCTTAAGTTGTGATAAAGGATTTACTGTAATCAATATCAGTAAATATTTAATGAATAGACAAGTCGGCTTTACTAAAAAAGTATTGCAAGTATTAGAGGATAACAATATATCTTTCGATCATATGCCTTCTGGTATTGACGGCATCAGTATCATTATGCGTACACATCAAATTGCAGGTAAAGAAAATAAAGTACTGAATGAAATTCGAAAGCAGTGCGATGTGGATGAATTAAGCATCGAGAGCGATTTAGCTATATTAATGGTAGTAGGATTAGGCATGAGTCAAATGGTCGGTACTGCAAATAAAATTACCGAGGCATTGGCCAAAGCCAATATTAATTTAAAAATGATTAATCAAGGGGCTTCTGAAATTTCAATGATGTTCGGTATCTCCGTATGCGATGCAGATAATGCTGTGCGGGCAACTTATGAAGGCTGCTGTTGCAGTAAAGAAAAAGCTGAAACTTATGACTAAAATAATCTGAATTTAGAGAATATTAATTAATTATATATTGCTGTTCTATTAAACAAGAGTGTTGTAGCAATTTTCGTTGCAACGCTCTTGTTTTTTAATAATGAACAGACAAAGCATTGTGTAGTTTTTCTTCTCCTACCACTACTTTGAGGATAACGAATTGATAATAACTTAATGCATCAATCACTTCTTTGTTACTCTCTTCTGTACCATACTCACCTGGTCTTAACAATTCATACATCAACACGATTTCAGGTTTGATATAATCTACGCCCCAAGGTAAGGAATGAAAATAGATATGTTTCTCCGGTAAGCGAATGGAATGATTAAATCGGAACATCCATTCATCATTATTTACGTCATACACATAGATATTCATAATGTGCTGGTTGTCTTTATAAATCTTCAAATGCGTTAACGCCGAAAATTTCATATCTCTCAATTTATCACTCGTATGACCATATGTATCAAAGTAAGAAATGCGATATCCTTCTGGAATATATTTCAATACTTTAGTTAAATTGCGACGTTTCACACAAATTTCCGAGCAATCCCCAATTATAAATTCATTTTTTAAAAACAACATTTTGGCTGTATCCCCGAAAAACTTTATTTCATGATTCGCATGTTTAATTAATCTATCAACCAAATAATTTAAATCTTCATTTTGAGACTTTATCATTTCTGCACCTCCTTTGGTAAGCGCTTACAAATTATAGTATAACGCATTTACAAATAATTTCATATATATTTTATCCCCGTCAGTCAAACTTGTCTATATTAAACAAGTTGACCAATTAATGACAATTTCTGATTATAATCATCACTGCAAAGTGCTGGATAGTTAATGAGATACGACGCTTTAGATCGACTGATTAAACACGTCTGGATTCGAGCGATATCTTCATGAATTTGATATAAGTTGTCATCGGAATCCAAGTAGTTCGCTTCACAAAAATAATAGTCTATTTGCAGCTGCTCAAATTTTTTGATGACTTCCTTACCTGTAATCGTATGTAATCCTGAGTCAATTTTCCCAGAAGTGAACACTATATTAAAGTTAGTATTTCTACATAAATATTTCAAAATGTCTGTGGAATAAGTCACTACAGACACGTTCACCTGCTTGTCATTCAAAAGATTGATAATGAAATAGGCCGTAGGATGATTATCTAAAGCTATAACTGAATCGGGTTGAATCGTATTATAAATATTATATAAATGGTTGTGGCGCTTTATATTAGAAGACAAAGTTTTTAACTCCTTTTGTAATGAAAAGTAAACCTATTAGTTTTATAAACTATGTTTAATATTAAGTTAAACCAATTTTAAATTGTTGACACAGAAAATTAACTAATAAGTAAAAAATAACTCTTTTAATCGTATTAAAAATTTAATATAATAAAAGATGTCAGTTCAATATAAAAATATAAGAGGTGAAAAAATGCAATCCCCTATGACTCAAGCATCGGAATCTATATTCTATTATGAATTGCATCGAAAACAATTATTAAATCTAGTTAAGAAGCACTATGATTTAAAATTGAATGATTTATTATTCCTTAAACATTTACTTGCATGCAATAGCACTTGCATACCATTATACCAAGTAAAAAGAAATCTTACATTTAGTTTGATGGAAGTACATAAATCCCTAACGACGTTAACTGACCAGCAAATTATTGGGAAAAAACGCTCTAACGAAGACGAGAGAAAAGTGTTTATTACCCTTAACGAAAATCAAATTGAAAAAATTAAATATCTATTAAACGAATTTGAGGCTTTACAAAAGAATGTATTGCCAGAAATGAATTAATCTATATGTTCTTGGTATTTTCCCAAGAGATTTAACACTCAAACAAACTATTAACTGACACAACCACGGCAGTTTAAGCATTCTAACTTATGTTTTGCTTAAACTGCTTTTATTTTTACAAAATATTAGCTTAATATAATCTTAAAGCCAAAATCATTGATTTTTATAAGTAAGAGTTAGATTATAAGGGTACATTATAATCTATAACTAAATTTTATTAAGGAATGATTCTTTATGTTTTTAACGTTAATTTTAGTAGCTATCATTATTTTAATGATTGTTGCCTTATTTGTATCTAGAAGTATTATGCAGCATCGTCTAGATACAGAAGTTTATTCTAAGAATCAACTTGTCAGCAAAGTGAACACCTTGCGTTCAGAAGTGACTTCACTGCGCAATGAAATGATTAATGACAGCAATCATCAACAACATCATTATGGCATACGTAAAGCTAAGCAAGCACTTACAGATATCTTAGAAAAATTTAAAGAAGAAGGCAAAATTAATTTTTTCACTATCTTTTCAACTGGCAACTTAGCAGTAAAACATCCTTTATTCGAACAACTCCGTACGTTCGATTATATTGTGATTACCGATAAAGGTCTATTAAATATCGATGTCAAGAACTGGAAAGAAAAAACTTTTTATCATTTCAGTGCAGATCCGGAAAACGAAATAAAAACTGAAAGCGAAAGTTTAGACCAAATTATCGGACATTATATTGCTGACCAATATCAAAGTCAATTTCAATCTTCACGTCGCGATGTGTACACTTTCACCGAAAAGATTAAAAATAACCGCGTAGAATTTGATTTCTATGACTATGATCCTTATTTAGCTGCTGCTGTTAATTCAAAAGAGTTGAAGGACGCTTATGAAAAAAACTTTAATCAGAAAATTACCAGTGTAGGCGTTGTTTATTTCAATGACGGCTCTATTAATATTATAGATGGTCCTACTGAACGCGAGAAATATGTAGCTACAGCTTCTTCAAAACGTTCTTTACGTGATGCTGTAGAAGAAATGATTGCGCAATCTAAACATGATTTATCTAAGCAAGATTGTGAAGCGGCCGTTAATTATCTTAATCAATAAAATCTAATTATTTTGCACATTAAAAAACCGAGGAGATACTACTCCTCGGTTTTAACTATTTCTATTTAACTAAGTTATTATTTAAATTCACTTAATTCTTTCACAATGTTTTCTGATGCAATTAGACCTCTTGATTTAGCCCATGCTAATCTTCCTACTTTATGCACATGGTCATTTTCAACAGCTTTAATTTTTTTATAAGCATCTGCATTTTCAAGCTTTTCTAATGCGTCTTTGTCTTCTTCATCTGACATGATAATCAAACGTTCTGGGTCTAATTCAGCAAGTTGATCAGGTGTCATTTGTAAATAAGGTCCATCTAAATAAGGTTTATATTTATTTGCATCTTGTTGACTTAATGGAATGTCAAATCCTAAAATTTCTAAGAATTGTCCTACATAACTTTTATCACTGTGTGCAGCTACACCGATTTTAGCTGGCACTACTGGAAGTGTAGATAACTTTTTGTCAATGCTGATGTTTTTAGAACCTTCGTCTACTTTTTTATCGTGTTCTTCTAAACGTTTTTTACCTTCTTCTTCTTTCGAAACAGCTTGGCTGACAGTTTTAAACGATTCAAGGTTTTCTTTATAGTCACCGCCGAAACTGTTTAATAAAATAGTAGGTGTAATTTTATTTAATTCGTCGTAAATATCTTTATGACGTGTACTGTCTGCAATAATTAATTGAGGTTCCGCTTCACGCAATTTATTAAGGTCTGGGTTTTCACGTTCGCCGACTGAAATATAATCTTTTAAGTGCTTACGTACAGGTTCAATAATTTTATCTTTATTACCGTCATCTGCAATTGCGACTGGACTAATACCTAAAGCAACTAAATCATCAACAAATGAAAATTCTAATACAGCGACTCTTTCAACATTATCTGCAACTTTTGTTACGCCTGCTACATTATTTACTTCAACCATAAAAATAAAACCTCCTATATATTTCTCTCAATCATTAATTACCCACTTCTCAAACCAAAAAACTTATTGTGTTTTACAAACAAAAAGCACAACGCCATGTGACGTTGTACTGATACTTTTCTTATTTAATTGGATTGGCTCCAAATATTCAAGTGCTTTTCTTGCGCTTGCTTTTGCGCATCTTTAAACATATCTCTATATTTACCGTTCGGAGCGAAATATTTTTCTCGAGCTAATCCCTTTTCAACGAGTTCTTTATTATACATATGATCTTGGTCTAGCCAGACATAGGCTAAATTCCGGCCATATCGATCTTCTTTCTCTTTATCGTATTCTAAATATACGGTTTGATGATTCAATGTCTTTTTAGAATAATTAGAAGCTTCTTTACCGTAGGGTTGTACAGGCGTATTAGGTTTTACTGTTTCAGGAGTATCCATGCCGATCATCCTTACTTTAATTTCTTTTCCATGCTCATCTGTAGCGATAAACGTGTCACCATCTATCACACGTTTCACTTGTACCTTCTCTTTGTCTCCCATCGATGTGTGAGTAGATTGAGAACTGGAATGCTTAAAAGGCCCTGAATGATTAAAATACTGAAATCCTAATACGATAAGCGCTATTACAGCCACAGTCAGGATTGTTGATAAGGTTTTTTGTTTCAAAGTTGACCACCTGCTTATTCATTATATAGTGCACCGAATTATCATACCTTTTTTTGAATATTATCGTCAATTCTCTAGAGACATAAAATTTGATATGATAGAGTTAATCTTAAATAGAACGAGGAGGCGTCCACATGAATGCCATCAGAGAAAATTTAGTAACGATTGTAGCAGTTGCCGTGGCTATTATAGTTGGTTTGGTATTGCAATATATATTTAAACTTCCTTTACTAGTCACTGCAGTAATTGGTGTCTTAATGGGAATGTTAATCGGCTTTATTTTATTTGTGATTCAACAGAACCAAGCTAAACATCGTAAAAACAAAGAAGAGACTCACCATAAAAGAAAGTAAAAAATTCCAGCTTTTCCTAATTAAGGAGTAGCTGGAATTTCTTATTTTTATAAAATTGGTGTAATCAGCTTAGAGAAGCCTTCTTTCATCTTAATCCAATTTGAACGTTTGGCATAACGTGATTTAGTGAGCTGTGTAGATAAAGTCAAATCGTGTTCAAATGCCTTACGTAATTCTACTGCTACATCTTTGTTGTACATAAAGGCATTGACTTCAAAATTAAGCTCAAAGCTTCGGAAGTCCATGTTAGCAGATCCTACGCTGGCTACTTCATCATCAATCACCATTACTTTGGAGTGTATGAATCCGTTATTATAAGTATAAATTTTTACACCCGCATCCAATAGCTCTGCCGCATGATAATACGTTGCCCAATACACGAAAGGATGGTCAGGCATGTCAGGAATCATCAAATGTACGTCGACTCCTGAATTTGCAGCCATTTTAATTGCATTAATATAAGAATTATCTGGAATAAAGTAAGGACTTTGCATGTAAATAGAATCTCTTGCTGAGTTGATCATTTTAGTATAACCGAATTCAATTTCATGCCAACTGTCATCCGGACCACTCGAACCGATTTGTACAGATACGTCTCCCTCTTTTTCTTTCACTGGGAAATAAGCGGGTTTTAATTTTAAATGTTCACGTTTAGATTGAGAATTCCAATCCATAATAAAACGTAACTGTAAGGCATCGACTGCTCCACCTTTTAATCTGACGTGCGTATCTCTCCAATAACCGAATTTCTTACTCAAACCTAAGTATTCATCGCCGACATTGAAACCGCCGACGTAGCCAATTTCTCCGTCAATCACTACAATTTTACGGTGGTTTCGGTTATTTGCTCGGAAATTAATCAACGGTAGTTTGCTCGCAAAGAATGATTCTACTTGGCCGCCTAATTTTCTAAAGCGCTTAAATTGTCTGATACTCAATTTTTTAGAACCTAAATCATCATAAAGCAGCAATACTTCTACACCTTCTTCGAGCTTCTGCTCTAAAGCATCAATAATGCGATGACCTAATCCATCTAATTCAAAAGTATAATACTCTAAATGAATATGGTTTTTAGCTTTCATGATATCTTCAATCATCTTGTCATAAAGTTTATGGCCATCTACAAAAATTTCAGCATCATTATCTTCCGTTAAGAAAGCGGGTTGTCTTGTCAGTAACATATTTACTAAATCATGGTGCTTTTCTACAATCTTATTATCTGTTTCTAAGTTATGATGTTTTACTTGGTATCTTTGCTCATTCAGGATATTTTCAAATTCTTCTATATCTTTACGATAATCCTTGTAAAGTTTGTTTTTAGAGACACCTCTGCCAAATAAAAGGTAAAGGAAGAAACCAAGCACTGGGGCAATAAATAAAATAAACAGCCAAGCCCAAGTCGAGCTGGTACTTCGATCTTTGATAAAGATAATATTAAAGGCTACAATCAAATTTAAAATTGTAAATAAAATAAAGATGCCTGATAATATATCTCCAAGTAATCCGGGCACTTCAAATGAGAACATTTTCTCACTCTCCTTCTTATCAATCTAACACATCTTTTGCGTCAATTTTTTAATTGATTATTGATGAGTTTATTTATAATAGTTATCAACAATAATTAAAGACCATAGATATGTAGCTATTTTAACATTTTTAGTCTGAAATTACTTCATAATTATAACTCGCTAATTTTTCACTCTTTTCACAAAAATTCCTTCTCCAAATGTTTAATTCAGTAAAAGTTTAGGTATTACAGTTATTAAGGAGTGATGATATATGCCAAACAAACAAAAAATTAAAAGCTATTTAAATGAGAAAGTTGAATTTATTAACGAAACATTCGATGATTTATACCAAAATGAGATTAATCCTAACAACAAAGACATTTCTAAGTCTGAAATCATTTTATTAAGCGAAATATTTTCAACGTTAGAAGCAGTAGATGGTTTTGTATCAACACACGATGACGTAGAAAATTTAGAATTTAAGTCTTTTGCACAAGAAGCACGCAAATTCTACGATGAATTAGCTAAAGTAGCAAGCGATGAAAGTAAAGACAAATCACATTTAGGCGAAGCGTTTGAGTCTTATTTAAACAAGTACGAAGATGTAGTAGCTAAAATTAATGAGCTTTAATTTTCTATAAGATGTTATATAAAGCTGGGATGCCATCAATGTCCCAGCTTATTTTATGTATAAACAGAGGTGAAACGGAAATATTTCTCTCTTTTTGTATTAATTTTGACAATTTACAGAAAAAGAGCGCTTCGTCCTACTTTCTCCCCTTCTCAAACCTTGATATATAAGGATTTTGTGAGTAATGTCAGGAAACCTTACATATTTTTGTATTACTTAAGAAACTATGCTAAATTAATATCAAGTTCAAAAATAGAGGTGATGGAACATGTCGAATGATGCTTTACGCAGAAATATGGCCGTCTTCTCTATGAGTGTCGTAAATCAGTTGACTGAACTGACACCAAGACAAATACGTTATTACGAAACACATGGACTCATCAAACCACAGAGATCACCAGGCAACAAACGGCTTTTTTCAATGAATGATTTAGATCGCTTGTTAGAGATTAAACGCCTTTTGGAAAAAGGTTTTAATTTAAAAGCGATCAAACAAATTCTGACGGATGATGAAAGTCATTTATCAAGCGAAGAAACAGCATTGAGAAAACATGTTATCGTAGAAGCAACACAGAAACCGCAACAAGAAGCTATACCGATAAACCGAGGAGACCTATCTCGTTTTATCAAATAATTCACTGGAGGATTTAACATGCCAAAACGTTCATTTACAAAAGAGGATATCCGCAAATTTGCTACTGAAGAAAATGTAAGATATTTGCGTTTGCAATTCACTGACATTTTAGGAACAATCAAAAACGTTGAAGTACCTGTAAGTCAATTAGAAAAAGTTTTAGATAACGAAATGATGTTCGACGGTTCATCTATCGAAGGTTTCGTTAGAATTGAAGAATCAGATATGTATTTATATCCTGACTTAGACACTTGGGTAATTTTCCCATGGACAGCAGGACAAGGAAAAGTTGCACGTTTAATCTGCGACGTCTACACTACTGACGGCGAACCATTTGCTGGTGACCCTCGTAATAACTTGAAACGTATACTTAGAGAAATGGAAGATTTAGGATTTACAGATTTCAACTTAGGACCTGAACCTGAATTCTTCTTATTCAAATTAGATGACAAAGGCGAACCTACTTTAGAATTAAATGACCATGGCGGTTATTTCGACTTGGCTCCAACAGACTTAGGTGAAAATTGCCGTCGTGATATCGTATTAGAACTTGAAGATATGGGATTCGATATTGAAGCCAGCCACCATGAAGTTGCACCTGGCCAACATGAAATCGACTTCAAATACGCAGATGCAGTTACTGCATGCGACAACATCCAAACATTCAAATTAGTTGTAAAAACAATCGCTCGTAAACATAACTTGCATGCTACATTCATGCCGAAACCATTATTCGGTGTAAACGGAAGCGGTATGCACTTCAACGTTTCATTATTCAAAGGTAAAGAAAATGCCTTCTATGATCCAGATGGCAAAGAACAAATGACTGAAGAAGCTTATCAATTCATCGCAGGTATCTTGAAAAACGCACGTGGATTCACTGCAGTCTGCAACCCGCTTGTTAACTCATATAAACGTTTAGTACCTGGCTATGAAGCACCATGTTATATCGCTTGGAGTGGTAAAAACCGTTCACCATTAGTACGTGTCCCTACTTCACGTGGATTATCTACTCGTGTAGAAGTACGCTCAGTAGACCCTGCAGCTAACCCTTATATGGCTTTAGCAGCAATCTTAGAAGCTGGATTAGACGGTATTAAGAACAAAATGAAAGTTCCAGAACCAGTTAACCAAAATATTTACGAAATGAATCGCGACGAACGTGAATCTATCGGCATTGAAGATTTACCATCAACTTTATATACTGCATTAAAAGCAATGCGTGATAACAAGGCAATTAAAGATGCTTTAGGTTCACATATCTATAACCAATTCATCAACTCTAAATCAATTGAGTGGGATTATTACAGAACTCAAGTTTCTGAATGGGAAAGAGAACAATACATGAAATTGTATTAATCTTAAATCGTATTATCGCACTTAGGTGCTAAACAAATGGGATAAAAAAAGAGGCCATAACGGCCTCTTTTTTTGTTGCTATCTTAATCTTTTATTACGTTTCACCTTGCCAAGTTTATACAAAATGAATGAAGCTGCTGTAAGGTAGACTGCAAGTTTAGAATAGAAAAACACATGTTCTAAAGCCATACTTGCTTCAAAGCACACTAGCATCATTAATGATAAGACAAACAATAAGGTACGATAAGTCAGAACCATAACGTTCTCCCCACTTAGTTGATTCATGTACCTTCTTTTTCTCTCACACGTTCACTTTAAGTATACATTTTCTAGACACTTCTCATAATCTTATGTCTAGATCGCCCAATTTTTCCACCTACAACATAAAAAACAACCACTCCTCATTAAAAGCAAACCTCGCTTAAGGAATGGTTGTTTTCCAATCTATTGAATTAATCCTTCTTCAAGAAGTTGTTCCGCTGCTCTGATAACAGCCAGCTTCACATGTTCATAAGTCAATCCGCCCTGAACATATGCTTCATATGGCGGGCGTATAGGACCGTCAGCCGATAATTCAATCGATGAACCTTGCACAAAGGTACCTGCAGCCATAATCACGTCATCTTCATAACCGGGCATATAACTGGGCTCCGGACTGAAGTGCGCATTAATAGGCGAAGCGGCTTGTATACTTTGACAGAAACGAATCATCTGTTCGGCAGTATCAAATTGAATCGTCTGTATTAAATCCGTTCTAGGTGTGTCATACGCCGGCACCGTACGCATTTTCAGCTTTGTAAGTAGCAAGCTTGTAAACAACGCACCTTTCAAGCTTTGGCTTACCACATGCGGTGCTAAAAAGAACCCTTGATACATACTTGGCAATTCATCTAATGAAGCACCCGCTTCTCTCCCTATTCCAGGCGCAGTCAATCGATAACCACATCGCTCAATCAAATCCAATCTGCCGGCAATATATCCGCCGATTCGCGCAAGACCGCCTCCTGGGTTTTTTATTAAGGAGCCAGCAATTAAATCAGCACCCGCTTCAATTGGTTCTCTCTCTTCTACAAATTCTCCATAACAATTATCTACGAAGACAATCACTTCTGGATAGTGCGCTTTAATTTGACGAATCGCCTGTTCAATTTCGTCCACGTCTAAAGATGGGCGTTGATCATATCCTTTAGAACGCTGTATTGCTACGACTTTCGTCTGTTCATTAATAGTCTCTAATACCATCTCTACATCAATATAACCATCATGTGTCAACGGCACTTGACGATACAAGACGCCATTTTCTTTCAAACTGCCGATTCCATTACCATTGACGCCTATCACTTCCAATAAAGTATCATAGGGATTTCCAGTAATGTATAACAACTCATCTCCATATTTCAAACAGCTTTGCAAGGCAATGGTAATAGCGTGCGTCCCTGAGATAATTTGCGGACGTACTAATGCTGCTTCTGCTTTGAAAGTATGGGCGTAAATTTCTTCCAGATGATCACGTCCGATATCATCGTAACCATAACCAGTCGTACCTTGTAAATCTGATTCTGATGCCTTTACTGCGTGAAAAGCATCGAGAACTTTTGCTTGATTGCGAAAAGCCCTTTCTTCTATTTTTCTAAAAAAGGGCTGTAACGTGTTTTCAGTTTCTTGAATCAATTGTTCTAAATTCATTTATTCTTGCTTCTTTCCTTCATCGTTATTTTGTTGTCGATAACCTTCTACTAAGTAGCTTTCATCATCTTCTTTGAACTCTAATTGGGTAATGATGGTATGTCTTTTCAAGAAATAAAGACGGTCAGCATCATTTGCCGGTACTCCTTCTGTATAAGGTTCCATTTGTTTCTCAACTTGCGTGATTAACAATTCACGTACACGTTCTCTATCTTCTTCATTTTTAGCTGAAACAAACACATTTGGAAATTGAGAAGCTGGTGCGAGTCCATCACTCAAGTCTTTCTTATTAAAAATCACCGCTTGAGGAATCTTATCCATCTCCAAGTCGCCGATAATACGATTAACTGTATCAAATTGCGCACGGTAATCCTCATTGCTGGCATCTACCACATGAAGCAATAAGTCAGCATCTCTTGCTTCTTCTAAAGTTGATTTGAATGCTGCAATTAATGTTGTCGGCAGTTTTTGGATAAATCCTACAGTATCTGAAATAATTAAATTAAATCCATCATTGATTTGAATTTGACGTGTCTTCGGATCTAAAGTCGCAAATAATAAATCTTTTTCATAAGTAGATTCATCTGCTAAAATATTGAACCAGGTAGATTTGCCTGCGTTGGTATAACCGACTAGCGCCACTTGGAATACTTGATTTTGGCGACGTTTGCTACGGTAACGCTCACGATGTTCAACTGTCGCTTTCAATTGATGTTTAATTTCATTCATTCTACGACGGATATGACGACGGTCCGTTTCAAGTTTCGTTTCACCTGGACCTCTTGTTCCAATGCCGCCCCCTAATCTGGATAAGCTTTTACCGTGGCCTTGCAAGCGTGGCA
Organism: Staphylococcus debuckii; assembly: GCF_003718735.1. Classification (NCBI taxonomy): domain Bacteria; kingdom Bacillati; phylum Bacillota; class Bacilli; order Caryophanales; family Staphylococcaceae; genus Staphylococcus; species Staphylococcus debuckii. The sequence continues at coordinate 1,410,792 of NZ_CP033460.1, read as the reverse complement.
TCAAATAATCTAATTGAGCCAACTCAACTTGCAGCTTACCTTCTTTACTGCTGGCACGCATCGCAAATATTTCTAATATCAACTGTGTTCTATCGATAATTTTAACGCCTAAAGTATCATTTAAACTCTTAGATTGTGAAGTTGTTAATTCATCATTGACTACTACCACATCTACGTCATACATTTCTACAAAGTCTTTAATTTCATATTGTTTACCCTTGCCGACGTAGGTCTTTTCTTCGATGCGGTCTTTCGCTTGAGTAATTTCACCAATGACCTCTAAGCGGCACGACTCAGATAAAGCTTTTAATTCTTCCATGGTAGATTCGAAATCATATTCTTTTTCGTCATAGGCATCTACCCCGATAAGAAGTGCTTTTTCTACTGCTTCTTCAGTATCATAAATTTTTTCTTGAGGCAAAAAATAATCCCCTTTCTCTACGCATCTATTTAAAATTTCTATACTCTTATTTATACCTGTAATCCTTTCCTATTCTATCACAGTGCATATAGAAAGACTATTACAGCGAAATATGATACCTTGTTTTCATAAGAGGTGAAATGAATTATGAGTATTTATGATATTGAAGTAACTAAAATCGACGGTAGCACGTATTCATTAGAGAAATATAAAGGCGATGTAATGTTGATCGTCAATACAGCAAGTCAATGTGGATTTACACCACAATTTGAAGGTTTACAAGCTTTATACGAGAAATATAAAGAGCAAGGATTCGTAGTACTTGGCTTTCCATGTAATCAATTCGGCAAACAAGAGCCGGGCAATGGTCAAGAAGCGATGCAAAATTGTAAAATTAATTACGGTGTAACTTTCCCAATGCATGAAAAAATTGAAGTTAATGGCGAAAATCGTCATCCTTTATTCAAATTCTTGACTGAACAGCAAAATGGTTTCTTTAATAGTAAAATTAAATGGAATTTCACTAAATTCCTTGTAGATCGCGACGGTAATGTTATCGATCGTTTCTCTCCTCAAAAAAATCCGAGTCAAATCGAAGCGGATATAGAGAAATTATTATAAAGTATAAAAGAAAGACCGCACAAAACACCGGTCAATACACCTATGTATTGAGAAACCGTTGTCTTGTGCGGTTGTTTTTTTGAGAATTTTAAAAAATGATTTTTAATGGACTGATTGAATATACAGTATGAAAAACTTATGTTGTATTAACATCCAATTTTACCGTCGCGCTTGATAAAGATTGTGATAATACGGTTATGCGGTCGTGACGCAATCTCAGTTTATCCCTTACTGTAATTTAAGCAATTTTTTAATTAAGCTTCTACTTCAGCAGGCTCTTGAGTGAATGTGCTGATTGCATGCTTGTAAATTAAATGATTTCTACCTTGAGATAAAAGGTTTACAACGCTGTCATCAAAATCTACAATAGTTCCTTTCATTTGGAACCCATTCAATAAGAATACTGTTAATTCTTCTTGCCCCTCTTTGAATTCTTGTAAAATTTTGTCTTGGATGTTTTTGTCTATCATGTCAACTTTCTCTCCTTTTCTTTATTTGGGCAGTAACCTCATCTAATATCAATGGAAGTGATGTTTGTTCTCTGTCAAACCATTGAACGTTCATTTTGTTTTTGAACCAAGTCATTTGTCGTTTTGCGTAGTTTCTAGAATGTTGCTTCAAAGTATTGACAGCTTGGTCAATGGTTGTCTCATGGTTGACAGCCGGTATAAGTTCCTTATAACCGATGGCTTGCATACTTTGACAGTTTGTATAGCCCTTCTTCATCAGTTCCTCTACTTCAATTAATAAACCGTGTTCTAGCATAATATCCACACGACTATTTATTCGTTGATACAATGTTTCGCGCGACATTTCTACCCCTATTAATAATGTATCATAATTTTCTGTAAATTGTACTGTTTTCTTGCGAGAACTTAAAACTTTTTTTGTTTTTAAGTAATATTCAACGGCACGCAATACTCTTTTACGATTATTAGGGTGAATAGCTTCAGCAGATTCAGGGTCGAAAGTACTCAAATATTCATGCAATTCTTCATTAGAAAGTGTTTCTAACGCAGCCATCTTTTCCTTCACTTCTTTTTCCTTTTCCGCAGAAATTTCTTCTTTATCAAAAGGATAATCGTAAATAAGCGACTGTATGTATAAACCTGTTCCTCCTGCAATAATCGGAACATGGCCTCGTTCAGTAATTTCTGTGATTAATTGTTGTGCGCGCGTTTTAAAATCAAAGGCTGAAAAAGTTTCGTCAGGACTTAGAATATCAATTAAATAATGTGGGACACTTTCCATTTCTGTTTCTGAAACTTTGGCTGTACCTATATCCATACCTTTATATACTTGCATAGAATCACCACTGATGATTTCACCGTCGACACGTTTGGCTAATTCTATGCTTAATTCTGTTTTCCCTACAGCAGTAGGACCGACAATTACTACTAATAAGGGTTTATTCGTTGTCATTATGTTCACTCACTTTATTTTTTTCAGAATATTTTTCTTAATCCAATCATACATATTATTCCATGTTTGGAGATGGTCCTCTTCAAAGAGAATCTCATGACGTTTATTACGGTAAAGCTGTACAGTAATATGTTGCACGCCGTTACGTTTCATCGCTACACCTAATCTGCGGATACCTTTACTATAATCACCGAATGGATCTTCTTTTCCAGAAATCAAGAGAACGGGTAAATCCGGATTCATCTTCTTAATTTCAGAAGGTCTGCTTGTGACCATCATTTCATGAATTGTTTCATAAATTGCTTGATTGGACATTAAGAATCCACAATATGGATCCTCGCAATACTTATTCACTTCATCTTTCTTCGTCGATAGCCAATCACTTTCCGTCTTGGCATCAGGAATGCGCTTGTTAAAGGGTTTAAACACCAAATTATTGACCCATCGCAATCTTCGTCTTTTTCCTAATATTAACGAGATAAGTTTCATGCCAATTACCAAGAAATTGCCTTTAACTTTAGGGAAAAGGCCTGTGCCCGTCAAAATTAATCCTTGTGCTGTGTCAGGATACATTTCGACATATTTTCTAGCGATAATAGAACCCATTGAATGTCCTAATACGATATATGGCAAGCCGTTTCGTTCTGGATACAATGTTTGAAGAATTTCATACGCATCTGCAGCTACTATCTGCATACTGTCATAATGGCCGCGTTCACGTTCAATAATATCTTTACCATGGCCACGGTGGTTATGACGAATGACATCATAACCTTGTTGGTTCAACGATTCTACAAATAAATCATATCGACCCATATGTTCAGCCATGCCATGAAAAATATGTACGATTCCGATTCTCTCTTTATTCGCTTTATCAAGTTTCACTTCAAGATTTGTACCATCTTCAACTGTGATTTTAAATGTATTTGGACACATAATATTACCTCCGCGTAATACGTCAATACAATTTGATTGATTGAAACTCATTATCTTATCAATCATTTTATTATTATTATAGACTATTATGACATATCATAAGCGTGTTTTCAGCCCGATATCACCTCTAAAAAAATAAAAATTGGAGAGTGCGGGGTAAGTGGGTGGGTTGTTCTAGCTTGAAGGGCGGTTTAGGCACTATATTGTGGGAAGTGTCTAGATTATGCTGGAATCTGGACATTAGTTTGTGAGAAGTGTCTAGAAAAGAGCGTAATCTGGACACTAGTTTGCGAGTTGTGTCCAGAAAACACCTTAATCCGGACACTATTTTACAAGTTATGTCCAGAAAACACCTTAATCTGGACACTAGTTTACAAGTTATGTCTAAATTAGCAGGATATTGGACACGTTGCTCATAATCTTGGCCAATATATTCATTTATTGGACATGTTGCTCTCCATCTTGGCCAATATATCCGTTTATTGGACACGTTGCTCTCCATCTTGGCCAATATCTCAACAATCCATTCATTTTCTATCCAATCCACCGCTATCCCGCCTCAAACACACTAAAAAAACTACGAAGAAATCTACCGCATTAGATAGATTTCCTCATAGTTTTTTCTAACCAGAGATTATAAAGGCACAAGTATGCCGGACATAATCTCTCACTTTTTTATTTTTCAGCAGGTTGATGATTGCCATGTGTCGCTTCTTCAATGGCTTCATTTAATTCTTCAGCATAAAGCGCGCGTTGTTCTGCATCATAATTTAATAATTGAGACATGACATCCATGACCGCTTCTTTATATTTCTTCACATCTTCAATATCAAAATATAACATTCCTGTACGACGAATCAAGAAATCAGTCGGTTTATAAACCATTTCGTGTTGAATACCGTATACTAACTCAGTGTAGAGTTCGACTGGTAAACCTGAATTTTGATATTGGGCAGTATAAGCGATTTGATATAATTGATCCGCATTAGAACCATAACGTCTAGCGATATCTTCAGCTGTTTTAGCATCTAAGTTAGATGCTTCACCTTCTTTCATTTTCTCTTTAACAAATTGTTCGAAGTTGGCACTGCCACCGACATCTCCGCCAGAAATTTTAAGTTCTTTAGTTTCACAAGGTTTGAATTTTAATTTGTACTCTTGTTGTAAGCGTTTAGAAACTAAATCTACAATACCTTTAGCCATATGACGATAACCTGTTAATTTACCGCCTGCAATCGTCAACAGGCCAGATTTACCTTCCCAAATTTCATCTTTACGTGAAATTTCTGATGGGTCTTTTCCTTCTTCTAAAATTAAAGGTCTGACACCAGCCCATGAAGATTCGATGTCTTCATCTTTAATATCTAACCCAGGGAACATATAATTCACTGCATCAATCAAGTAATCGCGATCTTTTTGGTTTGGAAGCGGTGAAGTTTTATCATTATCATAGAAAGTATCTGTAGTGCCGATATATGCTTTTCCTTCACGTGGAATAGCAAAAATCATACGGCCGTCTTTTTCAGTATCAAAATAAACCGCTTGTTGTAATGGGAAACGAGATTGATCAATAACAATATGCACACCTTTTGTCAGACGCAGTTGTTTATTGTTTTTAGAGTAGTCTGAACTGCGGACTTCATCTACCCAAGGACCGCTGGCATTGATGACTTTTTTAGCATGAATTGTGTAAGGTTCATCCGTCAACATGTCTGTAACTTGAATGCCGTTTACTTTTTCTTTGTCATCATATGTGAAATCCATTGATTTTGTATAGTTAAGAATATCCGCACCTTTTTCAGCAGCACGTTTTAATACTTCGATAGTCAAACGCGCATCATCTGTACGATATTCAACGTAATAACCGCCGCCTTTGAGACCATCTTTTTTCACTAAAGGTTCTTTAGCTAACGTTTCTTTCTTACTCAACATTTTCTTACGTTCTGATTTCTTAACGCCTGCTAAACGGTCATACATCGCTAAACCGATGGAAGTAGAAAATTTACCGAAAGTACCGCCTTTATGCATCGGCAATAACATCCATTCTGGTGTGGTTACATGTGGACCATTTTCATAAACGATTGCTCTTTCGCGGCCAGTTTCAGCTACAACCCCAACTTGCAGCTGTTTTAAGTAACGTAAACCGCCATGTACTAATTTAGTTGAACGAGAGCTTGTTCCTTGTGCAAAGTCTTGCATTTCAACAAGTGCTACTTTCATGCCGCGTTGTGAAGCATCTAAGGCAACCCCTGCACCTGTAATACCTCCACCAATTATAACGATGTCATACTCTTGGTTCTTAAAATTGTCTTTAATTTCATTTCTTTTTAAAGTTGATAAACTCATCTAAAACGCCTCCTAGTTATTGTCAGTGCATATATGAGACAAGCTGTCCATTTTTTAAAAACCCTTAATATTAAAAAATGAGAGACCTATCCCATACATTTCATAAAATTGTACGAACAGTTCTCTCATTCTCGAGTCACATTTATTAACTTATCTTTATTGTAGCACAATTCAAATTTAGTCGTCTAATTTAAAAACTTGTGTAGCTTCTACAGCTTTTTTCCAACCTTTATACAAGTTTTCGCGCTCTGCAGCTGACATTTCAGGTTCAAATGCTCTATCTAATTTCCAACGATCAGCAATTTCATCTTTGCTTTCCCAATAGCCTACTGCTAATCCCGCTAAATAAGCTGCGCCTAGTGCTGTTGTTTCTTGAATGACTGGGCGTTCCACTTTAATATTTTCAATATCTGCTTGGAATTGCATCAAGAAGTTATTTTTCACTGCACCGCCATCCACGCGTAAGCTTTCTACAGTAATACCTGAATCTTTCTCCATCGCTTCAACTACATCACGTGTTTGATAACATAAGGATTCTAATGTCGCACGTACAAAATGCTCTTTCTCGGTGCTGCGAGTAATACCGAAGATTGCACCGCGTGCATTAGAGTCCCAATAAGGTGTGCCTAAGCCAACAAAGGCCGGTACAACATAAACTCCTTCCGTAGATTCGATACGATTGGCATAGTTTTCTGATTCAGGTGCAGAATTAATCATTCGTAAACCATCACGCAACCATTGAATTGCAGAACCTGATACGAAGATTGAGCCCTCTAGAGCGTAGTTGATTTCACCATTCAAGCCGAAAGCAATTGTAGTCAGTAGTCCACTATCAGATTTGACCGCTTCTTTACCCGTATTCATCAACATAAAGCCGCCTGTACCGTACGTATTTTTTACGTCTCCGCGTTCGAAACATGCTTGCCCGAATAAAGCTGCCTGTTGGTCACCGGCAATACCTGCAATCGGTACTTCTTGACCGAAGAAATGGTAATCTTTCGTTTTCGCATAGATTTCACTCGATTCATGAACTTCAGGTAAGATTTGTTTAGGAATATCTAAGATTTCCAGTAATTCATCATCCCATTCTAAAGTGTGAATATTATAAATCAAAGTACGGCTGGCATTCGTATAGTCCGTAATGTGTGCAGCTTTACCTGACAATTTCCATACAAGCCAAGAGTCGATGGTACCGAATAATAAATCGCCATTTTCAGCTTTTTCACGCGCGCCTTCCACGTTATCTAGTATCCATTTAATTTTTGAGCCAGAGAAATAAGGGTCTAACACTAAACCAGTCTTTTCACGGAAAGTGTCTTCATATCCTTGGTCTCTCAAACTTTGGATAATATCTTGAGTTTGACGAGATTGCCAGACAATTGCATTATAAATCGGGCGTCCTGTATGTTTATCCCAAATGACAGTCGTTTCACGCTGGTTCGTAATACCGATACCGGCAATTTGATCTGGATAAATATCATCATCATTTAATACTGTCGCAATAACTGATAACACTGATGTCCAAATTTCATTAGCATCATGTTCAACCCAACCATTATGCGGAAAGTGCTGTGTAAATTCACGTTGTGCGGTAGTGACAATTTCACCCTCTTTATTGAAAAGAATTGCACGAGAGCTTGTCGTTCCTTGGTCTATTGATAAAATATATTTTTCTTTTTCCATAGTCATAACTCCTCAATTAATATTGTTAAAAAAACCCCAATTTTTTTAATAAATCGTACCAATATCTTTTTTATCTATTTTATTTAATACTACACCAAGTATCAAGGTTGCTGCAGTTAAAACGATTGCGACGAATGACATTGTATCAAAAGTGCCTTTGTAGGCTGCTCGATAAATACAAGCTCCTAACATTCCTCCAGCTATCGGTCCTAATACTGGAACAATGGCGTATGACCAATTTGATTTTCCTTTGCCAGCAATCGGTAAAATCGCATGAGCAATACGAGGACCTAAGTCACGAGCCGGGTTGATCGCATAACCTGTTGGTCCGCCTAAACTAATACCGATGGCAACGATTAAACCACCGACAATAATCGGATTCAAGCCATCTGTAAACTTGTTAATACCGATAAATAGCAAACCTAAAGTTAAAGCTGCAGTACCGATAATTTCACTGAAAAAGTTAGCATAATAATTTTTAATGCCAGGGTCTGTACAAAATACTCCAAGTTTAGCACCTTGGTCCTCTGTCACTTTCCAATGAGGCAAGTACATCAACCAAACGAGTACTCCACCGACAATACCGCCAAGCATTTGGCAAATAATATAACCAGGTACCTTGTACCATTCAATTCCACCGTCCATTGCAATTGCCATGGTTACAGCAGGATTCAAGTGTGCACCTGAAAATTTTCCGACTGCATAAACACCGAGTGTTACAGCTAATCCCCAACCTAAAGAGATGTTAATCCAGTCGCTGCCAAACCCTTTAGACTTCACGAGGTTTAAATTGGCTACAACCCCGCCCCCGAATAAAATCAGAATGGCAGTACCTAAAAATTCTGCAAAATATGGATTCATTCTATTTCCTCCTTATAAGAAGACAAAAAGACCCCTACATGTTCCCCAGATAATGTAGAAGTCTCCTTGTTCTCGTTTTAAATATTAACTTATAAACAGAATATACTTTAGTGAAAGCGTTGTCAATTATTTTTTTACATAATTGTAATACTATATTCACAGATTCTTTACCATAATGATTGATTGCTCGTTGTAATATATTCCGCACCACTTGATATGGCAGCTTCAACTTCTTGCTCTTGATCTATCAACCCGCCTGCAATGACAGGGATATTGGTTTCTTCATTAATCTTACTGATGACTTTACTGGCAACCCCTGGCAAAGCTTCTACATAATCAGGCTGTACTTGTTTAATTAAAGCGATACTGCGGCTTAAAGCATGACTATCGATAACGAATATTCGCAAGATGGTCGCTACTTTTAAAGATTTGGCTTTTTTAATCACTTTCGGTTTTGTAGAAACAATGCCTGCTGGTTTAAATTTTTGAATAATGTATTCACAGCCATATTCATCATGCGCAATTCCTCTCATTAAATCTACATGGATATAAGTTTCCAGTTGATGTTGTGCGAGCAAACTCATAATTCCTTGCAGATGTCCAATATGTGTATCTAATAACACACATTTTTTATAATCTGTTTTAGCTAGTTTTTCTAAATCTTTCATTTCGCGAATTGCGGGTAAGATGTGAGGTTTCATAGCCTTCTCCTTTACATGATGCGTTTGAATAAACGTTCTAATTCATAATTTGAAAAACTAATAATAATCGGTCTGCCATGCGGACAAGTAAATGGATCTTCCATTTCTCGCAACTGATCGATTAAATCTGCCATTTCATGATTTCTTAAATAGTGATTGGCTTTAATTGATTTCTTACAGCTCATCATAATAGCCGCTTCTTCACGTATTTTTTTAATATCGACTTTGCGGTGTTCAAGCACATATTCTACCATGTCTTGAATAATTTCTTGTGCTTCTTCTTTAGGGAACCACACCGGATAGCTGTTCACAATATAATCATGACTGCCGAAAGGTTCCAGATGTACACCTACTTTATCTAATTCATCTTTATATTGATTGATAATCATCTGTTCATCTTTTGAAAAATGAAAAGTCATTGGAATCAATAAGTTCTGCACTTCGTTTGTGACTTCCCCGATTTTATCTCGGAAATATTCATATTTAATACGCTCTTGAGCAGCATGCTGGTCTATCATAAACATGCCAGTTTCATTTTGCGCAATAATGTAAGTGCCATGGACTTGTCCAACCACTTCCATGTAAGGAACACGTCGTTTAGGCTGTGCATTTTCTGTTTCACGCACATCCACTTCTTCACCGACATTAGTTGGTGAATCTGAAGTTTCAGTATGGTCTGCATCTTCTTCACGCTGTGTGGGTTCAAATAAATTATCTGAATTTGTATTGTCCTCTTCTAAATCCTGCAGCACCGCGCGTTGTGTCGCATTATAATCCTGTTCTGAGGTATCTTCAGCAACTTGCTCGCCTGTTTCGGAGGTACTCTTATCGTTTTCCTCTTTCTGGGCTTTCTTTTCAGCGGTACGGTTTTCAAAATCTAATTTCTGTTGTTCGAAAGTATCTAGTACTTTATTTTTCTTATAAAGTTTATTTTCATCATTGTGCGGGATGAGAATTTTATCTTTAAAGGCTTCTTGAATTTTGTGTACAATCAACTGATAAAGTTGCTCTTCTTTAGAAAGTCGTACTTCTAATTTGGTTGGATGTACGTTGACGTCTACGAGTATCGGATCCATTTCGATATTGATGTAGCAGATGGGATAACGCCCTATGGTCAACAGGGTATGATAGCCTTCTACTATGGCTTTGTTCAATACAAAGTTCTTGATGTAGCGTCCGTTGATAAATATAGAAATGTAGTGACGATTGCTGCGGGAATGTTCGGGCTTCGCTACGTAGCCTTCGAGGTGATAGTCGCTGGTATCGCCTGTGATATGCACGAGGTCTTTCGCTACTTTCATCCCGTATATTTCGGCCATGACTTCGTTGGTACGGCCTGAGCCATTGGTTTTCAACAGTACTTTGTCGTCTGAAATCAAGGTGAAGCGGACACTAGGATGGCTCATGGCCATGCGGTTGACGATGTCGGTGATTTTGCCAAGTTCGGTATAAAGACTTTTCACGTATTTCAAGCGTGCGGGTGTATTGTAGAAGAGTGATTCGACGAGAATGTCTGTACCTTTTTTGGCTTTGGCAGGTTTCTGTTTTAGAATTGCTCCGTCTTCTGCATAAATTTCATGACCACTTTGTCCGTCTGTACATGTCTGCAATGTTACCTTTGCGACGGATGAAATACTGGCCAAGGCTTCACCACGAAAGCCTAGCGTCCGAATATGGAATAAATCGCTGTCTTCATGCAATTTGCTTGTTGCATGTCGATGGAAGACGAGATGCAGGTCATCTTCTTCGATTCCTGTTCCGTTATCCACTACGCGTATAGATTCGATGCCGGATTGTTTGATTTCTATATTAATTTCGGTTGCTTTAGCATCAAGGGCATTTTCCAATAACTCTTTGACGACAGAGCCTGGTCTTTCTACTACTTCACCTGCTGCTATTTTGTTAGCGAGTGAAGTTTGTAATTCTTTAATGTTGCCCATGATTTCTCACCTCTTATTTTAGTTGGTTTTGAAGTTCGCTGAGTTTGTTGAGTGCTTGAAGCGGTGTCATATTAGAAATGTTGATTTTCTTCAATTCTGCTTCAATTTCACTTTCTGCAGGCGGTGTTTCAAATAAATCGAATGTGCCTTGTTGGAACTGTTCACTCTCGGGTTCTTTTTCATGTTGAAGCGCTTCTGTTTCTGGTTCTTTGACGACGGATTCTTTTTGGGATGGTAAATGACTGATTTGCGGGTGTGGTGCATCCTTTTCTTCAAAGGCATCTAGAATGACTTGCGCGCGCTCAATGACTTGATCAGGCAGGTCTGCCAGCTTCGCCACTTGGATTCCGTAGCTGTCATCTACTGCGCCATCTTTGACTTTGTGCAAGAAGATTAATTCCCCTTGATATTCATTTGCTGCGACATGCACATTCTTCAGACATGCAAGAGATTGATCCAGAGCAGTCAATTCATGGTAATGAGTAGAAAATAAAGTCTTGGCGTGTGAAGTCTCAGCTACATATTCGATCATCGCTTGAGCCAGCGCCAAACCATCAAAGGTAGAAGTTCCTCGACCGATTTCATCAAAAATAATCAAGCTGTCTGCTGTAGCATAAGTCAAGGCTTTTTGTGCTTCCAACATCTCTACCATAAAAGTACTTTTACCGGAGACTAAGTCGTCTGCTGCACCGATACGTGTAAATATTTGGTCGAATACCGGCAAAATCGCAGAGCCACATGGTACATAAGCTCCCATTTGCGCCATAATACTGATAATGGCTACTTGGCGCATGTACGTAGATTTACCTGACATGTTAGGTCCAGTAATCAAATAAATAAAATCTTCTTGATCAAGACGGCAATCATTGGGTACATAATCATTATAATCCATGACCCGTTCAACCACTGGGTGTCGTGAATCGACAAGGTCCAATGTTTTATCATCACTGAATTCAGGTCGTACATAATTATATTTTTGCGCAATTTCTGCAAAGCTTTGCAGGCAATCAATCTCTGAAATGAGCTTCGCTTGTTTCTGCAAGCGCTCAGTATAGGCTTTAACCTCTTCTCTCAATTTCGCAAAAAGTTGGTATTCTAGTTCGACCGCTTTATCTTCTGCCCCTAAAATGATGTCTTCTTTTTCTTTCAATTCATCAGTAATAAAACGTTCAGCATTAGAAAGTGTTTGTTTGCGATTATAACCATAGTCTGCTGGTTCAAAACCATTTAAATTAGCACGGGTAATTTCAATAAAGTAACCAAACACTTTATTGAAACTGATTTTAAGCGATTTAATACCCGTACGTTCTCTTTCTTTGGCTTGCAGTTGCGCCAACCATTGTTTACCGTTGACTGAAGCCTCTAAGTATTCATCTAGCTGTGTATTGAAACCTTGCTTGAATAGGCCGCCATCTTTAACTGAAATCGGCGGTTCTTCTACTAAACTTTGTTCCAGTAAATCGAGCAAATCATTTAAGGGTTCTAACTGGCGGAATTGTTCAGGTAATTCCTCATCAAAGTCATCCAGTAATGCTTTGATATTAGGAATCTCCGCAATAGAATGTTTCAATTGAATTAAATCTCTTGCATTGACGTTTCCGTAACTCACACGTCCGACAAGACGTTCAATATCATAAACTTGATTTAAGTAGTTGCGGAGGGTATCGCGCTCGATGAAGCGATCAATCAGTTGAGAAACTGCATCTAAACGTTCGTTGATTGCTTGTTTGTAAATCAATGGACGGTCAATCCATTGTTTAAGACGACGTGCTCCCATCGGTGTTTTCGTTTCATCCATCAACCACAATAAAGTTCCCTTTTTAGACTTCAAGCGGATACTTTCTGTCAGTTCGAGATTACGTTTGGCGTAGTAATCCATTTTCATGTAATCTACTGCCTCATATGCTTGTGCTGCTTCAATATGATTCAAGCTGCGTTTTTGCGTATGATGAATATAATCTAGGAGCAACTGTACAGCCTGATGCATCAAGGTATCTTCTATTTGGTTCACTTCATACATTTCGTGACTGATTTCGTCCACAACAGTAATCGTTTCAGTTGCTAAGCTCATTTGTTGTTTCAACGCATCGCTGACTTGTTCTGCAGTCACAATTTCATTCGGGTTAATGGTCGTAATCTCATTTAACAACATGCTTTCATCGCTGAATTGAGTGACTTTCAACTCACCTGTTGATACATCGCAATAACTGAGCGCGATAGCTGAGCCTTCTTTAATAAAACTTAAGATATAATTATTTTGTTTTTCATCCATACCGCCCTGGTTCATAATAGTCCCAGGTGTAACGACACGGATAACTTCTCTTTTAACCATTCCTTTAGTGGTTTTCGGATCTTCCATTTGCTCACAAATAGCGACTTTATAACCTTCATTGATTAAAGTTTCGATATAACTTTCCGCTGAATGATAAGGCACTCCGCACATTGGAATCGGGTTTTCTTTTTTCGCGTCACGCTTGGTCAGTGTAATTTCTAAGACTCTAGAAGCTTCTTTCGCATCTTCGAAAAACATTTCGTAAAAATCGCCTAATCTGAAAAATAACAAGCAGTCTTGATATTGTGATTTAATCTTTAAATATTGCTGCATCATCGGCGTTACATTTGTCATGATTCTTAATCATTCCTTCTATTATCGGTTTAATTCTTTTTTAATTTAATATATTTTATACATTTTCGTTGATTTACGCAAACAATGTGAATTGCTTTTCTCTTAACTCATCTATTTTAACAAATTCTATCTTTGCATACGAGTTTCTCATTTTCATGGTATACTTGAAAAAACAAAATTGCTAAGCAAGTTAATCTATTTTTAATATGTAGTAAATTTATATGTATTTATAGTTAAAACTAAAATATTGTATATAGACTTTTGTTATATTAATCTTAGATTTTAAAAAGGAGATGGGGATTCAAGATGAAATTAGGTAAAACTTTATTAACATCAGCAATACTTTCAACAACTATTCTTGCAGGCGTGCAAAGTGCATTAGCCAGCGGTGGCGGAACAGGTCCCGTCTCACCGGATAACTCTTCTGCAGCCCATACAAATCAGGAGCAAAATAAAAATGTGCTTGATAGAAACGTAGCCATTGCACATCGAGGCGCAAGCGGTTATGCACCCGAGCATACTTTCTTTGCTTATGATAAAGCCAAAAACGATTTGCACGCAGATTACATAGAATTAGATTTGCAAATGACCAAAGATGGCAATTTAATTGCGATGCATGATGAAACAGTGGATCGAACTACAGGCGGCAAGTACCATGGTCCAGTTAAAAATTACACAACTGCGCAATTGAAAAAAATGGATGTCGGCAGTTGGTTTAACCAAAAAAATCCACAATATGCGAATCCTAAATATGCGGGGGCTAAAATTCCTACTTTAGATGAAATCTTGAAACGTTATGGTTCAAATACTAATTACTATATTGAAACCAAATCACCGAATGTGTATCCGGGTATGGAAGAAAAACTATTAAAGACTTTAAACAAACACGGTATGATGACGCCAGACAAATTACGAAATGGTCAAGTGGTCATCCAATCATTCTCTCAAGAAAGTTTATTGAAAATGAAAAAGTTAAATCCTAATGTACCACTGATTCAATTAACAGATGCATTGCAACTACCGCAATATTCTGATGCAGATTTAAATTATATCGCTTCTTATGCACGCGGAGTGGGTCCTGAATATCATGATGCTACACCGGCACAAGTTGAACGATTGCATCAACATGGCTTACTTGTTCATCCTTATACTGCCAATACGCAACTTGCAATGAAAAACTTGATTAATGCAAATGTAGATGGTGCATTCTCAAATTATATCGATCGCTATATTCAATTAAGAGATCAATCACAAAATAAAACTGCTTATTAAGGCAAGAACGGGCTGGGACAAGAAATAATTATGTCCCAGCCCTTCTTTACTTTCATACTAATCTTTAGGCAACCATCTTGAAAGCTTTCCTTTTTTAAATAATATCATCAATAATACATAACTGATAAAAGCACCTAACGCACTAGAAGTAATAAATGCCAGCATAAGCGGTTTGATTGCGATACTATGCAATCCGATAACCCAAGCTAACGGAATACACATAAAGCTTCCGATTAACCCTGTACCGATGACTTCACCAAATGCTGCCATAAATAGATGTTTACGATAACGGTATAACAAACTAGCTAGCAATACTCCCACCATACTACCGGGAAAGGCAAAGGCTGAGCCTGTACCGAATATCATACGGATGACTGAAGATAAAAATGCTTGCGCCAATCCATACCAAGGTCCTACAAATACCGCACATAACACGTTAATCATATGTTGAACCGGTGCGGCTTTAATCGGACCTAATGGTATAACTATAATACTGCTTAAAACCACATTAATCGCTATAAACATCGAAGTTAAAGTAAGTTTTCTCACATTCATATATTGACGCCCTTTCTATTTTTAAAAATGATTATTTATCTTGATGTGCAGCGTTTAAACGGTCAGCCATCGTATTAATCATCATCTGCAACAAGTCATTCGCATCAGATTGGGCTTCTCTGAATTCTGTCACTATCGGTAAAGCATCGATTTTAGCTTGAATCTGGTCAATCTCTGCTTCACTTCGTTTATACGCTTCTATTTTTCCGTAATTCTGCAAATTAACGGATTGTTTTTGTCTTTGCTTTAAATCTTTCATCCACTCATCAATATGGTGGTTGCGATGAATTTGAGTCTCTACGCGTTGGTAATATTTTACAGTATCTAAACGCTTGATTTGTTTGCTCAGCTTGTGTGCTTCCGCTAAAATTTCTTCTTTGTTATGCATTATGCATTCACCGTTCTAGGTTCATGAACATGTAAAAAAGTACCGTTTAATGAATATTGTTTCGCTTCATCGACTTTAACATCTACTAATTTACCGATAACTTCTTTCGGACCTCTGAAGTTTACAAGTTTATTTTTATCCGTGTAACCTGCTAAGACTTCATTATCCTTTTTACTGCTACCTTCGCATAATACTGTCACAACTTGGCCTTCATATCCTTTTAATGCACGTTCTGAATAATAACCTACTTTTTGATTCAAGCGTTGCAAGCGATCTTTCTTCACTTCTTTTTCTACATTATCTTTCATACGTGCAGCAGGTGTACCATCACGTTGCGAATACAAGTATGTGTAAGCATGTTCAAATTCAACTTCATCGTATAATGACAATGTTTCTTGGAATTGTTCCTCTGTTTCATTTGGATAGCCTACAATGATATCAGTTGTCAATGCGACATCAGGAATCGCTGTTTTTATACGGTTAACAAGATCTAAGTAACTTTCTCTCGTATATTTACGTCCCATAATTTTTAAGACCGCATCATTTCCTGATTGAACTGGCAAGTGAATATGCGGTACGATATTGCCGCCTTTAGCAATGACTTCAATCATATGGTCAGTAAAGTCCCAAGGATGGCTTGTAGTAAAGCGCACGCGCGGAATATCTATTTTAGAGATATCTTCGAATAAATCGCCTAAATCGTATTCCATATCTTGTAAATCTTTACCGTATGAATTAACGTTCTGACCTAATAAAGTGATTTCTTGATAACCTTGACGGGCCAAATCACGCACTTCGTCGATAATATCTTGAGGGCGTCGACTACGTTCTTTCCCTCTTGTAAAAGGCACGATACAGTATGTACAGAATTTATCGCAACCATACATAATATTCACCCAAGCCTTGAAATAATCATCACGGACTTTCGGTAAATTCTCGATAACATCGCCTTCTTTAGACCATACATCAATGACCATGGCTTTAGACATATAAGCTTCTTCTAAGATTTCTGGTAATTTATGAATGTTATGGGTACCGAAAATCATATCGACATTTTGGTAAGATTTTAAGATTTTATTAACGACTGACTCCTCTTGTGACATGCAACCGCATACACCGATCAAACAATCTGGGCGGTCACGTTTTAAATGTTTCAAGTTGCCGATTTCACTGAATACTTTATTCTCAGCATTTTCACGAATTGCACAAGTATTCAATAGAATAACATCTGCTTTCAAAATATCTTCAGCTAAAGTATAACCGAGCGCTTCAAATATACCTGCCATGACTTCTGTATCATGCGCATTCATTTGGCAACCAAATGTTTTGATGAAAAAAGTACGGCCTTTACCCATATCTTTAAATCTTTCATCAATTTGGAAATCACGGTTATATTGAACATCTTCTTTCCCACGTTTTTTAGCTTCTTTTAAACTTGGCGGCTGATAAACTGTTTCGAAGTATTGACTGTAATCTTTTTCTTTTTTATTTCGTTGTGCAATAACATCTAAAGAACCTGCTTTTCTTTGTTCTTCATTCACTTCGCAAAATCCTTTCTATATCCCCGATTAATCATTACTTCATTATATATGGTTTAGTCGAAATGTGCAAAATGATTCTAGGAAGAAAAAAGACTTTCATCTCCTAGCCCTAGCTAAAAGACAAAAGTCTGTTTCTAAATAAACTTTTTAATATTAATCGTATTTAACGGTCAATTCTTCCATTGTAATACCAGTCGGCACGTAATAAAATCTCACTTGACTGATGACGCCTGGCACTTCTAATTCAACCATTCTATCATTAATATTTTGAATCAGAATTAAACATTCACTCATTGTACCTTGCACTGTTGTTTCTAATGGTGCTACTCGGAAATCTAAGCCAGATTGCTCAATGATTTTTATGGCTTCATCTACGTAAGGAATCACATCTTCTCCATTTGGTGTTTGTGGCAAAACTTGAATGCTCATTAATGTATCTTGCATACTGAAACTCCTCTTTTCCTCATATGTTACTTTAAATGTATCAAATTTTTAATGAAGTGTGTATTAGTATGACAGGAATATTTAAATAGTATGGTAATAACAACTTACAACGATAAGACGGTTATCTATTTGTTTATAGACGAGGCAATGAATATCATCGATTGCTATTGATTTAAATCCACCAGATTTTACTCTTTTCACCATTACCGGTACAGGTTGATTCCCTTTATCAAAAGGAATATTTCCTTTGATTTGTTGTATTCTATTATTAAATTTCGTAACTAATTCTTTATTTCTACTCTTGAAGTGTGTATGATCTTGATTTGCAGATTCTGTAAAATCTATCAACATACTTTCATCCACCAGCACTTTTACTAAATCTCCATTAATATAATCTCGTATACATTCTGCTAAGTGTTCTCGATTCGCTGCAGTTTTCAGTAAATATTTTCTCTCTTCTTGTCCTTCTTTTTCTATATTTTTTTCATCATTTTGGTTATTCAAATAATCAGGATATTGCCCTAAGCAATTCGCAAAGATATTGTCTAATAGTCTTTGCTGCTTAGCACTTTCTTCATCATTTTTATTGATTTCTTTTGTCATTCATACACCTCTTTAATATGACATATTTATCAATACCCAATTAAAGCGGTGTACCAAACGTTTATATTATATATTTATCTAAATCGTATAAATTATCATTTAAATTATGTATCTGTACTACATTTTAAAAATATAAAAATTCTCTTTACGTCTTAATAGGCTTATACCCTTTTTCCAGACATAAAGAGAACTTTTAGTTAATATTATACAAATTGTTGTGTTAAATCTTCAAATTGTGCTTTATCAATTTTGATATCTTGCTTAGCTAAAGGTTCGCCACTCATTTGTTCAACTTGTGATTCATATGAAGGCGTTTCTTTATCTTGATAAACAATTCCAGTTACAAGTGATTCATTATCAATGACTGTTTGAATTGCTTTGTTTTTATCACTTGCATCATAATCTTCCATGTCATCAATAGATACTAAATGTTCTTTAAACCAATCATAAGTGTTTACTTTATTGTACGTTACACATGGTGAAAAGACGTTTACAAATGAAAAACCGTCATGATTGATCGCTTCTTCAATTAATTTTGTTAAACCTTTAATATCGCTTGAAAATCCTTGGCCTACAAAAGTAGCTCCTGAGGATAATGCTAGTTCCAATGGTGCTACATTTTGTTCAATGTTACCTTTTGGAGTTGTTTTTGTTACGAATCCGGGTGCTGAAGATGGTGAAGTCTGCCCTTTAGTCAAACCGTAAATTTGGTTATCCATAACAATATAAGTGATATTCATATTTCTACGTAACGCATGGATAGTATGACCCATACCGATAGCATAACCATCACCATCGCCACCAGAACAAATAACGGTTAAATCTTTATTTGCCATTTTCACACCTTGGGCAATCGGAAGTGCACGGCCATGAATAGCGTGCATGCCATAAGAATTAACATATCCTGATAAACGACCTGAACAACCGATACCCGTAATCAGTGCTACTTCTTCTGGTTCTAATCCAACGTTGGCTGCGGCTTTTTGAATCGCTGCTTGTACAGAGAAATCTCCGCAACCTGGACACCAGTTTGGTTTAACGTTATTTCTAAAATCTTTAAATGTTGCCACTTGTACCCACTCCTTCAGTCTCTTTGGCAATCTCTAATCCTTTGTCTTCAATTTCATGCGGTAAAAATGGTGTGCCGTCATATTTAGTTTGCTTGATTAATTTACCGTGTGCGTTAACATTCATTTTTAAAATATTAGCTAATTGGCCTTGGTAGTTATGTTCGACAACTACTACTTTTTTCGCTTTATCTACCGCTTCTTGCACTATCTCTGCTGGGAATGGATGCAATTGTCTGATTTGTAAATGATTTACTTTCACACCTTGATTTTCAAGACGTGATTTACCTTCTTGAATCGCACCTTTAGTAGAAATAAAACCGATATATAAGATATCTGCATCATCATAAGGTTGGTCATCAATAACAGGTTCTGAAATTAACAAGTTTTCAGTTTTACGCATACGTTTATCCATTTGTTCTTGACGGTTTTGTGCAGACTCGCTTGGTTTACCTTCTTGGCTATGTTCGACACCAGTTACGTGGTGAATACCGCCTTTAACACCTGGTATTGGTCTAGGAGAAACCCCATTAGCTGTTAGTGCATAACGTTTAAAGTAAGATTTGTCATCTTCTTCACGTTCAATGTCACCTTGTAATAATTCACCGCGTTTAATTTCGATACGGTCATAATCTAATTGCTCAACTGTTTGCTTACCTAATGCTAATTGCAAGTCACTTAAGATAATAACTGGACATTGATATTCTTCAGCTAAGTTGAACGCTTCAACTGTCAAATAGAAAGAATCTTCAGCATCAGTAGGTGCAATCACGATTTTTGGAATATCGCCATGTGTCCCATAAATCATTTGCATTAAATCGGATTGTTCTTCTTTAGTAGGTAATCCAGTAGATGGACCGCCACGTTGTGTATTGACAATAACGAGTGGTGTTTCAGTCATACCAGACAAGCCGATTGATTCCATCATCAATGATAGACCTGGGCCTGCTGAAGCTGTAAATGCTCTGACGCCTGCATAGTTGGCTCCAATAGCCATAGTAGCCGCTGCAATTTCATCTTCGGTTTGGATAACTGTACCGCCGACTTTCGGCAGATTATCAATCATATATTCCATAATTTCTGATGCAGGTGTAATTGGATAAGCTGCCATAAATTTAGACCCTGCTGAAATTGCGCCTAATCCCACAGCATCGTTACCAATCATATAAAGATGCGGTTCTGATTCACTTGGTTCTAAGTGATAATCACCTTCTAATTCAGGCATTTGTTCTTTCATCGCATCATAACCTTGGTGTAATGCTTGGATATTGCTTTCCACGACTTTTTCACCTTTTTTACCGAAAGTGTTCGCAATAAGTGCTTCGAATGATTGAATTTCTAAATCCATAATGGCACAAGTCGCGCCAATTGCTACCATATTTTTCATTAATTTAGTTCCTAATTCTTTAGCTATCTCTGTAAAAGGAAGAATAATCAGTTGTGCTTTACAATCTTCAGGCTTAGAAGGTTTGGCTTTCGCATCAGCAATAATCACACTGTCGTCACGCATCTCATGGTGATTTAACTCAATTGTTTCTTGATCGAATGCAACGAGAATATCTAAATCATCACTAATAGCATGTACTGGCTTTGTTGATACTCTAATTTTATTGTTGGTATGTCCGCCTTTAATTCGGCTTGAGAAATGTCTGTATCCGTATAGGTAATATCCTTCACGGTTCATAGCTGTGGCAAAGATTTCTCCTGTCGACTCGATTCCTTCACCTTGTTGACCGCCAACTTTCCATGATACTTGTGATTTCATACCTTTGCCTCCTGTAATTTAATTCACTATTAATCATAACAAAATAAACCACTGCTTTACTATATTAACAGCGGTTTTACTTTAAATTCATACTAATGGACGATAACTATTTTAACATGTCAAATGGGTGATCATCATTAATTAAAATACGTTCAATATTTTTCGTCTTTCCTTCTTTATCTAAATCAATGATAACACCGGATAAAACTTCTCTGCCTTCATCTGGAACCACATGTCTTTGAGGAAGACTTGAAATAAATCTATAAATAACTTCATCTCTGTTAATACCTAGAATACCATCGTAGAAGCCTGTCATACCTACATCTGTAATATAACCCGTACCGTTAGGAAGAACTCGATTATCTGAGGTTTGGATATGTGTATGAGTGCCTACTACTGCGCTGGCACGTCCATCTAAATACCATCCCATCGCGTTCTTTTCTGAAGTTGTCTCCGCATGAAAGTCTACAAATATATAAGGCGTTTCTTTCTGTGCTTCTTCAATTAATTGATCTGCTTTTTTGAAAGGATCATCAATATCTTGCATAAATGCTCGACCTTGTAAGTTGATAACTGCAAGTTTATCTTCGTTTATCTGTATAAAGCGCATACCGATGCCCGGTGCTTCGTCAGGAAAATTAGCTGGCCTAACCATACGTTTTGCATCATCGATAAACTCATAAATTTGTCGCTGGCCGTACGTATGATTTCCCATTGTCATAAAATCGACGCCTTCACGCAACAACTGTTTATAAATCTTTTCAGTTATCCCTTTTCCGTGTGCAGCATTTTCAGCATTCACAATTGTCACTGTAGGACGATATTGCTGTTTTAATTTCGGTAAATAAGTGGTAACGGCTTCCCTGCCCACTTTACCGACAATGTCACCGATAAATAATATTCTCAAAATGAATTCATCCTCTCTTATAAGCTAGTTTAATAGAAA
This sequence comes from Staphylococcus debuckii, assembly GCF_003718735.1. Lineage (NCBI taxonomy): Bacteria > Bacillati > Bacillota > Bacilli > Caryophanales > Staphylococcaceae > Staphylococcus > Staphylococcus debuckii. The sequence continues at coordinate 1,388,654 of NZ_CP033460.1, read as the reverse complement.
AATTTAATCTTGCAAAGTCTGTAAACGCTTTGATTATGTAACTTCATTAAATTTTTGCAAAAAAATATTTAACTTTATGGAGAGCGGGTAAAGACTTGGTAAGACAAAACATAGCTTAATTGTTCAAAAATAAGTCATGAATGGAGTATTGTGACGCTTTTTTGAGAATTGTTTCTATGTTATGATTTGTCTATCAAATTTATAGGAGATGTATTAACTAAATGTCAATTAACATTGATCCCGAAAAGTTTGCAGAACTTGTACTTCAATCGAATCCTTCAAAAAGCGAGGATCCAGAAGATATCGCTAAAGACGCATTAGAACTTTACATTAATGCTTATCGATTAGCAGAAAGATACGCTAATTTATCATCAAATGCATTCGATACTTGTGAAGTTTTAAGAGAAGTTAAAAACACTGATTTATTACTAAGCAAATAATTAATTAAAAAAGATAAAAAGTAAGAAGATGGATGTGTAATTTCACATCCATCTTCTTTTAACTTCTAAAACATTTAGTGTTTTTGGAAGTTTTCAATCATTATTGAGTTGATTATTTTTCTAACTCTACTTTATCTAAAGTATATTCTCCGCCTAGGTTATGAGTTTCTAATCCTTTTACATCATCTCTTAATAATTGTGCCAAACTACGTTGATAAAGCGGGATTACATTTCCCCCATCTAACACAATATCTTCTGCTTGTTGTAATGTTTTTAATCTTTCATTTGGATTCTTCAATGATTCATCAGTATTTGCTTTTTCTAATAGAGCATCGTATTGTGGGTTTTCATAGCCAGTTTCATTATGAGGGCTATCTTTTGTAAATAAATCTAAATATGTTGTTGGGTCAGGGTAATCTGCTCCCCATCCAGCATATGAAATATCGTAATCTTTTTCAGATTCAACTTTTAATTTTTGTTTGAATGGTAATTGTTTAATTTTAAGCGTTACACCAGGTAGATTTTTCTCTATTTGCGCTTTAATAAATTCAGCTTCTGTTACAGCATTATCTTTATCATAAGTTAAAAATTCAATTGTAAATTTATCTTTGCCTAGTTCTTTCTTCGCTTTTTCAAAATCTGCTTTTGCTTCTTTCTTATTAAAAGCTTGAGATGATTTTACTCCATCAATATAATCTTTTCCTTCTTTATCTTTAACTAGACCTTTTGCTGTTAATTTATCAGTAGCACGAGAACCATTATCTAAAAGTTTTTTGACAAAAGTTTCTCTATCAATTGATTTACTAATTGCTTTTCTTAAATGTTCATTAGCTAAATTTTTGTTTTTAGTTTGGTTTACTCTTAAGAAGAAAACTGAATTTTCTTCAGTAGTTTTATAATCTTTTTTGTCTTTATATTTTTTTATGTTTTCTGGTGTTAAACTACGAACGTAATCTAAATCTTTAGATTCAAACATGTTAACGGCAGTTTGAGCTTCTTTCACAACTTTATAATGTACTTTATCTAATTTGATTTTATCTTTATCATAATATTTATCATTTTTCACTAAGTTCCATGAGTCTTCATTTTTCCAATCTTCTATTTTAAATGGTCCATTAAACAATACATCTTTATCAGTTGTACCGAATTTTTTACCATGTTTTTCAACAAACTTTTCATTTTGTGGCATAAATGGCCCAAAAGCTAATATAGCTTTCATATATGGCAAGTCTTTAACCAACTCTATTTTCAAAGTGTGTTTGTCTACTGCTGTTACTCCTAATTCGTCAGGTTTCAATTTACCTTCAGTTATTTCTTTTGCATTTTTAATGTTTTCGAACATATATGCATATTCAGAAGCGGTATCTTTGTTTACAGTTCTACGCCAAGAATAGACAAAATCATCAGCTGTAACAGGGTCACCGTTCGACCATTTTCCATTATCCTTTAACTTTATTGTCCATGTTTTACCGTCTGAAGACTTTTCAGGATCCCCTTTAGCTAGAGCTGGCAATATTTCATCATTTTTCCCAACTTTATATAGACCTTCGTATATTTGTGCAAATTGAGTAAATGATACAGCATCCGTTGCCAAAGAAGGGTCTAAGGTTGGGATATCGGCACTTTCACCAATGTTCAACACTTTTCCTTCTTTGCTACTTCCCCCTCCACTAGAACATGCAGTTAATACTAATGCAGAGGATAAAATACCTGTTAAAATCTTAGTTTTCTTATTCATGATGTTACCTTCTTCCTGATGTATTTATATTAATAATTAATATCTGATCATAACAACTTTTGAATTTCTATTTTCTTTTCTTCAGTACAATATAAAAAATGATTATTGCTTATTTCATGTAGTGCGAGTTCATCATTTCTTCCGAACCCCTTATTTTCTTCAGCTTCAGGTATATACTCTATTATTTTTCTGTTTCGTTCTATATTTGGATTTGAAATAGGGATTGCAGATAATAAAGATTTTGTATAAGGATGTAACGGGTTATTATAGATTTCTTCTACATTCCCTAATTCAACTAATTTACCTTTATACATAACTCCAATCCTGTCAGAAATGTATTTAACCATTGACAAATCATGTGCAATAAATAAAATAGTTAATCCCATATCGCGTTGTAATTCTTGCAGTAAGTTAACAACTTGAGCTTGTATTGAAACATCTAAAGCAGAAATCGGCTCATCTGCAATAATAATTTTGGGATTAACCGCTAGAGCACGCGCAATTCCAATACGTTGACGTTGTCCACCGGAAAATTCATGGGGATAACGGTACGCACTTTCTTTATTCATACCAACTAGCTCTAGCAATTCAAATATTTTTTGTTTTCTTTCTTCTTTGGTTTTATGAACTTTCTGCACATCTAATCCTTCTGAAATAATATCAATAATTTTGAATCTAGGATTTAATGAAGCATAGGGGTCTTGAAATATCATCTGAATATTTTGAGTGAAATGTAACTTATCTTTTTTATTTTTAAGTTTTTGAGAATCTCTGCCTTCTAATAATATTTGTCCATCAGTTGCTTTATAAAGATTCATAATAGTTCTGCCTAAAGTTGATTTTCCACAGCCTGATTCTCCAACTAATCCAAATGTTTCTCCTTTAAATATATCTATACTTACATCATCTACTGCTCGAACCTCATTGGGTTTACCGATATTAAAATATTTCTTTACATTCTTTATTTGTAAAATCTTTTCATTAGACATTCAGCTCTCCCCCTTGACCAAGCAGTACCGGTTTTATATTTAAATCTCCCTTAAACTCTTTATTTAATTCTTTTACAATATCTGGAATGACGAAATCTGGTGTAGCTTCGTGATATAACCAAGATTTCGTATAGTGTGTCGGACTGAATTGATAAGTAGGAGGTGCGCTCTCAAAGTCAATTTCCATAGCATAATTACTTCTTCTCGCAAATGCATCCACTTTAGGCGGAAACATTAAATCAGGAGGAGAGCCAGGAATAGAAGCTAGCTTTACTGATTTATCCGTTTCTAAATGCGGCATTGAGCCAAGTAATCCCCATGTATATGGGTGCTTCGGATTATAAAAAATTTCTTCAACCGTGCCGTATTCAACAATTTCTCCTGCATACATAACAGCAACTTTATCTGCCACATTAGCAACTACCCCTAAATCGTGAGTAATAAAAATGATTGAAGTATTAAAGTCTTTTTGTAGTTCTTTAAATAATTTCAAAATTTTCGCTTGAACTGAAACATCTAAAGCGGTAGTCGGTTCATCTGCAATAATTATTTTAGGATCCAACAATAATGCCATAGCAATAACGATTCTTTGACGTTGACCACCTGAAAATTGATGAGGATAATAACTAAATCTTTTTTCAGCATTTGGCACTCCTACACTATTTAAAGTTTTAATGGCTTCTTTTTTAGCCTCAGTAAAACTTTTACCTTTATGAATTTTTAAAAGTTCAGTAATTTGCTTTCCAATTTTCATTGTAGGATTAAGAGCTGTCATAGGGTCTTGGAATATCATTGAAATTTCTTTTCCACGAATTTTCTGGAGCTCCGAATTAGATAATTTTACTAAATCCTTATCGTCAAAATTTACGCTTCCATTTTTAATTTTCGCTATTTTAGAAGGCAGTAATTTTGTAATAGCCTTAGTTAGAACTGATTTCCCTGATCCTGATTCTCCAACTATTGCTAGTGTTTCACCTTGTTCTAGTTCTAAATTAACGTTTCGAACTGCTTGAACCACGCCATTATCTAAATGAAAATCTATATATAAGTTATTGATTTCTAATATTTTACTCATTTGTTACACTCCTGAAGTTTATTCTGATTTAGGATCAAAAGCATCTCGAATTCCATCACTAAATAAATAGAAACAAAGTATAAGAATACTCAATACTATTGCTGGTATAAAAAGCTGGTATGGAAAAGTAAGCAAAAATTTGCGTCCTCCATTTACCAGTGACCCCAATGATGCTTGAGGTGCAGGTATACCTAAACCGATAAAACTTAAAAATGCTTCAAAGAAAATCGCACTTGGTACTGTAAACATTGAAGTAACAATTATTGCACCTGTAGCATTTGGTAAAATATGTTTAAAAATTATTTTGAGATTAGACACTCCAAGTGAACGAGCAGCTAATACAAATTCTTCATTTTTGAGTTTCATAAACTGTCCACGAGCAATACGACTCATTCCAATCCATCCAGTCACACTCATTGCCAAAATGATAGTCCAAATAGACGGTTCAAATAATAATACAAATAAAATCAAAACAATCAGATTCGGTATTGAACTTAAGATTTCGATGATACGTTGTAAAAATAAGTCGGTTTTACCTCCAATATATCCAGAAATCGCTCCATATGTAACACCGATTAATATATCCATTAAGGCAGCAACCAAACCGATAAAGATAGATATTTGTGCACCTTTCCAAGTGCGTGTCCATAAATCTCTGCCTAGATTATCAGTACCAAACCAATGATACTTTTCAACATGTTGTTCAGCATATAAGTCAGTACCATTTGCATCTTTACCATCAAAAGGTAAAAAAGGTACTTTATCTAAAACTTGAATCTTAGGAGGTAAGTTCGTACTATTTGTATCTTGTTCATCATAAGTATAAGGGCTTACCAATGGACCGAATAAAGCAAATAATACTATAACTAACAGTCCTATCATTCCATAAAACGCAGCTTTATTTTTTCTTATTTGCAGCCAAATATGTTTAACAGTGGAGTGATATTCTCTTTCGTTTTTCTCTATAGAATTAATATTTATCTCTTTGAATTTGAACTTAGAATAATCAATATTTTTTATTTCTTGTGATGTCTGACTCATGATTCTTTGCCCCCTTGCGTTCGAATACGAGGATCAATTATGCCGTATAAAATATCGACTATGAAAATTGAAACAATAAATAGAAAACTAAATAATAGTGTAAGTGCCATAATTACTGGATAATCATTAGTTTGAATTGAACGTACAAATTGATCACCTATACCAGGAATTGCGAAAATTGTTTCAATCGTAAGGGTACCTGTTAAAACGCTTGCTAGCATAGGTATCGCTACTGTAACCAAAGGAATAAGTGTATTTCTAAGTGCGTGTACAAATAATATTCTACTTTCGGATAATCCTTTAGCTCTTGCTAAAAGAATATAATCAGAACTTAATACTTCAATCATTTCTGATCTGATATACCTTGCTATAACTGCAATCAATCCTAGTCCCAAAGATGCAGTCGGCAATACTGCTGATTCTAAAGAAGTCCATCCGCTGACTGGGAATAATTCTAGCTTTACTGCTAAGAAGTATTGCAATAACACTGCTAATACAAAAGCAGGAACCGAAATTGCAAATACTGTGATAACTGTAGAAGTATAATCAATCCATGTGTTCTTCTTAAAAGCTGAAATTAAACCAAACAAGATTCCAAAAACTACTGCAACCACCATCGCATAAAGCCCGATTTCCATAGATGGACCTAAACGTGGTTGAATTAACTCCCATACGTCTTTATTGTCATATTGGAAAGAAACTCCGAAATCTCCTCTTACTACTTTTCCCAAGTAGTGCACATATTGGACAGGCAAACTATCGTTCAAACCATATTTTTCATTGATAATAGCCTTTTGAGCAGCATTTAGTTTTTCATCATTAAATGGTGATCCTGGCATTAATTTCATCAAGAAAAAAGTTATAGACATAATTAAGAATAAAGTAACTGCCATAAAACCAATACGCTGTATTATGTATTTAATCATGTTGTTCACTCTCTCGTTGTATTTTTCTGAATCTTTAGATAAGAGTATTATACCTAGAGTTAATATCATATGCAATCTATTTTTTTATTTCTAAAGTTCTTTTTTTTACCTTATAATTACTATATGGCTAATAATCAGAGGTGCAACTACTATGAAATTTATATTTTTAAAATACCTATTGTGCATATTTTCTTTCATCTATTTGGTTGTCAGTATTACTATTTATTACAATGAGACATTTAACTCATTATTATTTATCGTCTCATTCTTGACTTTAATGATTGAATTAATAAAAATTCTTTTGAATCAGAGAACTTTTCATTTGATTAAATATACAGTTTCTCGTGTGAAATATCATTTAACTTCAAAAAAGCAATCTAATAATATTGATTCTGTAGTAGTGTTTTATGCGAAAAACAGTGAATCTCGTCCTCGTCAAAAATTTTTATTAATTCTCAGTCTAACTGTATTCTTTGAAACAATAATCATTGCGTTTTTCAACCAATAAAATAACCCAACTGCAGAATAATTGCAGTTGGGTTATTCTTCTGTAAATTTATTTATCAGAATCTCCATATTTTTATCGATATATTTATTTGTATGTGTAAGTAAATAGAAATACCGTTCAATATCGAGAGGAATAATCTCAAGTTTTTCTTTATCGAAAGGAGTCAAAGTCTTTTTAGATACAATAGAAAAGCCATATCCATCATGCACCATATTCTTAATCAAGGTAGTGTTATTGATTTCTACTAAAAAAGGATGCAACTGAAATTGTGCTAATCCTTCTTCTTGATAAAAACGCGTGCCAGAACCTTTCTCTCGCACAAAGCACGTATCCATATTGGAGCCTCCAGCTTTTTTATGAATCAAAACCATTTCGTCTTTTTCAATACGAGTGCTTTCTATCATATTGGCTTGAATCTCTTTTTCAACAATTCCTAGATCAATAATATTACGCTGTACATTTTCAATTACATGATCTGAATTGTCTAAATGTACATGGATATGTAACTTAGGATAACTTTGAGCTAACTCTCCAAGTTTTTGAGCAAGTCGATATTCTCCATAAGTGTAACTACTGCCAATGGTAAGTTCTCCAGAAATACTGTGAGGCGCTTGTTGTAATTCTCTTCTCAACGTATCTTCTAAATGCTTTTGTTTTAAGGCGTAACTGAATAATTTTTCGCCATCACTTGTTAAGGTCATTCTAGAATGCTTGAATTCAAAAATTTTCACATCATATTCAGTTTCAAGCTTTTTTATATCACGACTAATTGACGGTTGCGATGTATATAAATTTTCAGCTGCCTTTGTAAAACTTCGTGCTTTTACAACTTCAATTAACACTTTAAATGGATCCATTTCGCTTAAACCTCCCCTACCCTTTTAATAATTATAACATTTTTGTTATGACGATTATACTAATTATTTATTTCACGTTATAAATTTGACGTGATAACCTAAATTTAAGGAGTTGATGCAGATGAAAATACCTAAATATAATAATTTTACACTCGGACTTGGTTTCACATTTATCATCGCATTAATCAGTTTATTATTATCCAAGATTCCAATATTAGAAAATATAGGGTCACTTACAATCGCTATTTTAATTGCTATTGTATATAGACACTTCAAAGGTTATCCGACTCAATATAGAAACGGAATCGAATTTTCATCGAAGCGGTTACTAAAATTTGCTATTATTTTGTATGGACTAAAGTTAAATATTAATGAAATTATTACTAAAGGCGCAACTTTATTGGCGGTTGATGTAGGAGTAGTTATTTTCAGTATCATTGGAATATACTTTTTGAATAAATGTATTAAAGGAGATGCTAAACTCGGTATTTTATTAGGTATAGGGACAGGTATTTGCGGTGCTGCGGCTATAGCTGCTACATCTTCTATACTTAAATCTCGGGAAAAAGATACAGCAATCAGTATTGGTATCATTGCTTTGATCGGCACTCTATTTTCCCTTGGTTATATGCTTGTAGATAGCTTGTTAAGCTTATCACCGCAACTATATGGCGCTTGGGCAGGTACTAGCTTACATGAAATTGCACATGTAGTATTAGCTGCTGATTTTTCTGGAAACAACGCTTTAAGTATTGCGCTATTAGGAAAATTAGGCCGTGTATTTCTATTGATTCCTGTGAGTATTATCTTAATCATAATTATGAAATATACCTCAAAGGGATCCTCAGAAGCTCACAAAATTGATATCCCTTATTTCTTAATTGGATTTCTAATAATGGCTATTATCCATACCTATATTGATATTCCAGGCATTATTATGCAATTTCTAGATGTGCTAACTAATCTCTTTATGATGATGGCCATGGTAGCCTTAGGATTGAACGTTTCATTCAAAGATTTAAAAAACAGAGCTTTAAAACCCTTGCTAGCCGTTATAATAATTTCAGGATGTTTATCGGTACTGATCTTTATTCTTTTGAATTTAATCTATTAAATGAAAGAGAGCGGAGAAAATCAAAATTTCTTCACTCTCTTTTTTTGAATTAACTTCACTTAGTTATAATACTTAGCAACTACTGATTTTTCCCTAATCAAAAAACCCCAAGCCAACCGGCCTGAGGTTATATTTCAAAAATTATTTCGCATATTCAATTGCTCTCGTCTCACGAACAACTGTCACTTTAATATGTCCTGGATATTGTAGTTCATCTTCTATTTGTTTTTTAATATCTCTTGCTAAACGATGTGCTTTTAGATCATCGATTTCTTCAGGAGATACAATGACTCTGATTTCTCTACCTGCTTGTATTGCGAATGCTTTTTCAACACCCTCATAACTTTCAGATAGAGCTTCTAAACGCTCTAGTCTTCTAATATAGTTTTCAAGTGTTTCTTTACGAGCACCTGGACGCGCTGCAGATAGTGCATCTGCTGCTGCGACTAAGATAGAGATAATTGATGTCGGTTCTACATCGCCATGATGTGAATGAATCGCATTGATAACTGTTTCATTCTCATGGTATTTCTTAGCAAGTTCTACACCGATTTCTACATGACTGCCTTCGACTTCGTGGTCAATAGCTTTACCTACATCATGTAATAAACCAGCACGTTTAGCCAATGTCACATCTTCACCAAGCTCTGCTGCAAGCATACCTGATAAGTGCGCCACTTCTATAGAGTGTTTTAATACATTTTGGCCATAACTTGTTCTGAATTTTAAACGACCTAAGATTTTAACTAAATCAGGATGCATGTTATGAACATTAATTTCAAATGTTGCTTGTTCACCAGCATCTCGGATAATATCATCTACTTCTTTACGTGCTTTTTCAACCATATCTTCAATACGTCCTGGATGAATACGTCCATCTGAAACTAGATTGACTAAAGTTGTACGTGCAATTTCTCGTCGAATCGGATCAAAGCCAGATAGGATAACAGCTTCTGGCGTATCGTCAATAATTAAATCAATACCTGTTAATGTTTCTAATGTTCGAATATTTCGGCCTTCACGTCCAATGATTCGACCTTTCATTTCATCATTAGGCAAGTTTACAACTGATACTGTTGACTCTGATGTATGTTCAGCTGCTAATCGCTGTACAGCAGTAGCCAATAATTCTTTTGCTGATTTATCAACTTTTTCTTTCGCTTCATTTTCCTTTTCTTTAACAAGTACTGCAATATCTTGTGACAGTTCTTCTTCAACACGCTGGAATTGTTCGTTGATTGCTTCTTCGCGTGTGAGACCGGAGATGCGTTCTAATTCTTGTTCGTGCTTCATTATTATTGATTGAACACTACTCTCTTTTGCATCTACTTGTTGTTGTTTTTCTTCAATTTTCGATTCTTTTTGCTCTAAAATCTCATCTTTCTTATCTAACAGATCAGACTTACGCTCTAAGTTATCTTCTTTTTGAAGAAGTCGGGCCTCTTGTTTTTGAAGATTACCACGTATTTCACGAAGTTCATTTTCCGTTTGCTCTTTTAAACGTTGATTTTCTTCTTTAGCCTCAAGTAATCTCTCTTTCTTGAGATTATCTGCTTCTTTGTTTGCCTGATTGATAATATCATCTGCAGTTTGTTTTGCCTGAACTTGTTTCTCATGCAAAACTTTTTGGGCTGCTATATACCCTACAACAACTCCTAGAATACACCCCAGCAAAATGAGTAGGAGAGTTAATAAATTCACACAAACACCTCCTTTTTCTAGGATTTTGTTTATTTGTATATCGCTTTCAATATGATTATATGAAGTAATATAAGAATCATACATACTAATTGTACTTTTTAAATACAAGGAGTGTCAAGGTTAATAATTGAAGTCCGCTATATAATTCAAAATAGTGTGTATAGACTAATAGAGTTGTAAGTTGAGATACAAAATCACTATTCAGAAACCTCAATTGATTGTATGTAAAAAAAGGAGTCTGCACAGCTAAAGGCAGACTCACATTACCGCTTATCTATTCTTCATCGAATAAATTTGCGTTTTCATTTTTCTCAGCTTTCGCTTCTTTTTCGTCTTTTTCTTCAACGTCCCCATCAAAGATACCTAATTTCTGTCTTAATTTATTATCAATATCTTCTTTGATTTCTGGATGTTCTTTCAAGTAATTTTTAACGTTTTCTTTACCTTGGCCCATTCTTTCACCATTATAAGAATACCAAGCACCTGATTTATCAACGATGTCATTTTCAACACCTAAATCGATTAATTCGCCTTCTTTTGAAATACCTTGGCCGTACATAATATCAACTTCGGCTACTCTGAATGGAGGTGCTACTTTGTTTTTAACAACTTTAATTTTAGTACGGTTACCCACAATTTCTTGACCTTGCTTCAATTGTTCTGCACGACGCACTTCTAAACGAACTGAGCTATAGAATTTCAACGCTCTACCGCCTGGCGTTGTTTCAGGATTACCGAACATTACTCCGACTTTTTCACGGATTTGGTTGATAAATACTGCAGTACAATTAGATTTTGAAATAGCACCAGATAATTTACGCAAAGCTTGAGACATTAAACGTGCTTGTAAACCGACATGTGTATCTCCCATTTCACCTTCAATTTCAGCTTTCGGTGTTAAGGCTGCTACAGAGTCGACTACAATAATATCTACAGCACCGCTTCGTACAAATGCCTCCGCAATCTCTAGACCTTGTTCCCCATGGTCAGGTTGAGATAAATATAAATTATCGATATCTACACCTAATGCTTCAGCATAAACTGGATCTAACGCATGTTCAGCATCGATAAATGCAGCGACGCCACCTTGTTTCTGCACTTCAGCAATAGCATGCAAAGCTACAGTTGTCTTACCAGAACTTTCTGGTCCATAAATTTCTACGATTCTACCTTTAGGGTAACCACCTACACCTAAAGCATTATCTAATGTTACTGATCCGCTTGATATGCTTGAAACACGACGAGCTTTGTTATCGCCAAGTTTCATAACGGCACCTTTACCAAACGATTTCTCCATATTCTTAATAACAGTATCTAGCGCTTTTTGACGTTCATTATCCAATATTGTGCCTCCTAGTCTAGATTTAGTCTCTTAATTATCTTAATTAATACTATACAGTGTTTGATGAGAAATTACAAGCAATTTGCGAATGTTTGTTCGATTATTTTCATTCGTAAAACACATTTACACGAACACCCGTACCTGTTTTTTACATTTTCAAGGGCTTATCCTTTAAGAAAATAAATTAATTAAACGAATATAGACATAATTTGGCGTTCTGTGCTTAATTAAATTTCTTTTCTGCGTCATAACAAATTCTTCGCTGTTGAATCCTTTATCAGTAAGTACGCCTAAATGGACATTTTCACCATCATGCAACAAAGAGATACCGATGTCTGTTTGATAAAAATCTCTGATATAAGCAGCTGCAAGTTTTAAACGTTCGTTTAAACTAGATGTACTGCTTACGTAGCTATCATTATCCAGTAGCATACCTTTTAACTGATTATCTTTATCATACTCTTTTAATCTAGAATAAATTTCAGCTGAAGTAACTCCATCATAAATGGCGAAAGTGCCAGGTAATTTGGCTAAGACTGCTTGTTCAATTTTAGTTTGATCTGAACCATAATAATATTTACCAATGCGTTTCAAAATCTCTGCTTTAATAGGAGCAATCAATTTCTCACATTCTTCTTGATTTTTGCCATTAGCTGTTAAACGGGTTGAAACTTCATGGGCACCTGCTAAAGGCGCAATCGTCGGATTAGATTGCGCATCAATAAGATCCATGAGTTCAGTTTCTACTCTTGATTCACCGATACCTGCAAATCTTAATTGTTCTGAAAAGATTAATTTGTCACCTTCTAATAAATAGGGAAGTAATTCATTCTCTGCCATAGGCTGCATTTCTCTTGGAGGACCAGGCATTAAAGCAACACGTTTACCATCTTGTTCGACTAGCATTCCAGGCGCCATACCTACTTTATTCTGTAAAACTTTCGCACCTTCAATCACTAGAGCTTGTTGTTTATTATTCTCGCTCATCTCTTGATGTTGTGCTTTAAAATAATTCTCTATATATTCTAAAGCTTCGTTATCAATAACGAGTTCTTTGCCAAAGACTTTAGCCACTGTATGCTTTGTTAAATCATCCTTTGTCGGCCCTAAACCACCAGTCATTATGACGGTATCGTTCTCTTCTAGCGTTTGTCTCAACAAGCGTTCTAAGCGTGCAGGATTGTCCCCAATGACGGACTGTTCTACCACGTTCAAACCTACTCCATTGAACAATTGTGCTAAGTATTTAGCATTGGTATTTAATATTTGGCCTAGTAATAATTCAGAGCCTACTGCTACAATTGATATCTTCATTTTGATTCCCCCATTTTCCGCATGGTTTCTTTTCCTATTCTACACAAATATAAGGGTGTCACAAACACAGTCATTTGTGAACTCATTTGCACTGAAAATCGTTCAAATAATGAATAACTGTATTTATGGCACTCTTACGCAACCGATTATTGATGTTGTTTGAAAACATCTCTACCTTTATAGAAATATTCAATTCCAGACAAGATTGTAAAGAATACGCCGATATACAATAAGACTTGACCTAATGGGAAACCAATCCACATTGCTAATGGTTCGCCTAATAAAATCCATACCAACGCAACCATTGTAACTGCTGTTTTAATCTTTCCTAGTTGGCCAGCAGCACTGACAAATCCTTGTTCAATTTGTAATAAACGTAAGCCTGTAACCGCAAATTCACGTGCAATAATAATAATTGCCACCACTGAATTGGTTAAATCTAATTGCACAAGGACAATAAGTGCACTTGCTACTAACAATTTATCTGCAAGCGGATCCAGGAATTTACCCATATTAGTTACTAAATTCCATTTACGTGCTAAATAACCGTCAACAAAGTCGCTTAATGAAGCCACTATAAAAATAATACCGCTGATAAATTGTTCAATACGTATTTCATAGCCTCCGATAAACGACATATTGCCAAAGCCGAAATCCACTAAAGCAAATAGTATAAATACCGGTATTAAAATTACCCTAAAGATAGTTATCTGGTTGGGCAGATTCATAACATACTCCTCTTTTCTAACTAATCAAATTATAACAAAATTACTGCTATTACCCATAAAACTAAAGCTAAAATAATGAATCCGGATAACCATATTACGAGTTCTCTAGATTCTTTATTCTGAGTTTTATACATCGGCGGATTTGAACTGCTGAATTGTTCAATCGATTGATCGTATTGACGATTTACAGAAGGCGGCAGTTCTTCTTTGTGATGCTGGATTAAGATTGAAGCATCAGTATTAACAGCTTTAGCATACTTCATAATAATACCTTCAGCGTAAGCCGGATTATCGAGCATTTCAAACTCATTATTTTCGATTAAGACTAGTGTATCTCTTTTCACATTAGTCTGCTTTTCTAATTCATTTAAAGTCATACCTAAGCGTTCTCTTTTGCCTTTTAAAGTTTGACCAATTGTATTGCTCATCCGTTTACACTCCTTGAAATCTTATTCAAAAAATCCAAATCCTCCGCCAAATTCATCAAACGTATCGCCGAAGTCCAAGTTATTCTTGCTTTTGACTGTTTTTTGTTTCATATGTTCATACTTGATTTCTTGATCGTCTGTTTCGCGCAATTCAATAATATAATCGAAATCGTCGAGACGATAATCGCAAGACTCTACAAACAAATCCGGATGCTCTACTACCTTGATTGCTGGTAAAGCCATCACTTCATCTACTAATTGTCGATGTTTAGGATCTTGTTCTCTTGCTGTGACAGCACCATCAATGATATAGACATGTTCAGGTCCGTATTCACCTTTAAGCAATGAATTACGTACAGTTTGCTTAATCAATGTAGAACTGATAAATAACCAACGTTTATGTGCACAAACACTTCCAGCAACGATAGATTCGGTTTTGCCTACTCGAGGCATCCCTCTGATACCTATTAATTTATGGCCATCCTCTTTAAAAATTTCAGCCATAAAATCAACCAACAAACCTAAATCTTCTCGTTCAAATCTGAATGTCTTCTTATCATCGGCATCCTGCTTGATGTATCTGCCGTGACGTACAGCTAAACGATCTCTGAGTTCGGGTTTACGAAGTTTCGTAATCGAGATTTCTTCAATCTGATTTGCAATATCCTCAAAACGTCGCATCTTATCAATACTGTCAGCTCGAATCAGCAAGCCGCGACGATTTTGTTCAACGCCGTTGATGGTTACAATACTGATACCCATCATGCCAAGAAGACTTGAAACATCTCCTAATAAGCCCGCTCTGTTAAATGTGATTTCATATTCTAAATACCATTCAATTTTACGCTCTGGTGCTATCATGTTTTTCCACGCCCCTTAGTTCAAACATCAAATAGAACACTATGATACCTTTTATCTCAACATTCTATGTATGAGTGAAAAGATTAGTTACATTATAGCATTTTCTCAGGAATTATGAATATCAAATCCGCAACTAAATATACCAGCCGCCATTCACTTTCTGTACAGTACCTGTCACGCTTTGTGCCATTGGATGATACAGATATGCACAAGTAAACGCTACTTCCTCAGGCGTTATCATGCGTTGTTGAGGAAGGTCGTCAATAATCGCTGCACGCTCTGTCTCTGACCATTCATCCGCCATATTGCCACTTACAAACCCAGGTGCTACAGCATTCACTGTCACATCGGTTAATGCGAGTTCTTGACTGAGTGCTTTAACAAACCCTATCTGTGCTGCTTTCATAGCAGAATAAACAACTTCCATACTCGCGCCCGTCTCTCCCCAAATCGAGGAGATAACGATGATTCTGCCATGGTCACTCTTACGCAATTGGTTGATCATACCTCTAGAAATTTGCATCAAACTTTTCACATTAATACGGTAGCATTGATCAATTAAAGCATCATCCATATCTTGAAGCATGCCATAGACACTTTGTCCTGCTGCATAAATCAAGCAATCCAAATTCTGGATAAACTCGAAAGATTGCATGATATCTTCTGTTGAAGATGCTAAATCGCATTGTACAAATGAAACATTTTGATTTTGATATTTTTGTTGCAACAGTTTTAAATCAGAACGATGATAATGCACAATGACTTCATAATTATCTGCTAATAAGCGTTCTACGATTGCTGTTCCTATAGAACCAGAACCACCGATAACTAAGGCTTTCATTATTTTTTTATCTCCAAACGGCTATCTGTAATTTCATCAAAATTCAAACTTGATAAGGCCGCATTATTAATACTTTCTAAAGTGATACTGTCAACGATATCTAACATATTAAATAAGCTGACACCTTCAAAATATAACTTCGTATATTGGTTAGCAATATATTCTGGTGAGTTCAAACTTGAAATAAACTCGCCGATAAATTGTTTTTTCAATAATTCAAAGGCTTCTGTATCATTCAATTGGCCTACTTTATCTTTTAATTCATCTAACAACATTTGTTTTAACAGACCAGGATCAGGCGTTGAACTCGTTATCAGTGAGAAGCTGTATGTAGGTTCCATCACAAATTGATAGCCAAAGGTATCATCTATCAAATCATCGTTTAATAATTTTTGATAGAAGTCCGTTTCTTCTCCTAATACCATTTCGAAAAAGAAAGTCATTTCTAAATCACGCTTCATGAAGGCTTCTTTAGAGGCCTCAGGAGGCACGTTTTTAAACCCTAACATCAATCTTGGAATTTGAATATTCATTTCCTCTGTCACTGATTGTTGTTGTACTTCATTCGGTTCAGCCAGTGCATCTCTGACGATTTCAGGCTGATCTGTCAACTCTCTTTTCGCTTCATGTTCACTGACTAATGTATTGATTTGTTCAGGGTCCACGTCACCCACAACAAACATTACCATATTAGATGGATGATAAAATGTTTCGTAGCATAAATACAAATCGTCTTTAGTAATGTTATAAATGCTTTCTACGCTTCCGGCAATATCGACGCGCACTGGATGGTCTGCATACATTGCACGTAAAGTATTGAACATTAATTTATAACCAGGCTGTTCTTGATACATTTTAATTTCTTCAGCAATAATTCCTTTTTCTTTTTCTACTGTTGCTTCTGAAAAATAAGGCGTCTCCACCATTTCCATAAGACGCAGAATATTTTTTTCGACATTAGAAGTTGCGCTGAATAAGTAGCTTGTACGGTCAAAACTTGTAAATGCGTTGACTTGCGCATTGTCTTCGGCAAATTCTGTGAATAAGTCGCCTTCTTCTTTCTCAAACAACTTATGCTCTAAAAAGTGTGCGACGCCATCTGGCACAGTTACAAATTCATTACTGCCTAAAGGTTTGAATTTATGGTCAAGTGAACCGAATTGCGTCGTATAGGTTGCAAACGTTTTTTGAAACCCTTTTTTAGGGATGATAAATAGTTTTAAACCATTATCCATTTGGTTCTCATAAACAGTTTCATCTATTAATTCATAATATTTCTTATTCACAATGCTTCATCCTCCTTTGTGAGCACATAGATTGTATCCAGGATGGCACGCTTTGTCAGATTGATGATATCGTCTTTAGTTACGTCGTGAATCTTTTGACCATAGTTTCCGTTAGTTAAATCTTCTGGCAGTAAAATTTGATTATGTGCAATTTCTACCATACTTTTCGGACGGTCTTGAGATTCATTTCTTTGTGAAATTAAAATCTTTTTCGCCAGTTCTAATTTCTCTTCTGTAAACTCACCCTGCTGGAACTTCTTAAATTCATCAATAATAGTATCTTTAGCGCGTTCATATTTATCAACTGCTACCCCGCTCAACACGAACATATATCCATTCTTGCCATCAATTTGCGAGCGAATAGAATAAGTTAAACTTTGTTTTTCACGCACTTCATTGAATAACACTGAAGAAGGGTCTCCGCCGAACATTGTGTTAAACACTACAAAAGTATAGTAATCAGGTTCGCCATAGTATGTAGGGAATCTGAACCCTATATTTAATTTGGCTTGGTCTAATTCGTCATGCTCAATAATAGTTTGCGGCAGTTCATCTACTTGACGTTGTGGCTGTATGACATGTGAAACTTGGTGAAGCGGTTGAATATGGAAGATGTTGGCGATTTTTTGTTTGACTATGTCTGAATCAACATTTCCAACTACATAAACTGCACAGTCATCATTTTCTAGCATAGATTGGTATGTATGGTATAACGATTCAGGCGTTACTTTTGATATGTTTTCGCTTAGACCTGATGCTAAATAACTGTATGGTTGATTACCAAACATATTTTCCATTAACTTTAAGAAAGCCAATTGTGATTTATTATCATTGACCGCTTCTAACTTCTTCTTCAACAATGTCTTCTCTTGCTGTACAAAAGTCTCATTAAATCGCTCATCTTCAACAATCGGATGATACAAGATTTCTTTTAATAAAGATAAACCTTCATCAAATAATGGATCTTTATGTTTAAGGTATCTTTCATTTACTAATTCTAAGGTAATTGTAATCACATGTTTGTCTTTAAATTTCGTTACAAAACTATTGACGTAAGCACCATAGAGTTCAGACAATTTACGGTTAAATGCTTTATCTGTCGGCCATTTCTTCGTCGCTCTTACTAAGAGTTTGCTCAATAATGAACGTGAAGTCATAGTCTCTTCATCTAATGGCGCCATAAATTTAAAAGTAATCAAGGTCGTTTTAAATTTATCTGTCGGCATTACTTTAATACGTGGTTCTTTTTTCGATTTTATCTGCTTATTCAAATTTTATACACCTCTTTTATTCTGGATCAGTTTCGCGAACTGTTTTAAATTTAACTACTTCACTTTTGAAATAGTTAAATGAGAACAGAATCGGACGATGGTCTTTGTCATAATGCACTTGTTTTAATAGCATTAAAGCTTCGTTAGGTGCTGCTTCTAGCGCTTCAGAAACTCTTGGTTCATAGCTTACTGATTCAATTTCCGTTTCTGAATAGGCAATCGTGATATCAGCATTCGCTTTAATGGCTGTTAGAATAGATTCATCGTGTGCTTGGAAAGCAGCACATGTTAAATATTCTGTTGCTACTTTGTCTAAGCAATAAACGACTGGGCGACCATTGGCAGTACGAATCCGTTCGATTAATGTTACAAATTCTCCCTCTTTTAAATCTAAAGCTTTGCGATCAAGCATAGTAGAAGGCTGCTGGTCCAAATTCATGAAAATTGTACCCGCTTGATAGCCTTCATTTTCAATCATTTTTCCAATGCTGAGCAATTTGTCTAAAGGATAAAAGAATGGCTGAGATTCTTTCACAGTTGCTTGTGCCTCAAAGCGTTGCGTCAGAACTTGTTCTGTAATCAGTTCATCGATCGCGTCGTACACATCATCTGTTTTACCATTTACCTCTCGTGCAATAGCTAACGTACTCGGCACCGGGTCTCCCGGTTGCAAAGTCCCCTCATCAATTGCATTTAAGATCCATTCCTTGATTCTGTATATAGAATTAGTATTTGTCATCTCTTTACACCTCACCATTATCTAAATCTACTAATACTTGTCTCGGTTTGCTTCCTCTTTGTGGGCCGATTACATTATTGCTTTCTAAATCATCCATTAATCGTGATGCTCTGTTATAACCAATTCTGAATTTTCGTTGTAATAAAGATGTACTTGCTTTTTGTTTTTCAACTACAAACATATACGCTTCTTCATATAACGGATCTTCACTTTTAGCATCTGCTTTGTCTGTTGGTGCATCTGGTTCCATTTCTTTAACATAATTGGCTTTTTGTTGTTCCACCACATAATTGACTATGTTTTGTACCTCATCATCGCTTAAGAAAGCACCTTGGATACGTGTTTGAATAGAACCACCGTTACCGAAGTACAACATATCCCCTTTACCTAACAGCTTTTCAGCGCCGCCTCTATCAATAATTGTTCTAGAGTCAGTTTGAGAACTTACTGCAAAGGCAATTCTGGATGGAATGTTGTTTTTAATCAATCCAGTAATTACGTCTACTGATGGACGTTGTGTTGCAATAATTAAATGAATACCCGCAGCACGTGCCATTTGAGTGATACGTTGAATGGCATTTTCTACGTCTTTACCAGCTACCATCATTAAATCTGCCAACTCATCCACGATGACCACGATATATGGCAGTTCAGATTGTTTTTCTTCTAATTCATCATTTTGACGTCTTAGGTAACGGTTGTAGCCTTCTATATTTCTAGTTCCCGTATGTTGGAATAAGTCATAACGACGTTCCATTTCAGCTACAATTTTTTCTAAAGCTTGTGATGCTTTATGAGGGTTCGTAACAACTGGTATTAATAAATGCGGAATTCCGTTGTATACATTTAATTCTACCATTTTAGGATCAATTAGCATCAATTTAACCTCATGAGGTTTCGCATTTAACAGTATACTTGCGATAATCCCGTTGATACAAACAGATTTACCGCTACCAGTTGAACCTGCCACAAGTAAGTGCGGCATTTTATTTAATTCTACACTTATTGGGTCGCCTGATATATCTCTACCCAAACCCACCTCTAATTTATTCTTAGATGGGAATTTTTCTTCTAATACTTCTTTTAAAGAAACTAGCGAAATTTTATCATTCGGCACTTCAATCCCTACAGCGGAACGTCCTGGGATTGGCGCTTCAATACGTACATCCTTCGCAGCTAGAGCAAGGGCTATATCATTATGCAAGTTCACAATCTTGCTGACTTTCACACCCTGTGCTGGTTGTACTTCGTATTGGGTTACAGCTGGCCCGATTTTAATTTGTGTCACTTTCGCATCTACATTAAAGTTTTTTAAAGTAGTTTCTAATAATCGACCTTTCTTTTGCACCTCTGCTCTTGAAGTAGTCTTTTGTTTCGCAGGTGTATTGAGAAGTGATAAAGGCGGTAACTTGTATGCTGTATTTTCTACTTCTCCTGCATCAGAAATCGAACTCATATCTTCCTTAGATGTTTCTTCGGAATTATCCTCTTCAACCAGTTGACGTTTAGGCCGTTTGCGCGGCACCTCTGTTACGTTATTTTCCGATGATGGTTCCGGAGTTTGAGCAAAAGCAGCCTGTTGTTTCTCTTTGTCGTTGTGACCATAAATCGGTATTGCACTATCCGGCTTCTCTGATTCTGGTATTGGAATTTCCGTAAAGTCACTGACATCTTTGACTTCTTCTTGTGCTTCACGTTCTTGTTTCTCTCGTGCTTTCTCTTCACGACGCAGTCTTTTTTCTTCTGCACGCTCTGCTTGGCGCTCTTTACGTTCTTTTCTATGTATCGCTGCAGATTGGCTTCCTGATTTCAACTTTTCAAAAAACGCTTTCGCTACATCACGGTGACGTTGTTTGTTTAATAAAATAATACTTGAAACAAACAAAATAATGGTAAATACGACTACACCGATAATTGATACGAGCGGTATCGATAAATGTACTAAGTAATATCCGATCACGCCACCGCCGAAGTTAGGAAAGTGCGTGTGTTCGTATTGATGATAAACATAGGATAAGACAGGCTCTCTATCGCCAGCTGCTCCTTTAGTAAATACTAAAAAAAGCTGTGTCGCAAATAATAATGCAAATTGCAAAACAATTGAACCCGTTAAACGGCGCGTTTTTGGCAATTTACCATTATAAGCAAGAAATCCTGAGGCTAATATCACTAAAATATAGGTTAAATATCTACTGTATCCAAATAGGTAATTGAAAAATGAGTCAATCACTCGACCGATAATACCTAATTGGAAGGCACCTAGAACGACTAAGACTACAGTAATAATCGCTGCAATATAGCGCAATGGCGCTTCATTTTGTTTCTTTTTAGAAGATTTCTTCTTAGCAGTTGTCTTTTTTCTAGTGTTGGTCGTTCTTTTCTTTCTTTGTGCCAAAACATACACCTTCTTTTCAATAAAAATAATGACGCTATTTATGTATCCCTTAGGAGCTGGGACATAATAATATCTTAGCTCCTTTCTTTAAACTGACAGTAGCTGTTAGCTTACAACACTATCCTTATATTTTAACATTTATAGCAAAAATAGTGCTACCTTCTTATTTAAGCATTGTGACAAATAACATGAAATGCTATGGCGTACCTTTGTGAGGACACCATAGCATTTGTGTATTTAATCTTCTAATACAGTTTATTCAATTAAACTTCTGAAATGATTGGAATAATCATCGGACGTCTCTTAGTATTTTCAAACAACAATTTACTAATTTTATCGCGCATGTTCTGTTTGATTTCAGACCATTCGATACGACGTTCTTGTAAACCTTGTTCAACAATTTCACGGACTTTTTCTTCCGCTTTTTTCAATAATTCTTCACTTTCACGTACATAAACAAATCCACGTGATTGAATTTCAGGACCTGCTGCGATTCTTCTATTTTTCGGATCTAGTGTTACTACCGCAATAAAGATGCCATCTTCAGCAAGCAAGTGACGGTCACGTAATACGATATTACCAACATCGCCGACACCAATACCGTCAATTAAAACATTTCCGGATTCTACTTTTTCATTCAGTACCATGTCTTTACCATCGAAATTCAATACATCCCCTTTTTCAGCTAAGAAGATTTTTTCTGGTGCTACGCCTGCTTCAGCAGCTAATTTTGCATGGGCAATTTGCATTTTGAACTCGCCTTGGACGGGGATAAAGTATTCTGGCTTCATGATGTTGATCATCATTTTAAGTTCTTCCATGCAACCATGACTTGAAGCGTGGATTTTCTTGCTATTTGGAATAATTTCGGCACCAGCACGTGCTAATTCATTCAATGTATCACCAATGATTACTTCCATGTTGGCAGAAGCGGTAATTGCTAAGAATACAGAGTCGCCTGGTTCGATGTTCATAATTTTGTGTTTTTGTCTGGCCATTTGATTTAAAGCTTCAACAGGTTCACCTTGCATACCTGTCGCAATAATTACGACTTCATTTTTAGGATAATTTTCAACTTCATTAATTGGAATTAATAAATCTTTAGGAATATTGAAATATCCCATTTTACGTGCAATATTGAATGATGATTCTAATGAACGGCCTAAGAAGGATACTTTACGGTTGAGTTTGCTTGCAATATTCAATACTTGTTGGATACGGATAAAGTTAGATGCATAGCAAGATACAATTAAACGACCATTCACTTTTGTGAAGGCATCTAACATATGTGACTCAATCACATTTTCCGGTGTGTTATAACCAGGTTTTTCAGCTTCAGTAGAATCACTGATTAACGCAAATACACCTTCTTCGCCGATTTCAGTCATTTTTTTCAAGTCAGGTGCATAGTTGCCATGCAAGCTTTGATCAAATTTAAATTCGCCAGTATAAACAATGGCACCGTAAGAAGTATGGATAGTTACACCCAAACTGTCTGGAATACTATGTGTTGTGTTGAAAAATGACACGTTGACGTTTTTGAAACGCATAACTGATTCATCATTCACTGTATAGTAACGTACTTTTTTATTAATATTACGTTCTTTCATATTTTCTTTCACTAATGCAAGTGTTAATTTCGAGCCATATACTGGCGCATCGACTTGTTCAAGTACATAACTTACTGCACCTATCGCATGTTCATGACCATGTGTAAGGAAAATTCCTTTTAATTTATCTTTATTTTCAATGACATACTGAATATCTGGAATGACAACATCGACACCCAGCATTTCATCTTCTGGGAACATTAATCCTGCATCCAGCATAAACATTTCATCGTCTACTTCGACGATATACATATTTTTCGCAATTTCACCCACGCCGCCAAGCGGGATGATGCGAATATCATTATTCTTTTTCTTTACTAAATTCAAAATGTTACCTCCTATTTATAATTCCCCGACCATATAAGTATTCATATTATATTATAGGTTAAAATAGGCGCAATGTACACTACTTCACACGGGGGTCAGAGGCAGCTGTTATGTATAAAGAAAACCAGAAGTGAATATCTGTCTTTACGCAAATATCCTTCTGGTTTCATTGGATTAATCTTCTTTATTTAATAAAGCGCGGTGGGAAGCATTTACTCTGCCTTTATCATCGATTTCAGTAACTTTGACTTCAATCGTATCTCCCATTTTCAATACATCTTCAACTTTGTTGATACGTTGATTTGCGATTTGAGAAATGTGTAATAAAGCATCTTTGCCTGGGAAAAGTTCTACAAATGCACCGTATTTTTCAATACGTCTTACTTTCGCATTGTAAACTTGGCCGACTTCCGCTTCACGTGTAATATCTTCGATAATTTCACGTGCACGGTTAATCATATCTTGATCAACTGAACCGATAAAGATGGTTCCATCTTGTTCAATATCCAATTTAACGCCTGTTTCATCAATGATTTCATTGATTTTCTTACCGCCAGGCCCAATCACATCTCTGATTTTCTCAAGTTTGATAGTCATTGTTTCTACTTTAGGTGCATATGCACTTAATTCAGGACGTGGTTGATCAATTGTTTCAAGCATATGATTTAAGATTGTCAAACGACCTACACGCGCTTGTTCTAAAGCTTCTTCGATAATTTCACGTGTTAAACCATCAATTTTAATATCCATTTGGATAGCTGTAATACCTTTTTCAGTACCTGCTACTTTAAAGTCCATATCGCCTAAAGCATCTTCCATACCTTGGATATCCGTTAAAATCGTATAGTTATCATCACGTGTAACTAGACCCATCGCGATTCCCGCTACAGGTGCTTTGATTGGCACACCGGCATCCATTAATGCAAGCGTAGAGCCGCAAATTGATGCTTGTGATGAAGAACCATTAGATTCTAATACTTCACTGACAATACGTACAGTATATGGGAAGTCTTTAGTATCAGGAATAATATAACGCAATGCACGTTCACCTAATGCACCATGTCCAATTTCACGACGTCCTGGTGCACGCACTGGACCTGTTTCCCCAACTGAGAAATTCGGGAAGTTATAGTGATGCATAAAGCGTTTTTCTTGTTCTGTACCTAAACCATCAATTAATTGATACTCACTCATTGCACCTAATGTTAATACAGAAAGTGCTTGTGTTTGACCACGTGTGAATAATCCTGAGCCATGCGCACGAGGTAATAGACCTACTTCTGAATCAAGTGGACGAATTTCGTCTGGTTTACGACCATCTGGACGGATTTTGTCATCAGCGATTTGACGACGTACTTCTTCTTTCACTAAATCATTTAAGATAGCGTTAACTTCAGCGAGTACCTCTTCATTATCTGGATTTTCTTCGTCATCAAATTCAGCAATGACTTCGTCACGAATTGCATCGATATTTTCTTCACGTTCTTTTTTATCGAAAGTTTGGATGGCATCTTTTAATCCTTTTTCTTCGGTTAAAGCTGTGACTTTTTCTTCAACTGCAGTATCACGCTCTTTAGGAATGAATTCCGTTTTTTCAGGTTGAAGATAATCAATAATTTCTTGTTGGAAGTCAACTAGGCGTTTGATTTCTTCATGACCAAAGAAGATTGCGTCTAGCATTTCTTTTTCAGTGATTTCGCTTGCGCCAGCTTCAACCATGTTTACCGCGTCTTTATGACCGGCAACTTCTAAATCTAAACGTGAAACTTCTTTTTGTTCTACTGTCGGGTTAATGACATATTCGCCATCAATATAACCAACGTTGACACCTGCAATCGGACCTTGGAATGGAATATCAGAAACACTCAATGCCATAGATGAACCAATCATCGCTGCCATTTCAGGTGAGCAATCAGGGTCTGCACTCAATACCATATTAATAATTTGAACGTCATGTCTATAACCTTTAGGGAATAGAGGACGAATCGGTCTATCGATTAAGCGTGCAGTTAATGTAGCTTCGTCAGCCGGGCGCCCTTCACGTTTCTTAAAGCCCCCAGGAATTTTACCTGCCGCATACATTTTTTCTTCATAGTTGACCATTAATGGGAAGAAATCACCGTCACGGGGTTCTTTTGATGCAGTGGCTGTAGATAATACAACTGTGTCGCCATAACGTACAAGTACCGCCCCATTTGCTTGTTTCGCCATTTGTCCAGTTTCTATCGATAATGGTCGGTTGGCCCATTCAGTCTTAAACACTTTCTTTTCTTGAGACATTAGGAATCTCCTTTCTATTACTACCTCTTTAACATTTAATACTTCTATCATATCATTTACGCGTACATATTTATATTCTGGATTCTATTCATCCTATAAAAAAAGGAAAGAAACCAACGATGGTTCTTTCCTCTAAATGGTATCAGTTTAATTACTTAAAAAGATTAACGACGGATACCTAATGATTTGATTAATTCACGGTAACGTTGAATATCTTTTTTACGTAAGTAGTTTAATAAATGTCTACGACGACCTACCATTTTTAATAAGCCACGACGTGAATGGTGGTCTTTTTTGTGTGTACGTAAGTGATCGTTTAATGCATTGATTTCAGCAGATAATACAGCGATTTGTACTTCTGGTGAACCAGTATCAGTTTCGTGTACACGGTATTCTTTAATGATTTCGTCTTTACGTTCTTGTGAAATTGCCATAGTCAATTTCCTCCTTTAATTATATATAGTCTCCTCAGTCTGAGTGAGGCGTCGGAGTCTCGACCTACCAAGATAGAGGACTGTTTAAGTTCAATCTGATTGTAATAGATACAATCATTCCGACCTAAATATTATATGATACTTCATCACCGAAATCAACAGATAATAGATATTTCGCTTGTTCTTTATCTTTATTCATCTGTTCAACGAGCGGATCGATGCCGTCAAACTTAACTTCAGGTCTTAAATAATGGTGCCAAAATACTACGACACGTTCTCCATAAATATCTTGGTCAAAGTCGAAAATATTTACTTCAATCACTACGTGTGATTTTTTCGGATCGTGGAACGTAGGTTTTACGCCGACATTGCAAACTCCGCGATATATGCGTTGTTCTGCACCAATTGCTAGGCTTACTGCATAGACACCTTTTTTAGGTAAAACGTAATCATCGCTCGGTTCAATATTAGCTGTAGGGAAACCAATTGTGCGGCCCCGTTTCTCACCTTGAACCACTGTGCCTTTAATACGATAACGGTAGCCTAATTCTTCATTGGCCTTTTTCAAGTTGCCCTCTTTTAAAGCACGGCGAATTTCAGTAGTGGAAATTTTTTCAGAATACATTTCTTGTTTGCTCACTACAGTCGTATTGAAATGCTCTTTAAGTTCTTTTAGTACTGACATGTTGCCTTTCCCATGTTTTCCGAAAGTAAAATCAAAGCCAGCAATCACTTCTTTCACATGATTGCCTACAAGATACTGTTCTACGAATTCTTCTATTGAACAATCAGCGAATTTAGAAGTAAAGTTCACTATAATCACATAATCAATATCATAAGCTTCCAAAATCTCAACCTTATCCGCTAAAGGTGTAAGATAATCAGTTCTTTTTTGTTTTGGATTCAGAACGACTGATGGATGCGGATCAAATGTCATCACTGCTTTCTTTAGATTTTTCTTTTCAGCGATTTCATTCAATGCATGAAACACTTGTGCATGCCCTTTGTGCAATCCATCAAAGAAGCCTAATGCCATTGCAACGTCTTCTTGTATATATTGATCTGGTTGAATGGGATGTGTAATTTCTATCACTTTCATAGTGTGCCTCTCCTTTAATTAAAAACTTTCTTCGGCTTGATTTCATTGTTTTTTTCAGAATGTGGGATATAAAGCGCGAGTGCTTTTTCAGAATCACTATCCATAAATACAGTGATACCTTCAATCGCTTCCTCAAAATCGCTTTTATTAAATTTCTGTCCATTTAATATACGTTTTTTCATGTTTGGATTACTGATTTGAATATGCGGTAATCCCTTTAATCCATATTCTATAGGAAATAAGCGTTCCTGTAATGATTCTTGCTTAAAAAGTGTTTCTATTTCGCCTAATTTCAAACTATCATGAATTTTGAAGCCGCCGCTTTCAACACGCGTTAAGCATGACATATGCGCTGGGTATCCCAATACCTTTCCTATATCAGTCGCTAATGTACGAATGTAAGTACCTTTGCCGCAACGAATAGCAAGATTAAAAGTGCAGACGCCATTATGAAATTGCGGTTCTGTTGTACGTTGAATTTCGTAAATGTTTACTTTGCGTTTCGGTCGTTCGACTGTTTCGTTGTTACGTGCATATTCGTATAGTTTACGTCCATTCACTTTTACTGAAGAATACATAGGGGGAATTTGTTCAATTTCACCTTTAAATGAATCGATTGCTTGATCAATTTTCTCAACTGACAAAGCATCTGCTTTAACTTCCTTAGTTTCTAATACTTCTCCAGTTTGATCTTCAGTCGTTGTACTGAAACCGATTGTAACTTCTGCTTCATATGCTTTGCCCATATCCATAATATAATCACTTACTTTAGTAGCATTCCCTACACATACAGGTAATACACCATCCACTTCCGGATCAAGCGTCCCCGTATGACCTACTTTTTTAGTATGTAAAATTTTACGTAGTTTAAAGACTACATCGTGGCTTGTAAGACCGCGTTCTTTAAAAACAGGTAAAATACCATCCATTTTTAACACCTCAAATTTAATTCGTACCATATCTATTTTACATCAGTTTAAACTTAAGAAATAGTAAAAATAAGCAAATGTTAATTTTGTATATTAAAAAGCTGCATCTCTCCTTAAGAGAAATACAGCTTGTGACATAAATGATTCATTAGTCTTTTTTGTGTAAATCTTGAATCATTTTTTCAATTTTATTTCCGTATTCAATTGAATGATCATATTCAAATTGTAAGTCAGGAATAATTCTTAAACGCATTCTTGAACCTAATTCAGATTTAATAAATCCTTTAGCTTTTTCAAGTGCTTTGAATGTATCATCAACTTCTTTCTCATTACCTAATACAGTCAAGTATACTTTAGCTAATGATAAGTCGTTAGTGAGTTGAACATCTGTAATCGTAATAAAGCCGATACGTGGATCTTTGACTTTATTATTGATGATATCCATTAATTCTTTTTTCATTTGCTCACCAACACGTTCTGCTCTCATCCTACTCATTTGTTTCACCTCTTCTAATCTACATTTAACGATTTGCTTCAATCCAAAATTATAGACTAAAATCACCTTGATGACAAAGTTTTTCCCTTGTAGCGTCATGTTTAATCACTTACGTGCACACTAATGAATGTAAAGGTACAGTTAAGCATGTAAAGAATGCGTAAACGTTTAATCGTTCATTTCAAAATAAAATTTACATTTCATTTTCATGTGCATCTGTGTAATCCTCTTTTTAAAGATTCTTTCTTTAGAATCATTGTTATTACAAGGTAATTCTTTACTTTCAAATGGTCACAGTCCTTTTCAACTTTTGCTTAACTGTAGAATAAGGAGCAGAATACACCAATTTTCGACGTTTCATTTTCGATTTGCATTTCATTTTGAAACACAATTACTGCAAAAACGAATCACAATTTAATATCCTATTACGCCATTACAATGATATTAAAAAAGTGTCCATCAATATCTTGGAATGAGAAGCCATAGAAATTATTTCTGACTTTAGGCGCATCTTTAATTACGCCACCAGCCGCTTCTACTTTCTTCGCAAGTTCATCCGCTTCTTCCTCAGTTTTCACTGATAAGGAAATTAATACGTCATTTCCAGTTGTTTCTTTTCCTATATATTGTTTAAAGCGCTCTCTAGGCACAACCATTACGGGTGAACCTGTTTGCGCTTTAAATCCGAACATCTCTCCCTCTTGTCCTGGTTGTTGGATAATCGTAAAGCCGATATCTTTATAAAACTTCATGCTCTTATCTAAATCGTCGCAACCTAAGTTGAACCAAATATTTGTTAACATTGAAATCTCTCCCATCATCGTTAGTTATTTCTTTAACTTTACCACGATTCTGATGGAAGTAGTGCTGATATGAAGGAGATACACAAAAATGCACTTTCCAACTAAGGAAAGTGCATTTTTAAAGCACAATATTATCTTTCGATTTCTACCATTTCATAAGCTTCAATGATGTCTTCTACTTTAATATCGTTGAATTTTTCAATTGTAATACCACATTCGTAACCTTGCGCAACTTCTTTAACGTCGTCTTTGAAACGTTTCAATGTATCTAATTGGCCTTCAAAGACTACGATGCCGTCACGGATGACACGTACACCAGCGTTACGAGTGATTTTGCCGTCAGTCACGTAACAACCAGCAATTGTACCGACTTTAGACACTTTGAATGTTTGGCGAACTTCAGCTTGTCCGATGACTTTTTCTTCATATTCAGGATCAAGCATACCTTTCATTGCTGATTCAATTTCTTCAATTACGTTATAAATTACACGGTGTAAACGCATATCTACATTTTCTTGTTCTGCAGCACGTTTTGCACCTGAATCAGGACGTACGTTAAATCCGATGATAATACCGTTTGAAGCATTTGCTAATGTCACGTCAGATTCGTTGATTGCACCCACAGCAGTGTGAATGATACGTACGTTAACGCCTTCAACATCAATTTTCATTAATGATGCAGCAAGTGCTTCTACAGAACCTTGTACGTCACCTTTGATAATGATGTTAAGGTCTTTCATTTCACCTTGTTTCATTTGTTCAAACAAGTTATCTAGTGTCACGTTTTTACTTTCTTGACGTTGTTGAAGAATACTTTCTTCATGACGTGCTTCACCAATACGACGTGCTTGTTTTTCATCAGAGAAGGTAACGAAGCGGTCACCAGCTTGCGGTACATCGTTGATACCTGTAATTTCAACAGGTGTTGAAGGGCCAGCAGATTTAACACGTTTACCGATATCGTTAACCATTGCACGTACACGGCCGTAAGTGTTGCCGACTACAATCGCATCACCGACATGCAATGTACCGTTTTGAACAAGTAATGAAGCGGCAGGTCCGCGAGATTTATCAAGTTCTGCTTCAATTACAGTACCTACAGCACGTTTTTCTGGATTAGCTTTTAATTCTTGTACTTCTGAAACTAAGACAATCATTTCAAGCAAGTCATCAATACCGTCTCCGCTTAAGGCAGAAAGTGGTACGAAGATTGTATCGCCGCCCCAGTCTTCAGGGAATAAACCATATTCAGTCAACTCTTGCATTACGCGATCAGGATTCGCTGTTGGTT
Organism: Staphylococcus debuckii; assembly: GCF_003718735.1. Classification (NCBI taxonomy): domain Bacteria; kingdom Bacillati; phylum Bacillota; class Bacilli; order Caryophanales; family Staphylococcaceae; genus Staphylococcus; species Staphylococcus debuckii. Next base: position 1,357,791 of record NZ_CP033460.1, on the reverse strand, counting down.
TATCAACTTTATTAACTGCTACGATAATTGGTACATCGGCTTCTTTAGCATGGTTGATGGCTTCAATTGTTTGAGGCATTACACCATCATCTGCAGCTACTACTAAAATTGTAATATCAGTAACTTGTGCACCACGTGCACGCATTGTTGTGAAGGCAGCATGTCCTGGTGTATCTAAGAAAGTGATTTTTTTGCCGTCATTTTCAATTTGATAAGCACCGATATGTTGTGTGATACCGCCTGCTTCACCTTCAGTCACATGTGTGTTTCGGATTGAGTCAAGTAATGTTGTTTTACCATGGTCAACGTGTCCCATAATAGTTACAACTGCAGGACGTTCAATTGCATCTGAATCTTCTTCTTCATCATCGAAGTAGATATCTAAGTCTTCTTCGTCGATAACAACTTCTTTTTCGATTTCGATACCATAATCATCAGCAATCAATTCAACCGTTTCATCATCTAGTGATTGGTTAATGTTCGCCATAATTCCTAATAGGAACAATTTCTTAACGATATTAGATGATTCAATATTCATTTTCTCAGCTAATTCGCCCACCGTGATGCCTTCAGTATAAGAAATTTTTTCTGGCATTTCTTTTACAGTTTCTTGCTTAGGTGCTTGTTTTTGATTTTTATTATTCTTGTTGTTTTTATTGTTTTTGTTATTTTTTTGATTTTTATTATGATGATTTGTCTTGTTGTCTTTCTTATTGTTATTCTTTTTAGCGTTGCCGCCATTATTGTTGTTTTTATCTTTATTGTTATTTTGATGTTTTTTGTGATTATTTTGAGCAGCTTTATTATCTTGCTTATCTTTAGATGAACCTGGTTTGAATTTTTTATCTAATTCTTTGATTTCGTTAGGCTCTAACGCTTGCATATGGTTAGACACCTCTACATTCATCTTTTTCAATTCATCAATAACATCTTTACTTTTTAAATTTAAATCTTTTGCATACTCGTAAATTCTCTGTTTACTCATATAATCACTCCTTACGTTATTCATCTATCATTGATAATAGCTTTTTGGCAAAACCGTTATCCATTATAGCGATATTCACGCGAGATGATTTACCTAGGGCTTGCCCAAGTTCTTCTCTGGTTCCGAATATACGTAATGGGACTTGGTAACTTTCGCATTTTTGGCTGATATCTTTCTCAGTCCTTGCCGAAGCATCCTCTGAAAGAATCACTAAAGAGACTTTTCTCTTTTTGATTTCAGTTAAAATGACGGATTCACCGCTTTTAACTTTACCAGCGCGCATTGCCAATCCTAAAAAATTCAAGATGTTGCTCTTATTCATTTTGGAATCTCTTCTCTGTAAATGAGACGTATGATTTCTTTATATACAGGAGCAAGCGTTTCTGCATCTGAGTTGAAGAACTTTTCAAGCACGCCTTTTTTCTGTGCTTGTTCAACAAGTGCGACGTCTTTAGAAACGTAAGCACCGCGCCCAGGCTTCTTACCTGTAGCATCCGCAGAAATCTCTCCTTCTTTATTGATAACCACACGAATCATGTCATTTTTGGGACGCATTTCGTTAGAAAGAATACACTTTCTCATTGGAATCTTCTTTTTCTTCATAAAGTTATTCACTCCAAATTATTCTTCTACGTCTTTTTTAGAATCTTTTTCAAATGTTTCTTCGATTGCTTCTTCTTCTGCAGATTCTTCAGCTTCTGCTTCTTCAATCTCTGAAGCTACTGCTTCGTCTTCAAGTTCTTCTGTGTCCGCTTCTTCAGTTGCTTCAGCCTCTTCAATTTCAGCTGCTTCTTCTGCTTCCACATCAGGTTCTTCGTCAACTTGATTGATGACTACTTCTTCAGTTAAATCTTCTGTTGGTTCATCGTCAGTTTCTTCTACTTCAGGAACTGGATAAATGCCGGCTTCTCTAGCATCTGATTCTGATTTGATATCAATTTTCCAACCAGTTAACTTCGCAGCTAAACGAGCGTTTTGACCACGTTTACCAATTGCTAATGAAAGTTGATAATCTGGAACAATAACTGTTGTAGACTGATTTGCTTCGTCTACAATGACTTCAAGGACTTGTGAAGGACTTAAAGCATTTTTAACGAATACTTTAGGATCTTCGTTCCATTGAACGATGTCGATTTTTTCTCCGCCAAGTTCTTCTACAATTGCTTCCACACGTACACCTTTAGAACCTACACATGCGCCTACAGCATCGATATCTGGATTGTCAGAGTAAACACTGATTTTAGAACGATCACCTGCTTCACGTGCTACAGATTTAATCACTACAGTACCATCATAAATTTCAGGTACTTCTTGTTCAAATAAACGCTTCAATAAACCAGGATGGCTTCTTGATACATAGATTTGAGGACCTTTTGTAGTTTGTTCTACTTTATTAACATATACTTTGATACGTTCGTTAGGGATGTAGCTTTCATTCGGGCTTCTTTCAGCTTCAGATAATACCGCTTCTGTACGTCCTAAATTAACATATACATAACGATGGTCGACTCTGTCGATAATACCTGTGACGATATCTTCTTCTTTGTCGATGAACTCATCATACAAAATTTCACGTTCAGCATCGCGTAAACGTTGCATCACTGCTTGTTTAGCAGCTTGCGCACCTACACGCCCAAAGTCTTTAGGTGTTACATCTTCTTCATAAATATCGCCGATTTCATAAGCTGGATTTTTTTCTAATGCTGTACTGATGTCTACTTCTTCACGGTCATCAAATACATCATCTACTACTTCTTTACGTGCAATCACTTTGAAAGTACCTTCATCCATATTTAATTCAACACGGACGTTGCGCGCAGCTTCATAATTTTTCTTATAAGCTGTAATCAAAGCTGCTTCGATTGCATCAATTAATACTTCTCTTGGAATTTTCTTTTCTTTTTCTAAATACTCTGTTGCTAACAATAATTCATTACTTGACACGGTTAAATCCTCCTAATCACGTTAAATCAATACTGCATGACGTGCTTTAGCAATTTTATTTCTAGGGATTTCAACTTCCTTTTTCTTTTCCTTAACTTGCGCTTTGATGACAACATGGTCATCTGTTACAGATTGTAAAACACCTAACCACTCTTTAGAGCCTTCAATCGGCGCATAAAGAGAAACAAATACAGGTTGATCGACAGCATCACGGAACGCTTTATCATTTTTGATAGGACGTTCAGCACCTGGTGATGCGACATCAAGATAATACATTTGTTCAATCGGGTCTTCTTCATCCATGACTTCACTGATTTTCTCAGAAGCAAGCGTACAGTCATTCAAGTCGACGCCGCCCTCTTTGTCGATTGAAATTCTGAGGAAGCGGTCTTTACCTTCTTTAGTAAATTCAATTTCTACGAGTTCAAAATTCAAATCATCTAATACGGGTTGAATGATTTCTTCAATTTGTTCAGTGATTTTACTCATGCGAACCTCCTTTTATACAAATAGAAAAGAGCGGGTAAACCCCACTCTTCGTGACTAAAGTTCATTTTTTACGCACTATAATTATAACACAGTCGACATTTAATTGCCAATTGTTGCACAATGGCAAGGTTTTAACTACTGAGTTGCAATTACATATCAAAAATTGATAGTTGTGCTTTGTCTGGAAGACCTGGCAATGAACCTAATTCATCAAGGTATTCAATAACTTTTTGTGATAAACCGGCTTTTTTATTCAAATCTTCTTTAGATAAGAACGGACCTTCTTCACGTGCTTCTACAATACGTTTTGCTACGTTTTCACCTAATCCAGGAACCGCAACAAACGGTGGGATTAGAGTATCTCCTTCAATAATGAATTCAAAGGCTTGGCTTTTTTCTAAACTGATCGGCTGCATGCGGAAACCGCGATGTGCCATTTCATTCATAATTTCCAAGACTGTTAAGACGTCTTTTTCTTTTTTACCAAGTTCCATATATTTAGAATACATATCTTTCACGACACTCTTAATGCCTTCTTTATCTTTAATCATTGTAATTAAATCAAAGTCTGATGCACGGACCGTAAAGTAACTTGCATAGTAATAAAGCGGATAATGTACTTTAAAGTACGCAATACGCACGGCCATTAAGACATAGGCAGCCGCATGGGCTTTCGGGAACATGTACTTGATTTTTTTACAAGAATCCAAGTACCAATCCGGCACGTTGTTCTCTTTCATAATTTCTTCCCATTCTTCTTGCAGTCCTTTACCTTTACGCACAGCTTCCATAATCTTGAAGGCTAATGACGGTTCGAGTCCTGCATACATCAAGTAAACCATAATATCGTCACGACAACCGATAACGCCAGAAAGGTCACATGTACCTGAACGGACTAAGTCTTGGGCGTTTCCTAACCATACATCGGTACCGTGAGACAGACCAGAAATTTGTACCAGTTCTGAGAAAGTCGTCGGTTTAGTATCTTCAAGCATTTGTCTTACGAAGCCTGTACCAAATTCTGGCACACCGAATGTGCCTGTTTTACACATAATTTCTTCTTCCGTAACTCCCAGAGATTCTGGTGTACTGAAGATACGCATCGTTTCTTTATCATCAACCGGTACAGTTTTCGGATCAATACCCGACAAATCTTGCAACATACGGATCATTGTCGGATCATCGTGTCCTAGAATATCGAGTTTCAATACATTATCGTGTATTGAGTGGAAGTCAAAGTGTGTTGTCATCCAAGGTGAGGATTGATCATCGGCTGGATATTGAACTGGTGTGAAATCATAAATATCCATGTAATCCGGCACTACGATAATACCGCCTGGGTGCTGACCAGTCGTACGCTTAACACCTGTACAACCTTTCACTAAACGATCGACTTCTGCGCCACGTTTATGAATACCTTGGTCGTTGAGATATCCTTTCACATAACCGAATGCAGTCTTCTCTGCTACAGTACCAATTGTACCGGCACGGAATACTTTATCCTCACCGAACAATACTTTGGTATAGTTATGCGCTTCAGGTTGATATTCACCACTGAAGTTCAAGTCGATGTCAGGAACTTTATCCCCTTTGAACCCTAAGAAAGTTTCGAAAGGAATATCTTGTCCTTCTTTAATCATTTCAGCGCCGCACTCACATTTCTTATCTGGCAGGTCGAAACCGGAACCGACTGAACCATCATTGAAGAACTCGCTTTTCTTACATTTTGGACAAATGTAGTGAGGAGGAAGCGGATTAACTTCGGTAATCTCAGTCATTGTCGCTACGAAACTGGAACCGACTGAACCACGTGAACCTACTAAGTAGCCGTCATTCAATGATTTTTTAACTAAACGTTGCGAAATCAAATAGATAACCGAGAATCCATTACCGATGATACTTTCAAGTTCTTTTTCTAGACGATCTACTACGATTTGCGGTAAGTCTTCACCGTAAAGTTTATGTGCATTCTTATAACTTAATTCACGTATTTCTTCATTCGCACCATCCATGTGCGGTGTGTACAATTGGTCTTTGATTGGAACCACGCGTTCAATTTTATCAGCTAATGCTTGTGTATTGTCTATTACAATTTCACGTGCTTTTTCTTCTCCTAAAAAGTGAAAAGCATCCAACATTTCGTCAGTAGTGCGGAAATGGGCTTCAGGTAACGTTGAACGGTTCAGCGGATTACCTGGTTGTGAAGCAATCAGAATCTTACGTGCAATCCCATCATGTTCATTGAGATAATGCACGTTGCCTGTAGCTACAATCGGTACATTAACCGCTTCTCCCGCTTTCAAAAGTCTTTCATAAATTTCTTCCATCGTTTTATTATCACGAATCAATTCGCGATCAATCAAATCTTGATACAACGCAGGCGGTTGTACTTCGATATAGTCATAATATTTCGCAATCCGTTCTACTTGCGATTGATCTTTCTGCATTACCGCTGTGAAGACTTCACCTTCATCACAAGCAGTTCCAATCAATAATCCTTCACGATATTCATCCAACAAGGAACGCGGAATACGTGGTGTTCGATAGTAATATGTGACTAAAGATTCACTGACAATCTTAAATAAATTCTTCAAGCCTTCTTGGTTCTGCACTAAAATTGTCACATGACTTGGACGCGCCCGTTTATATGCATCTTCATTAGATAATGATTGGTTGATATCTTTATGGTTCGTTACACCTAATTCTTCTACTTGTTTCAACATTTTAATGAAAATGTATGCTGTGGCTTCCGTATCATAAATGGCACGGTGATGTTGTGTCAGTTCTACGCCATATTTTTTCGCTAAGAAGTTCAAGCCATGCTTACCAAACTCAGTATTGATGGTACGAGATAATTCTAGGGTATCAATCACTCCGTTCGTATAATTACCGAGCCCAGCACGTTCATAGCCTGTATCAATAAAGCCCATATCGAATGATGCGTTATGCGCAACGAAAATCGCATCGCCGACCCATTCTTTGAACTCAGTTAATACCTCGTCAATTTCCGGAGCATCTACTAACATATCATCAGAAATATGCGTTAAATTCTTGATAGTGTCTGATAAACGTTCATGTGGATTACTGAAACGTTCAAATTTGTCTATAATTTCACCATCATGTACTTTAACAGCGGCTAACTCGATGATTTTGTCATATTGGTTTGAAAGCCCTGTAGTTTCAACGTCAAATACGACATACGTTGCATCTTTCAATATACGGTCTGTCGGTTTATAGGCAATCGGTACACCGTCATCTACCAACATACCTTCCATCCCATATAACATTTTAATGTCGTTTTTCTCCGCTGCCGCAAAAGCATCTGGGAAAGCTTGTACCACATTATGATCTGTCACAGCTATGGCTGGATGTCCCCATTTGGCTGCTTGTGCTACATAATCACCGATATTATTAATTCCGTCCATTTGACTCATTGCAGTATGCAGATGCAATTCAACACGTTTATCATCTGCTTTATCTTGTTTAGGTGTTTTTTTGATTTCTTCAATATCTGACATCATCATAACTAAGTCACGCACAAACGTATCTTCTTCAATACGTCCTTGAGCTCTCACCCATTTACCAACACTTAGCGCTTTGAAGTGTTCTAAGTCATCTTTATTCTTACGCGTGAACATTTTAAGCACGAGTGAATCCGTATAGTCTGTGACTTTTAATTCGACAATATGACGTCCACTCTTCAACTCTTTAATATTCATATCGAAGATGACACCTTCGATGGCCACTTTAAATTCTTCTTCGATGATAGATTCAATTGAACGCACGTTGTCCACTTGAATTGGTTTACCGATTTGACATTTTGCGACTGAGCTTTCGTTATTATCTTGTTGTTTCGCCTTTTCAGCTTTCATTTTTTCTAATTTTTCAGTAGCTTCTTTAGCACTTTGTTGATCTTCTTCTTGAATATAAGCTTCAAGCGATGCTAAATCCGCATCTTGACCGTCATTATCTGTTTCAAAGACGATTTTGTTCACATCAAAACCACATTGGCGATAGGCTTTCACTAAACTGCCATTGCAAGCTTTATGAAAATAATCGCGTTCAACGTCATTAGAAACCATTACTTTCAAAACGTCCCCTGACATAATTAGACGTTTCTGTTTCAATTGACCTTTAACTTTAGGTGATAAGCCTGTTTGATCGATACAGTGATTGAAATATTTCATGGCATGTTCATCTTGGTGCATCGTATCTTGAACTTTAAAATGCCAATTCACTGTAGCAATGTCTTTGAATTCTTGGGTCAAAGCATGGGTAAATAATAAATAATCTTCGTGAGATAAGAAATGCGGCAAGGTGATTTGAAAAAGCCATGTGCGTGCTTTTGACGACACATCAATACGTGTTAACTCACTTTGTTCTAATATTTCAGGTTCTAACTGATTCGCAATTTTAATTTGATCAGCTAGAACTTTAAATTTTTCTTGATTTGTCATTGCCAAGACAATTACCACCTTAATGATTGATTAAATAAAATTGTAGAACTGCAGGAATAGAATTACAACTCAATTGTTTTAAGAGGAAGTCAGAGGATTTTTGCAGTACTACTTTTATGAAAAACAGAACCACACTTTTAAATCAGCGCGGTTACGTTACTTACGTTCATTTTTAGAAACTCTTCAATATTATACCAAATTTTCGACCGTTCTAAAAATACTAAAACTATAATAATTGAGCTGTTAACTCTGCAAACACTTTGATGGGTAGGATTACGGTAAAAATAAAAAAAATTTCCGAAACCCTTTTTAAAGAGCTTCGGAAAATGTTTAGTTAAATTTGTGTATATAAGCTATCGATATAAGAGGCTAAGTTTGAAACTTCAACTTCTTCACTCTCGCCGTTATCGCGACGTTTTACTTCTACGATACCTTCATCCGCACGTTTACCGACTACAATACGAATAGGTAAACCGATTAAATCAGCATCATTAAATTTTACGCCTGCACGTTCTTTGCGGTCATCATACAGCACTTCATATGATGATTGCAGTTCAGCATAGATTTTATCGCCTAATTCACGTTGGTCTTCTTTTTTAGGATTAATCGTAATCAAGTGCAAATCAAATGGTGTAACGGATTTTGGCCAGATAATACCATTTTCATCATTATTTTGTTCCACAACGGCACTTAAAGTTCTGGAAACGCCGATACCATAGCAACCCATGATTAATGGTTTTGCTTTACCTTGGTTATCTAAGAATGTGGCATTCATTGCTTCAGAATATTTTGTACCTAGTTTGAAGACTTGTCCGACTTCAATACCCTCTGCGAATTTTGCTTCGCCTGATCCATCGCTTAAAGGTTCTCCTTCTAAGATGAAGCGGAAATCGCCGAATGCTTCAACGTTAAAGTCACGCTCAGGATTTGCATTGATATAATGATAGCCATCTTCATTTGCTCCAATAACTAAGTTCGGTGACGCTTGGACAAAGTTATCTGCATATACTTTGATGCCTTTTTCTTGAATAGGTCCGATTGAACCTGGTTTAGCACCGATTAAATTAATAATTTCATCTTGTGTTGCAAGTTCAATATTATCTGTACCAAAGTATGCTTTCAATTTCACATCGTTGATTTCATGATGTCCACGTACAAGTACGATGATAAATTCGCCATCCACTTTGAAAATCATAGATTTGGTAATTTGTTCTAATGGACGATTTAAATAATCAGCGACTTCTTGAGCAGTGTGTGCATCAGGTGTAGCAACCTTTTCTAGTTCTAATAACTCTTCAGAGCTTTCTTTTGCCTCATAAGGCACTTCTGCCTTTTCGATATTAGCTGCATAGTCGCTATTCTCGCTGTAGACAATTGTATCTTCGCCGATTTCGCTTAGGGCCATGAATTCGTGTGTATGGCTGCCGCCGATTGCTCCTGAGTCTGCAACGACTGGACGTGCGTTGATGCCGGCGCGTTTGAAAATGCGGCTGTATGCGTCGTACATTTGATTGTATGTTTCATCTAATGATTCTTCATCCGCATGGAAGGAATAGGCATCTTTCATGATAAATTCGCGACCACGTAATAAACCGAAACGAGGACGTTTTTCATCTCTGAATTTAGATTGGATTTGGAACAGTGTTAATGGCAATTGCTTGTAGGATTTCACTTCGTCACGTACAAGTGAAGTTACGACTTCTTCGTGTGTCGGACCTAAAGCAAATTGACGTCCGTTTCTGTCTGTCAAGCGCATTAATTCACTTCCGTAAGCATCCCAACGACCTGATTCTTCCCATAATTCAGAAGGTTGTAAAGCAGGCATTAAAATTTCCACTGCATCAATGCGTTCCATTTCTTCGCGTACGATAGCTGTAATGTTGTTAATGACACGTGTTGCTAGCGGCAAGTAACTGTATACGCCACTGGTACTTTGTTTGATTAATCCTGCTTTCAATAATAGTCGATGACTCAAGGCTTCAGCTTCTGCTGGGACTTCTCTCATCGTTGGTATAAATACTTTTGATTGTCTCATAAAACTCAAATCCTCCGTTTCTTATAAGAAATAACGCTGTATGTCATTCCAGGTTACTAATATCATAATTATAATGACGAAAATGGCACCTGCACCAATAATGTATGTTTCTGCTTTCTTATTCACTGGTTTTCTGAATACCGCTTCGTAGAGCACAAAGAGTATGCGTCCGCCATCAAGAGCGGGAATCGGCAATAAGTTCATTAAACCTAAGTTGACACTTAACAGTGCAGTCCAACCTATCAAGTTAATGATACCAGTTTTTACTACAGTATCAACATTATGATAAATACCCACTGGTCCGTTCAACATATCAAAAGAGAATCCGCCAGTGAAAATGCTGCCGATCATACCTACAATAGCTGTGAAAATCAATGTTCCCGCTTGGAAAAATTTAGTAACTCCGGCTGTTAATGGTTCAATCAGCGACGAGTGTTCTGTGGCTGGTTGATAACCCAGTTTATACGCATATTTCGGATTAACTTTGGTACCTTCTTTAACCTTTTTCGGTGTTAATTGTACAGTTTTATTCTTGCCATCTCTTTCATAAGTCACTTTAACCGGTTTATCTTTATTCTTATCTAACGCTTGTTGAACATCATCGAATGAGCTGATTTTATGCGGTCCGATTTGTTCAATTGTATCACCTGCTTTTAATCCCGCTTCTTGTGCAGGGAAATGATCTGCCACTGCTTTAATAGAATGCGTAGGTGTACCTTGATAGTATGCAAGACCTACAAAGATGACTAAAGCTAAAATAAAGTTGAATAAAGGGCCTGCAAATAATGTTAAGAATTTTTGATACGGTTTTTTATGCATAAATTGGCGATTGCGCGGTGCAATTTGTATTAAGCTGCCGCCTTCAACGAAATAAGCTTCCTTCGCAATATAAAAACGATGTCTTTCATCATCATAAGATGTAATACCTTCCACATACATTTTATCTTTGAAATCACATTTTTTTACTTCAATCACTTCTGCTTGTTGGAATTTATGTTGATCATCAAGAATAATGTGTGTAATTTCATCTTTATCATTTAATTTGATTTTGACTGACATGCCTGGTTCTACCGGCACTTCATCTATGCCATCTCCAGCCATTCGAACATAGCCGCCGACTGGTAAGAGTCTAATTGTATATAATGTTTCATTTTTTCTAAAACTAAAAATCTTGGGTCCCATGCCGATAGCAAATTCAGGACACATTATCCCTGCGCGTTTTGCAAAAAACATGTGGCCGTACTCATGAACGGAAACTAAGACACCAAATACGATAATAAAAGCTAAGATAGTAATTATCAAAATGGGCCACCTCTGGTTAAATTTTCATTTCTCAAAAGTTTCAGCGAGGATAAGCAACGCTTTCCATATTGCCCTTCTGAGATATGTAGTGTTGAAAATTTTCAACATAATATATTATATTAATGATATTTTGAATGATGTACAAGCAAAAAGATGAACCTTGCTACAGAAAAGAGGCATGCTGTTCAGCAAACGCATATTTATCTGTTTGCACTTCTCGCATGCCTCGCATTATTAATTTTGCAATAATAAAATATTTAAAAGTGGTAAGACAAACATAAAGCTGTCGAAACGGTCAAGAATCCCGCCGTGTCCAGGTAAAATCTTACCGGAATCTTTAACGCCGAAATGACGTTTAAATCCAGATTCCACTAAATCTCCTAATTGTCCGAACATACTTAAAATAACTGTTACCAGCAATATAATCCAAATATTGAAGTCGAAATCCACGAAGAATTGCATCACCAACGGTACGAGCAGACTGCTTAATACACCGCCGATAAATCCTTCAATTGTTTTATTCGGACTGATGACCGGCCATAGTTTATGCTTGCCGAAACTTCGTCCAAATAAATATGCGCCTGTATCTGTTGTCCAAACCACTAGGAATGCAAATAAGATGAAGGCTAATCCAGCTTCACGTGTTTCGTAAAG